>DASVXQ010000325.1:0-15596 GCA_036392615.1 Actinomycetes bacterium | reverse complement strand
CCGGCCGTCGACCCGGGTGATCAGCCGACCCTCGTGGTACTCCGAGGTCGTCGGCAGGACCCGCCGGGTGGCGCGGACCAGGAGGTTGTCCTCGACCTCCGGGTCCTCGTCGCGATGCCGGTACAGCTGCACCGCTGTCCAGCCCAGCAGCAGCCCGAAGACCAGGAACATGAAGGAGAACAGCTCCAGCAGCGCCGCTCCGACCGCGATGAAGACCGCCCGCAGGATCAGGGCCAGCATGATCCCGAAGATCAGCGCCTTCTGCTGGTGCCGCGCGGGCACCGCGAAGGTGGTCATGATGACCACGAAGACGAACAGGTTGTCGACCGACAGGCTCTTCTCGACCAGGTAGCCGGCGAAGTACTGGACGCCGAACTCCCCGCCGGCGGTCCACCCCACCACCAGGCCGAAGGCCACCGCGACCGCGATGTAGAACAGCGACCAGGCGGTCGCCTCCCGGAAGCCGACCGCATGCGGCCGCAGGGTGGCGACGCCCAGGTCGAGCCCGACCAGCGCGACGATCACTGCGACCGTGACGGCCCATGCCGCCGCCGTGACCTCCACATCGACTCCTCGGCGAAGGAAGCAGTGCACCCCTCAAGGGTTCCACTCCCATGGGGTCACTCGGCGGGCCAGTGGTGAAACCTGCCTTCGCCGCCAGGGCAGCTCCGGCTCAGCCGCCGACGAGGGTCTGGGGTGAGGCCTCTTTGATCTTGGTCTTGGCCCACTTGAGCTGGTTCCAGGTCTCCTCGTGGCAGCTCTCGAACAGCTCGGCCAGCTCGGTGTCCCTGGCCGCCATGGCGCCCTGGCGCACCATCCGCCAGTTGATCTCCGCCTCGGCAACCAGCAGGTAGAGCCGCCGCAGATCGCTGAGCAGCAGCAGCCCGGTCGCGGGGGACCGGCCGAGCAGCTTGGCGTTGGTGCGGCGCACCGTGCCGACGACGCTCTCCCACAGCTCAGGGGCGTCGAGCTCGTGCGCCTGCGCTCCGTAGCGTTCGAGGAACGGTTGCAGGCGCTCGGCGTGCGTCGAGCATTGCGCCGCCAGCAGGTGGCACATGTGGTAGACGTCGTGCTCCACGGCGTGGCGGTCAGCGACGCGCCGGTATTCGCCGACCAGGTCCCGCTCGGACCGGTGGAGCTGGGAGATCGCGCGCGCGAGCTTCACCGCGCCTCGCCTCCTTCCGGGGTGTCGCCGGCCGGTTCGAGCCGGGCCAGCCGGACGGCGGCCACCTTGAAGTACGGCTGCTTGGAGACGGGGTCCCAGTCCGTGATGGTCAGCTCGTTGGCCGCCGTGGCGCCCCCGTCGGGGCCGGCCCGGCCCCGGTCCCAGTAGCCGTAGTGGAACGGGACGAACAGCACGCCGGGCCGGACGTCGGCGATCCGCGCCCGGCCCTGGAGCGATCCCCGCCTGGACTGGAGCCGGACGAGATCGCCGTCGCCGATCGCCAGCTGCTTGGCGTCCTCGGGGGAGACCTCGACCCAGACCTCGGGAGCTGCCTGCTGGAGTTGCGGGCTCCGGCCGGTCTTGGTCCTGGTGTGGAAGTGGAACACCGAGCGGCCGGTGGTCAGCAGCAGCGGGTAGTCGTCGGTCGGCTGCTCGTGCGGCGGCGAGTAGTGCGCCGCCTTGAGGATCGCCCGGCCCGCCGGGTTCAGCGCCCGGTAGTCCTTCTCCTCGTTGGCCGCGCCGGTGGTCAGGTCGTGGCCGTACTCCTCGCAGTACCCGGGGTCGGTGTTGAACCTCCCGTCCTCGTACAGCCGCTCCTTGCCGTCGGGATGGTCGGCGTTGCACGGCCACTGGATCTGCCCCCGCCCGCGGAGCCTCTGGTAGCTCATGCCGCTGTAGTCGCAGGGCCGGCCGTCGGTCAGCCGCTTGAAATGGTCGAACGCCTCCTCGGGGGACGACCACTTGAGCAACGGCTGCCCGTCGGCGTCGCGCAGCTCCATCATCCGCGCGAACTCCAGCCAGATGTCGAGGTCGGAGCGTGCCTGCCCGGGCGGCTCCACGGCCTTCTCGGAGAGGTGCACGGTCCTGTCCGCGTTGGTGAACGTCCCGGTCTTCTCACCCCACAGCGCGGCTGGCAGCACCACGTCCGCCAGCCTGCCGGTCTCGCTGAGGAAGGCGTCCTGGACGACCACGAAGAGGCGCTCCTGCCCGAGGATCGAGCGGATCCGGCGGAGCTCGGGCAGCGACACGGCCGGGTTCGTCCCCGAGATCCACAGCAGCTTGATCGCGCCCTGCTCGCAGTAGCGGAAGATCTGCATGGCGTGGGTGTGGCGGAACCAGTGCGGGATCACCGACGGATCGACGTTCCAGTGGCGCGCGAGCCGCTGAATGTGCTCCGGGTTCTGCCAGTTGAGGAACGCGGCGATGTCGCCATTGGCGCCGCACTCCCTGGTGTTCTGCGCGGTCGGCTGGCCGTTCATCTGGAAGACGGTGCAGCCCGGCTTGCCGATCATGCCGCGGAGCAGGTTGAGGTCGTTGATCGCCACCGCCGAGGCGGTCGCCTGGTGGGACTGGTAGACGCCCTGGAGGCAGGTCGAGACGAGCCGGTCGGCGGTCCCGACGACCCGGGCGGCCTCGCGGATCCGCTCGGCGGGGACGCCACAGATCTCGGCGGCCCGCTCGGGCGGGTACTCGGCAACGATCTTGGCGACGCCGTCGAAGCCGATCGTGTGCGCCTCGACGAACCCCCGGTCGACCCACCCGTTGGCGATCAGCTCGTGCTGGAGAGCGTTGAGCAGGGCGAGGTTCGTGCCGTTGCGGATTGGCAGGTGCACGTCCGCCTCGCGCGCGACCGGGGTCATCCGTGGGTCGACCACCACCAGCTTGGGCCGGTCGGGGCCGTGAATGCGGCAGCATCCGCATCCGCATCCACATCACCGTCTGCGTCTCGGCGACGTTGTGCCCCACCAGCAGCAGCGTGTCGCACTCGTTGATATCGGTGTAGGAGCCCGGGTCGCCGTCGGTGCCGAAGCTCTCCTTGAGCGCCTGGTCCGCGGTGGCGGTGCACAACCGGGTGTTGCCGTCCATGTGGGGCGTGCCGATCCCCGCCTGCCCGATCACGGCCAGGGTGTAGTACTCCTCCAGGAACAGCTGGCCGCTCGTGTAGAACCCGAACGCCAGCGGTCCCGCCTCGTCCAGCAGCTGCCTCGACCGCTCCACGACCGCTCCGAGCGCGGTCTGCCAGTCCGTCTCGACCAGCTCGCCGTCGCGGCGGATCAGGGGGCGGGTGAGACGGTCGGGCGAGTTGTTGGCCTGCCAGCCGTACAGGCCCTTCGGCCCGAGCCTGCCCCGGTTGACCCGGTCCTCCGCCCGCCCGCGCACCCCCACGATCCGGCCGTCCTTGACCGCCACGTCCAGGCCGCAACCGTGGGAGCACAGCACGCAGGCGGACTGGACCCACCGGTCCACGTCGCGCTCCTGGAGCCCCTCCTCGAGGTGCGCGTCGACCCGTTCCGGCCAGCTCGCTCCCCGCGGGAACGCCGTCCGCTCACCCCATGGCGCGTCGATCCGGTCAGCCATCGCAGTGCCCCTTCCTGGTGGAAAGGAATCTCCCGCCGGCTTCCCCCGCTGCGACCTTGGAAACAGCGGGCCGGATGCTGCCGCTCAGGACACCGGGACGGGCCAGGGCACCAGCGTCACGCGTTGCCCGTCGCAGTACGGGCACGGTGCCGACCCGGGGGCGGTGACCGGAACGCCCCGCTGGTAGTACAGGCGATGGTCGCCGGCGTCGTCATGGAACAGGCGGATCTGATAGGTGGCCTGCCAGGTACGGTTGCAGCGGCGGCATTCCATCGCGTAGTGCTCGGTGGTCATCTCTTCCGGCGTCACGGTTCCTCCTTTCGTCGCAACCGCCGGGCGGCGCCGCTCGATGCGCAACGGACGGTGGCCCTGGCCTGATCGACGGCCGGCGCGGATCAGGGTCCGGCCAGTCCCACGGGGTGGTGGTGGTCGCCGATCAGGCGCTGGATGCGGCGGGCGAAGGCCAGATCGGCCTCCGAGGCGCCCGCGCGCTTCTCGAGCGGGAACCCGATCGTCACCACGCCGGCGTGGATGCTGATGTCGGGGTAGCGGTCAGCCGCCTCGGCGGCGGTCGCCACCCGGTCGACGAACCGGGCCGCGGCGTGAAAGTCGTCGGTGGCGAACGACTTGACCAGCTTGTTGCCCACCCGCGTCCAACCGGGCAGGTTGGCGACGGCCGGCTGGGCCGCCAGTTCCCTGTCAACGCTCATGCTCGTGCCTCCTTTGACGCTGGCACTCATATCGTAGCACGATATTCTCTTCACCGGACGCCCCGGTACGTTTGCTCGCTTCTGTCCATCTAAATCGGGGCACGATCTATTAGAGTGAATCGATGGGCTCTCTCGATCAGCGCGAGTACGAGCGGCTGCTCAACTTCCGCACGGGCCTGCGGCGCTTCCTGAAATGGAGTGCGGCGCAGGCCGCGGCCGCTGGGCTCACACCAGCACGCCACCAGCTCCTGCTGGCTATCCGCAGCCATCCCGATCCCGCCGGCCCGACCGTCGGGGACGTGGCCCGCTACCTGACGATCCGCCACCACAGCACGGTCGAGCTGATCGACCGGGCGGTGGCCGCGGGCCTGGTCGAGCGCCGCCAGGACAGCGACGACTCACGCGCGGTGCGACTGCGGCTCACCGTCGACGGCGACGAACGGCTCGCCCGCCTGACCGAGCTCCACCTCGAGGAGCTGCGGCGCCTGGCGCCCCAGCTGACCGGCCTGTGGGAGGGACTCGACCCCTGATCGGCCGGGGGCGACGGCGGGGCTTGCCGGGGCGTCCGTCCCGATGCGGTCGGCCAAGTTCCCGGTTACGCCGACGGCCCTGGGCTATCGGGAGGTCGTCAGTCGGCTACGGGTAGGTGGTGCAATGGGGTTCCTTTGCTGCTGAGCGGCACCGCCATCCTCACGGTGGCGCAGTGCTGCTGGGCGGCTTCTTCGCGTTCCCGTCGTGGCAGCACTCGGCGCCGTGGCTCGCCCTGGTCGCCCTGGTTCCTGGTGTCCTACTTCCTCCTGAGCCTGTTGGGCTGGATCGGCCGGGGAGGGACCTTCTGGCTCTATGCGGGACTCGGCGAGGAGATCGAGCGCGACCTGGGCGCGACGCCCACCGGTCCGGCCCGGTCCCAGCCGGCTCGCGGATGAGACGTGCCGTGCCCGGCTCGGCTATCGTCTTGGCATGCGAGCGCTGACCCAGCAGGACTACGAACGCCTGCTCGCGTTCCGGACCGGGCTGCGCCGCTTCCTCGCCTGGAGCGGTCAGCAGGCGGAGGCGGCGGGCATCACCCCGGCGCAGCACCAGCTGCTGCTGGCGATCCGCGGGCATCCCGATCCACGCGGGCCCACCATCGGCGACATCGCCGGGTATCTGCTGGTGCGCCACCACAGCGCGGTCGAGCTGGTCGACCGGGCGGTGTCGGCGGGCCTGGTGGTCCGCCAGGACGACACCGAGGACGCGCGAACGGTGCGGGTCTCGCTCACCGCGCTCGGCGCCAAGCGGCTGGAGCGCCTGACCATCCCTCACCTGGAGGAGCTCAACCGGCTGAACTCCGAGCTGCACACCTTGTGGGTCGGTCTCGAAGAGCACACCGGCGGGCCCGCCAGAGGGCAGCGCTCCCGCAAGGCGTGACGCCGCACGCCCGGACGCTGTTTCCGGTGCGTCCGTCGCTCAGAACGACCGGGGGTGCTCGTCTGGCAGGTCGGAGTCCTGTGGCCGCCGCGGCATGTCGGGCGCCACGCGATCGTCGTCTGGCCTGATCTCCTCGAGGTGGCCCTCACCGCCGGCCGGTGAGCGTCTGGTCGAGACGCCGGCGCGCTGCCGGTCGCTGTCGACCTGAGTCGGGTCCTGCGGCAGCGTGGCGGCGTCGCCCTCGTCCCGGTGCGGGTCGGCCCCTGGTTGCTACGGCGTTTCGTCGAGCTCGCGCTCGTCGGCTGTCATCGACTTCTCCTGGTTGACGTCGCGCCGTTGACCAGGCGTGGATGCCCGGCTGCCCTGCTCGCAAACGGAAATCCCGCGGCGCCCATGGGAAAATATATCGTGCTGCGATTTAAAATGTCCGTCCAGTGGTTAACCGCTGAGGGTCGGCGATGCCGTCTTCGCAGGTCTCGGGGAGTTCGATGCTGGACATGAGAACACCGCAGATGCCAGCCGCGATGGCTGGGTTGGAGCTGGACGATCACCCCGCCGGGGAGGAGGAGGTCGAAGCATGGCTGGACGAGTACGCCGCCACCAGGGATCTGGCGCTGCGCGACCGGATCGTGCTGGCGTACCTGGAGATCGCGGCGCGGCTGGCATCCCGGTTCCACGAGCACCCGCCGATCGCTCGTGAGGACCTCCAGCAGACCGCCCGCATGGGCCTGGTGGCGGCGGTCGAGCGCTACGACCCCGGCCGTGGCGTGCCGTTCCTGGCCTACGCCGTGGCGTGCATGATCGGGGAGGTCAAGCGCAGCCTGCGGGACGCGACCTGGCAGCTGCACGTGTCACGCCGCATCAAGGACCTCACCGTGCGGTTGCTGCCGGTGCTCGACGAGCTGCGCGCGACCCTGTCCCGCTCGCCGACGCTCGCCGAGCTGGCGGTCCACCTGGAGGCCACCGAGGAGATGGTCGCCGAGGCGCTGGAAGCGCTCAACACGCGTTCGGTGATGTCGCTCGACCGGCCGCTGAACCGTCACGAGGAATGGTCCATGCCGCTCGCCGAGACGCTGCCGGCGGACGGGCCGGACGTGGAGCTGGAGGACCTGCTCCTGCTTCCCAAGGCCGTCGAGCGGCTGCCGGACGTCGAGCGGCGGGTCATCCTCCTCTACTACTTCCACGAGCTGCGGCAGCGGGACATCGCCGGGCAGCTCGGCTGCTCCCAGATGCAGGTCTCCCGCCTGCTGTCCCGGGCGGTCCATCGCCTCCGCGCCATGCTGCTCGTCCCCTGACCGCTGAGCTCACCGGCGCCCCCGGCGGCGCAGGGTGTAGGCGAGCACGGCGGCAGTCGCGGTGGCGGCGACGGTCGCGAGCCGGCCGCCCCGCCGCCGGGCACCGTGGCCGGACTCCTGGACGGCGAGGTTGGCCAGCTCCGGCCGCCGCGCCGCCGGAGCGTTGCCCTGCGCGTTACGCAGCGCCAGCCGGAGGACCTCGGCGAGATGGAGGGCGCGGCGGTCGCTGCCCTGCTCGACCTGGGTGCGGCAGGAGAACCCGTCGGCGATCACGAAGGTGCCGTCGGGTGCCTGGCACACCCGTGGCAGCAGGACGCGCTCCCCCTCCTTTATGGCGACCTGGTAGCGCTCGCCCTGCTCGAAGCCGAAGGAGCCGGCCATCCCGCAGCAGCGGAGTCGAGCAGCTCGACGTCCAGGCCGACGCGCTCCAGCAGCTTCTGGTCCTCCTTGAAGCCCATCACCGCGTGGTGGTGGCAGTGGCGCTGGACGATCGCCTTGCCTTCGAGGGTGGGCGGCTCGAAGCCGGGCGCGCGCGTGGCCAGCAGCTCCGCGAGGGTGAACGACTGCGCCGCCAGCCGCTTGGCGTCCTCGTCGTCGGGGAGCAGCTGCAACAGCTCGTCGCGGAACACCGCCAGGCAGCTCGGCTCGACCGCGACCAGCGGCACGCCCTCTCGGATCAGCGGCAGCAGGCTGTCGAGCACCCGATGGAGCAGCCGCTCGGCCAGGTCGAGCATGCCGTAGTCGTACAGCGGCCGCCCACAGCACAGCGGCCGCCCGGGGATCAGCACCTCGAAGCCGGCCGCCTCCAGCACCTCGACCGTGGCCTTGGCGGTGCCGGGGTGCAGGTAGTTGTTGAAGGTGTCCGGCCACAGCAGCACCCGCCGCCGGTCCTCGCCGGCGTGGACCCGGCCGCGCCGCCGGAACCAGGCGGTGAACGGCTCGCCGGCGAAGCGCGGGATCCGGCGTTGCGGCGCGATGCCGCCGGCGCGCTTCACCAGGCCGCGCAGCACCGGGGTCTGGGTGAGCAGGTTGGCCGCCCAGGGGACCTTGGAGGCGAGCCGGGCGGCCCACCAGATCATGCCGATCGAGTAGGCCTGCCGCGGCCGCAGCCGCCCCTTGTAGTGGTGGTACATGAACTCGGCCTTGTAGGTGGCCATGTCCACGTTCACCGGGCAGTCGCTCTTGCATCCCTTGCAGGCCAGGCACAGGTCGAGGGCGTCCTTGACCGCCTCGCTGCGCCAGCCGTCGGGGATCTCCTCGCCGTTGAGCATCTCGAACAGCAGCCGCGCGCGGCCGCGGGTCGAGTGCTCCTCCTCCCGGGTGACCATGTAGGAGGGGCACATCACCCCGCCGCCGTCGTGGCGGCACTTGCCCACGCCGACGCAGCGCAGCGCCGCCCGGGAGAAGGTGTGCTGG
The DNA here is from genome assembly GCA_036392615.1 of Actinomycetes bacterium. GTDB lineage: Bacteria > Actinomycetota > CALGFH01 > CALGFH01 > CALGFH01 > DASVXQ01. Next base: position 7,242 of record DASVXQ010000325.1, on the reverse strand, counting down.
TCGTCTGGGAAAGCGAACTTGGTGCTCACCGGCTTCGGCCGGTAGTCCGTGCCGAGCCGCAGGTTGGAGGTGATCGGGTACGGGTTCACCACCTTGCCGGGGTTCATCTTGTTGCCCGGGTCCCAGATGGCCTTGAACTCGCGGAAGGCGTCCATCAGCTCGGGCCCGTACATCTTGGGGAGCAGCTCCGCGCGGGACTGCCCGTCGCCGTGCTCCCCGGAGAACGAGCCGCCGTAGGAGACCACCAGGTCGGCCGCCTCGTCGAGGAACCGCCGCCAGCTGGCGATGCCCGGGGCCGTCTCCAGGTCGAAGTTGATCCTGGTGTGCAGGCAGCCCTGGCCGAAGTGGCCGTAGAAGGCGCCGCTGTAGCCGTGCCGCTCGTACAGCTTCCGCAGGTCGCGGAGATAGCCGCCGAGCCTGTCGGGCGGGACCGCTGAGTCCTCCCAGCCCTCCCAGGTGAGCGGCTCGCCCGGCACCAGCGCGGTGGCGCCGAGGCCCGACTCGCGCACCTCCCAGATCAGCTGCTCCTGGGCGGGGTCGTCGACCAGCTTGGCGCTGACCTCCCCGTCCCGGCCGCCGGTCAGGGCCTTGATGAGCTGCTCGGCGCGCGCGTCGCCCTGCTCGCGGCTGTCCGCCGCCAGCTCGACCATCAGCCAGCCGCGACCCTCGGGCAGCATGGAGAGGTCGTCGGGGTGCAGGCCCTTGCGCTTCATGTGGTCGATCAGGACGTCGTCGAGGCCCTCCAGCGCGATCGGGTCGAACTCCAGCACGTCCGGCACGTGATCGGCGGCCTGGTAGACGTCCGGGTAGCCGAGCAGCACCAGCACCTTGACCTTGGGCGCCGGCATCAGCCGGCAGGTCGCCTCCAGGATGGTGACGCAGGTCGATTCGCTGCCGACCAGGGCGCGCGCCAGGTTGAAGCCGTTCTCCGGCAGCAGCTCCTCCAGGCAGTAGCCGGAGACGCGGCGCGGGATCCTCGGGAAGCGCTCGCGGACCAGCTCGGCGTGGCGGTCCCGCAGCGACGCGAGGTCCCGGTAGATCTGGCCGCGGCGGCCGCCCGCGGCCACGATGCGGGCGAGCTCGTCGTCGCTGGTCGGCCCGACCCGCATGCGCACCCCGTCGTAGGTGAGGATCTCCAGCTCGGCGACGTTCTCGCTGGTGCGGCCGGCCATCTGCGCGTGCGCGCCGCAGGCGTTGTTGCCGATCATGCCGCCGATGGCGCAGTGGTCGTGGGTGGAGGGGTCCGGGCCGAAGGTCAGGCGGTGCCGCTTCGCCGCCTCGTCGAGCGCGTCGCGGACGATCCCCGGCTGCACCCGGGCGACCCGCTGCCCGGGGTCGAGCTCGAGGATGCGGTTCAGGTACTTGATGTGGTCCAGGACCACGGCGACGTTGCAGCACTGGCCCGCCAGGCTGGTCCCGCCGGCACGGTTGAGCACCGGCGCGCCATGCTCGGCGCAGACGGCCACGGTCGCCACCACGTCGTCGGTGGTCGCCGGCACGACCACGCCGATCGGCACCTGCCGGTAGTTCGACCCGTCGGTGGAATACGCCGCCCGGCTGCCGGCGTCGAACCGGACCTCTCCGCGGACGCTGCGGCGAAGGGCGTCCTCCAGCGCGTGGACGTCCACGCCGTCGCTCGACTCGCGGGCTTCCGGCAGCCCTGGTCGGATCGGGGTCCTCATCGGCGTCACCCGCCTCCTCAGCTCTTGCGCTGCTCCCGGCCAGCCGCCTCGAAGCAGCCAGAACCACGGCCCGAGGCGTCAACCGCCAGGTAGCCGTGACGGCGCCGCCAAAACGCCTTTCTGCCGCCTGCCCAGGGCGCGCAGGATCAGCGGGATGCCGATCAGGCTGGGCAGGACCCAGTAGGCGACGTGGGGCAGCCGGTTCCACAGCGGCAGGTTGGGGCCGTTGTCGACGTAGAAGCCGGTGAACAGGGCGATGTAGGAGCCGCCCATGGCCGGGATGTGGACGCGCTGCCAGTGTGGCCGGCCGCGCCGGCGGGCCAGGTAGCCGAGGCTGCCGGCTCCGAAGGCGACGGTGCCGATGAGCAGTAGGTGCCAGTCCTGGGAGAAGCGCAGCGCCGCCATGGTGGTCGACGAGGCGAACACCACGGCCAGGGACCAGAAGTAGATCATCCCGGCGCGCGGGTGGCGCCCGGGTCGCTTCGGGGCCGTGGCCGCGAGCGCGCCGCTGACGACGCAGGTGAGCGCGGCGGCGATGTGGCAGGCAAGGGCGGTGTCGAACAGCGCTCCCTCGTCCGGAATCGGTAGGCCGAAGATCTGGCCGGCAAGCTCCGACATAGCGGGCACCTCCTGGCACCTGCGACGCCGCTAGTGTAGCAACACTACATATTGGAACGCTATCTATGGCGGCGATCGCCAGGGTCGGCGCCGAACGACCATTTCGGTTGAGATGCGCAAGCCGCCGGCGCATGCTCTGCTCAGCCGCTTGTCTGCGCCCGGCCGGTGGCCGTCGGGCTTCGGAGGTCCCAGTGCAAGGAACCGAGCAGCCCCCGCGTGAGGGCTACGTCTTCGCCGTTCGGGAGGAAGCGGCGTGGCTGGACGCCGGCGACGAGAAGCCGGAGGTCGTGCCGCCCTTCAACCCCGGCCCGATCCTCTGCCAGTTCTGCGGCAGGTCGCACGAGGAGGTCCAGCACCTCTTCCAGGCCAAACGCAAGACCAGGGACCCCAATAGCGAGGCCATCCTCGAGGTGTGGATCTGCAACCAGTGCGTCAGCCGCATGGCCGAGATCCTGGCCGAGGACCCTCCGCGTACCTGGGGGCTCTGGTTCTGGGTGGCCTGGATGCCTGATGGGCACAAGGCACCGTAGGCGGCGGGTGTACACGGGAGCGTCGGTGGCATGACTCGTCTCCTCATGCGCTACCTGACGGGGCGGGCATGAGCGCCGGCCGCCGCGACCCCGGCGAGGCGCTGACCGGGACGCCAGCCCGCCGCGACGAGTCGGCGCGGCCGCCGAGCGTGGCGAGGACTTCTGGCCTGGCCGACTCGCTACTCGACGTTGGGGCGGTCGGGGTCGGCGTCCTGGAGGTCGGCTGCCCGCAGCGGGCGCAGCAGGACCCAGGTGAGGAAGAACGCGCCGGCGATCAGCAGGGCCAGGCCCGCCCAGAGGTTGATGTTGATGCCGGCGGCCTTGGACCTGATGGCGCTGGAGGCGAACAGCCCCATCAGGAAGAGCACCGCGCCGTACAGGCTGAGCAGCCCGCCGATGATCATGCGGAGGTCGAACAGCCCGGCCGCCCGGGCGGCGCGATCCTCGGTCTCGACCTCCTCGGCCTCGGCCTTCTCCGTCTCGGCGATCTGGGTACGGGCCTCGCTCTGCGGGTCGGAATCCGCCATGGTCCTGCCTCCTAGAACAGAAAGACCAGATACAGCAACGCCGTGATGGCCAGTGCGATGGCGCCGAGCACCGCCGGGCGGCGCCACCAGACGCGTTCGGCGGGGTCGCGTTCGGCGGTGACGTCCTCGGTCTTGGTCAGGCCCCAGACCAGCCCGCTCAACTCGTTATCCGGCTTCGGTTTGGTGGCCAGGCTGACGCCGACGGTCACCACGGCGTCGACCACGAACGCCGCCACCGCGCCCCAGAAGTCGGCCGACAGCGGCGAGCCGAGGTCCAGCGGACCGCGGGAGTGGAGGAAGTGGACGGCGACGGCGGCGAGCGTGCCCGCCGCGAGTCCCCAGAAGCCCGCCCACGGCGTGGCCCGCCGCCAGAACATCGCGATGATGAAGGTGGCGAACAGCGGCGCGTTGAAGAACGAGAACAGCGCCTGGATGTAGTCCATCATGCTGTTGTAACCGGCCGCGATGAAGGCGGTGCCGATCGCGATCACCACGCCGACCACGGTGGCGATGCGCCCGAAGCGCACGTAGTACTGGTCGGGCTCGTGCTTGCGGACGTAGGCCTGCCAGAGGTCGTAGCTGACCACGGTGTTGAAGGCGGTCACGTTGGCGGCCACGCCCGCCATGAAGGCCGCCAACAGCCCGGTGATGGCGATCCCGAGCATCCCGGTGGGCAGGTACTTGGAGATCAGGATCGGGATGGCGTTGTTGAACTGGAGGTCGCCGGTCTTGGCCCCGATCCCCTGCACGGTGACCGCCGCGATCAGCCCGGGGATCACCACCACGAACGGGATCAGCAGCTTGGGGAAGGCGCCGATCAGCGGCGTGCGCCGCGCGGCGGAGAGGTTCTTGGCCGCCAGGGCCCGCTGCACCTCGGCGAAGTTGGTGGTCCAGTAGCCGAAGGAGAGCACGAAGCCGAGCCCGAACACGATCGAGATCCAGTTCGCTCCGATCGGGTTGGTGACGCCGCCGACCCCGGTCCCCTGCCAGGGGTGCAGGGCCAGCGGGCCGAGCCCCTTGGCGGCGCTGATCTTGTCCTGGAGGCCGCTCCAGCCGCCGACCGCCTTGAGCCCGACGAGGGTCAGCGGCACCAGCCCCGCCATGATGACGAAGAACTGCAGCACCTCGTTGTAGATCGCCGAGGAGAGGCCGCCGAGGGTGATGTAGATCAGCACGATCCCGGCGGCCAGCACGATCGACAGGGCGAGCGGCCAGCCCAGCAGCAGCCGGATCACCAGGGCCATGGCGAACAGGTTGACCCCGGCGATCAGCACGGTGGCGACCGCGAAGCTGAGCGAGTTCAGCACGTGGGTGGGGTCGTTGAAGCGCAGCCGCAGGTACTCGGGGACGCTGCGGACCTTGGAGTTGTAGTAGAAGGGCATCATCACGATGCCGAGGAACACCATCGCCGGGACCGCGCCGATCCAGTAGAAGTGCACGGTGGCGATGCCGTACTTGGCCCCGTTGGCGGCCAGGCCGAGGATCTCCAGCGCTCCGAGGTTGGCGGCGATGAACGCCAGCCCGGTGATCCAGGCGGGCATGGACCGGCCGGAGAGAAAGAAGTCCAGGCCCGTGCGGACGTAGCGCCTGGCCGCGAAGCCGATGCCGAGCACCACCAGGAAATAGACCGCGAGGATCGCGTAGTCAACTGCACCGGCGTGGACACGGAACACTGTGCGCCTCCCGAACCCGGAATCGCGTATCCCAGGGCGATTCCCACCTAGCGTACTTCCCTAACACACGTATCCGATCGGACGCGCATCTCGGTGCATCGGCGGCGTTCCGGGCATCCGCCTGGATGGGCGGCTGGCTCAGCCCTTGACGACCCCGGCGGGGCGGAGCCTGGCGACCACGCGCGACAGGCCGACCTGCTCGCAGGTCTCCACCACCACGGACGGGTCCTTGTAGGCGTGGGGCGCCTCCTCGCCGAGCAGCTTGACGTTGGAGGCCGCCACCACGATCCCTTCGCGTTCGAGCTGGCGCTGGAGGTCGCGGCCGCTCATCACCTTCTTGGAGCGGGTGCGGCTCATCGCCCGGCCGGCGCCGTGGCAGGTCGAGCCGAAGGAGCGGGCCTCGGACCCGGCCGCGCCGACCAGCAGGTACGAGCCGCTGCCCATGCTGCCGGGGATGGTGACCGGCTGGCCGATCGCGCGGTAGGGGTCCGGCAGGCTCGGGTGGCCGGGACCGAGCGCCCTGGTGGCGCCCTTGCGGTGCACGCAGAGCATGCGGCTGGCGCCGTCGACCTGGTGCTCCTCCAGCTTGGCGAGGTTGTGGGAGACGTCGTAGACCACCCGCAGGCCGAGCTCGCGGGCGGACCGCCCCAGCACCTCCGCGAACGTGCCCCGCAGCCCGTCGGTGAGGACCTGGCGGTTGGCCAGGGCGAAGTTGCCGGCGGCGGCCATCGCGCCCAGGTACCGCTGGGCGGCCTCGTGCCCGACCGGCAGGCAGCCGAGCTGCCGGTCCGGCACGCGGATCCCCGTCGCCGGCATGCGCCGGTCGAACTCGCGGACGTAGTCCGTGCAGACCTGGTGGCCCAGCCCGCGCGAGCCCGTGTGGAGCATCACGCAGACCTGCCCGGCGAAGACGCCCATCGCCTCGGCTCCGGCCTGGTCGCGGATCTCCTCGACCACCTGGACCTCGAGGAAGTGGTTGCCGCCGCCGAGGCTGCCGAGCTGCGGCGCGCCGCGCTCGCGCGCCCGCTCCGAGACCAGCTCGGGCCGCGCGCCGGGCAGGGTGCCGGCGTCCTCGCAGGCGCCCGCGTCCTCCTGGAAGCCGAGGCCCTGGGCCAGCGGGAAGCGCACGCCCTCGCGCAGCACCGCATCCAGGCCGCCGCGGTCCAGCGGCAGCAGCCCCTGCCTGCCGGCCCCGCGCGGGATCCGGCGGGCCAGCGCGAGGGTCAGCTGCCGCAGGCGGGGCCGCAGCTCCTCCCAGGCCAGGTCGCTGCGGACCAGGCGGACGCCGCAGCCGATGTCGAACCCCACGCCGCCGGGTGAGATCACCCCGCCGGCGGCGACGTCGGTGGCGGCCACGCCGCCCACGGGGAACCCGTAGCCGCGGTGGACGTCCGGCATGGCCAAGGACGCGCCCACGATGCCCGGCAGGGTGGCGACGTTGGCGACCTGGACGGCGGCGCCGTCCTCGAGGGTCTTGGCGAACAGCTCGTCGGCCGAGAAGACCACCCCGGGCACCCGCATGCCGTCCACGAACCCGACCGGGATCTCCCAGACGAACGGCTCGCGCTTGCGGGGCTCCACCGGCGCAACCTCCCTCAGACGTCCAGGTAGACCTCGACCAGCCAGCCGCCCCCTTCCTGGGCGACCCGCAGGTGATGCCAGGTGGCGGCCTTCACCGAGATGCCCTCGGGCGCCTCGGCGCCGGCGACCAGCACCACCCAGCCGTCCACCCGGCGATCCGCCACCCGCTGCACCTGTACCCCGCCGAGCGCCGCCTCGCGCACCTCGTGCAGGTAGAGCACCTCGTTGAGCCAGTCGACCAGCAGCCCGCCCGGGTCGTCGCCCTCCAGGGCGATCTCCACCCGCTCGCCCGGGAGCGGCCGCCACACCCCGAGCACGTCGGCCAGGCCGAGGGTGGCCTGTTCGAACGCCGCCTCCAGGGTCGGCCCGCGCGCGCGGATGCCGACGTCGGCGGTGTGCTCCAGCAGCTCGAAGCCAGCCGCCCGCGGGAGTTGCGACCGGCCCTGGGACGCCTGGTCAGCGTCCATCGGCGGCAGGCAGTTGCTCGCGCTGGGGCGCCACCACGTACCTGGGGTCCCTGGTCGAGGCCACGCCCGCCTCGAACACCGCGAACCGCTGGTGGGCGCCGCCGGCGAGCAGGGCGAGCCCGGCGGCGACCGCGGCGGCGCGGGAGCGGCCCGCCGCCAGCGCG
>DASVXQ010000324.1:0-18770 GCA_036392615.1 Actinomycetes bacterium | reverse complement strand
CGCGCGGCGGATCCGCTACGTCGGCCAGGGCACGCTCGGCGACCCGGTCCAGCGATGGCGCCGCCCGTGAGCACCGGCGAGCCAGCCGGGCTCGACGCGCTGCGCGCGGGCGTCGACGAGCTCGACCGCGAGCTCCAGGCGCTGGTCGCGCGGCGGCGCGAGCTGTCCAACCGCATCCAGGCGCTGCGGCTGGGTCGCGGCGGCGACCGCTACGACGCCGGCCGCGAGCAGGAGGTGATCGACGCCTACGTGGCCGCGCTCGGCCCGGAGGGCGCCGCCATCGCCGAGGCCGTCCTGCGGGTCTGCCGCGGGCCGGTGGGTCCCGGGCCGGCCGCCGGCTGACCGCCGCCGGCCGGGCGGTGGGGGTAGCCCTACCCCGGGCTGGCCCGCTGGCCGGATGTCGGCCGGCGCCGCGGCGCTGCTAGCGTCGAGACCTGGCAAGGCCGCGCGAGGCGGCGAACCGAGCGGTCGGGACGGTGGACAGTGGAGGCACAGGCGGCGCCGGCGCCGCGGCGCTCGGGAGCCGGCAGGGTCTTCCGGGTGCTCGGCGCGCTGTTGGCCCTCGGGGTGGTGGTGTCCGGCGCCCGGGCGGTGGTCGGCGCGGCCACTCTCACCGACGACCACGCCCACGCAACCTACCCGCTGAGCGGCAACCGGCTGGTGATCGACGGCAACGGCAGCACCAGCAGCGTGCGCGTCACCGCCGGCGCGCCTGGCAGGATCGAGGTGGACCGGGCGGTCTTCCACGACGTCCAGCGGCCGCCGGTGACCCAACGCATGGAGGGCGACCACCTCCAGGTCGGCCTCCGCTGCCCGAACTTCATGGTGGTGCGCTGCGAGTCCCGCTACGAGCTGAAGGTGCCGCCGTCGGTCAGCCTCAAGATCGACGTGCCCGACGGCGAGATCCGCGTCAGCGGCATCAGCGGCGCCATGGACCTGCGCAGCGACAGCGGCGCCATCACCCTCCAGGGCGGCGGCGGCACCGCCAGGCTGGCCAGCAACGACGGCGCCATCCGCGCGAGCGGGCTGGCCGCCACCACGGTCGACGCCTCCAGCGACAGCGGCCGGATCGCCCTGGACCTCACCCTGGTGCCGCAGCGGGTCGCGGCCACCTCCAGGGACGGCTCCGTCCGGGTGCAGGTGCCCGCCGGCCCGACCGCCTACGATGTGCGCGCCAGCTCCAGGGACGGCAGGGTCACCGTGGCCGTGCCGACCGCCGACGGCTCGCCACGGCGGATCACCGCCAGCAGCGACAGCGGCGGCGTGGTCGTCCGGCGCGCCGGCTGAGCGGGCCGGCCGCGCCAGAGCGGTGCTATCCTTCCGGATCGACCTGCATGCGCGGGGGAGCCTGGGCCGGGTGCCCGGGCTGAGAGGCCGCAAGGCGACCCCATGAACCTGATCGGGTTAGCACCCGCGAAGGGAGGCGCTCCGAGTGCGTACCGCGTCGACCGTCCCTGCCTGCCCCTCCTCCGGCTGACCGCCGCACGATGCGGGGGCTCCAGGGCCGCCTGACGACACCGCGCGCGATGATCGGGCTCCAGGGCCGTCCGGCGACACCGCGCGCGCCGGCCGGCGACCCCGCCGGCGCGACCGTCGAGCTGCGCGGCGTGCGGCACGCGTTCGGCGCGCTGCCGGTGCTCGACGGCGTCGAGCTCGAGGTGCCGGCGCACGGCCGGCTGGCGGTGGTCGGGCCCAGCGGCGGCGGCAAGTCGACCCTGCTCGGGCTGCTCGCCGGGCTGCTGGAGCCGACCGCCGGCAGCGTACTGGTCGGCGGCGAGCGGGACCCGCGGGCGCGGCTGGCCCGCTGCGCGCTGATGCCCCAGAAGGACCTGCTGCTGCCGTGGCGCAGCGCGCTGGACAACGCCTGCCTGGCACTGGAGAACCAGGGCGTCCGGCGGCCCGAGGCGAGGCGGCGCGCGCGGCCGCTGTTCGAGCGCTTCGGCCTGGGCTCCTTCGAGCAGGCCCCGCCGGCGCGGCTCTCCGGCGGCATGCGCCAGCGGGTCGCCTTCCTGCGCACGCTGCTGGCCGGCAAGCAGGTGCTGCTGCTCGACGAGCCGTTCGGCGCGCTGGACTCGATCACCCGCGGCCAGATGCAGGAATGGCTGGCCGGCGCGCTGGCCGAGCAGCCAAGCACGGTGGTGCTGGTGACCCACGACGTTGAGGAGGCGCTGCTGCTGGCCGACTCGGTGGCGGTCCTGTCGCAGCGGCCCGGCCGCGTCGTACGGCGGCTGGACAGCGAGCTGCCACGCGGCCTGCCGCGCCGCGAACTGGTCGCCAGCCCGGCGTTCGTGGCCGCGCGCCAGCGGGTCCTGGAGGCGCTCGGATGACCGCCGGGAGCCGGCGGGCGGGCCGGCGGCGTGGCGCGCCGGCGCTGCTGTTGGTGGTCGTCGCGGTCGGCTTGTGGGAGGCGGCGATCCGGCTGTTCCGGGTGCCGGACTACCTGCTGCCGGCGCCGTCGGCGATCGTCGCCGACTTCGGCGCCGACGGCCGGCTGCTGCTCGACAACGCGCTGGTCACGCTCACCGAGATGGCCCTCGGGCTCGCGCTGGCGGTGGCCGCCGGGCTGCTCCTGGCGGTCGCGCTGCACCTGTCCGGCACGCTGCGGCGGGCGGTCTACCCGCTGCTGATCGGCTCCCAGACCGTGCCGGTGGTGGTGCTGGCGCCGATCCTGGTGATCCTGCTGGGCTTCGATCTGGCGCCCAAGCTGGCGATCGTCGCGCTGGTCTGCTTCTTCCCGATCGTGGTCAACACCGTGGACGGGCTGCGGTCGGTCGACCCCGAGCTGGTCCGGATGATGCGCACGCTCGACGGCTCGCGCTGGGCGATCCTCAAGCGGGTCGAGCTGCCCTGGGCGCTGCCGCTGGCCTTCTCCGGCATGCGCGTGGCGGCGACCTACGCGGCCATCGGTGCGGTCTTCGGCGAGTGGGCCGGCTCCAGCGCCGGGCTCGGCTACCTGATGCTCCAGGCCACCCCCAACCTCGACACGCCGCGGATCTTCGCGGCGATCGTCATCCTCACCGTCCTGTCGCTGGCCCTGTTCCTGCTGATCCGGGCGCTGGAGCGCCTGCTGGTGCCGTGGGCGCGGCCGGCGGCGGCGCAACCGTAGAGAGCGAGGCACGAGCACCGATGGCCACATCCGCACGAGGCATACGACGGGCGCTGCTCCTGCTGGCCGCGCTGGCGCTGCTGGCCGCCGGCTGCGGCGCGGAAGGCGGCGGCGCGGCCCGGCGGGGGCAGGGTGGCGGCAGCCTCAGCCTGTCGCTCGACTGGACGCCCAACCCCGACCACGTCGGCCTCTACTATGCCGAGCGCCACGGCTTCTTCCAGCGGGCGGGGCTGCGGGTGACCATGCGGGCGCCGTCGGACCCGAGCGCGCCGATCAAGCTGGTGGGGCTGAACCAGGTCGACCTGGCGATCAGCTACCAGCCCGACCTGTTCCTGGCGAGCCCACAGCGGCCGCCGGTCAAGGCGGTGGCCGCGCTGGTGCCGGTGCCGCTCAACTCGCTGATCGCGCTCGGCGGCTCGGGGGTGGACAGCCCGGCGTCGCTGCGCGGCCGCAAGGTCGGCATCACCGGCATCCCCACCGACGACGCCACCCTGGCCACGCTGCTGCGCACCGGCGGCGTGCCGCGCGGCCAGGTGCGCACCGTCAGCGTCGGCTTCAACCTGGTCACCTCGCTGCTGTCCCACAAGGTCGACGCGATCCTGGGCGGCTACCGCAACGTCGAGGGCATCCAGATCGAGCAGGAGACCGGAGCCCGGCCGGTGGTGCTGCCGGTCGACCGCCTCGGGGTGCCAAGCTACGACGAGCTGGTGGTGGTGGCCAACTCGCGGCGGCTCGACAACGACGCCGCCTACGCGGCCAGGGTGCGGCGCTTCCTCGACGCGCTGCGGCGGGGCACCGGCGCCGCGATCGCCGACCCCGCCGGCGCGGTCGCGGTGATGCAGCAGGCCACCAGCTACAAGGCGCCCTTCCTGCGCGCCAGCGTGCCGGCCACGCTGGCGCTGCTGCGCCCGCCCGGTGGCGCGCCGGTCGGCTGCATGGACGCCGCCGCCTGGCGCTCCTACGGCGAGTGGATGCACCGCACCGGCCTGCTCCCCGGCCCGGTCGACGGCGCCGCGCTGATGACCGACGCCTACCTGCCGGGCGCCTGCGGCGCCGGCCGCTGAGCCGGGCGCGCCCGCCCCTCAGTACCTGCGGCCGCGGACGCGGCCGATGTCGAAGCGGGCGGTGCTGGCGACCGCCATGACCGCCATCACGCCGGCCTGGACCGGGTCGGTGACCACCAGGTCGGCATGCTCGGGGACCGAGCCGGCCATGTTCAGCGAGACCACCATGATGCCGTGGGCGCGGATCTCGTCGACCGCGTCGGTGACCTCGCCGCCCATCAGCGAGCCGGCCAGCACCAGCGCGACCGCGCGCGGCAGCCGCGGGACGGCGCGGACCGCGTTGGCGAGGTTCTCCTCGCCGACGATCGGGATGGTGTCGACGCTGATCTTCTCGCCGCGGATGTTGTGCCGGTCGGCCTCGCCGATCGCGCCGAGGGCGACCTGGCCGACCTGCGCGCCGGCTCCGACCACGATGATCCGCTTGCCGTAGACCTGGAACATGCTCGGCAGCCGCCGGATCGAGTCGACCGCGTCGATCGCCAGGAAGGCCTTCTCCAGGCCGTCGGGGTCCTCGACCGCGTCCAGCTCCCAGTACACGGCGCTGCGCGCCCCGCGCTCGACGATCTCGACCGAGACGATGTCGCCGTCGTAGCGCTGGATGGCCGCGGTCATGTCGTGCAGCAGCCCGCGGCGGTCGGCGCCCTCGACGAGCACGGCGAGCTGCGGCCGGCGCCGCAGTGGCGCCGCCGCCGACTCCCGCCCGTCCCCGGTTGCCACGGGCGAGAGGCTACCAGCGTCGCGCCAGCCCACGGCGCCGGGCAACCCGGGCCGCCCGGACCGCCCGACCTGATAGGGTCGGGCATCATGCCACTGCCCGCGGCGCTCGGCCGCTTCAACCGGCGGATCACCAATCCGTTCGTCCGCACCTTCGCCGGCCACGTGCCCGGCTTCGGCATCGTGGTCCACCAGGGGCGCAGCAGCGGGCGCACCTACCGCACGCCGGTGAACGCCTTCGCCCGGCCGGACGGCGGCTTCACCCTGGCGCTGACCTACGGCCCGGACTCGCAGTGGGTCCGCAACGTGGTCGCCCGGGGCGGCTGCACGCTGGAGACCAGCGGCCGCAAGGTCCAGCTCACCAACCCCCGGGTGGTCCAGGACCCCTCCCGCCGGCCGGTGCCCCCACCGGTGCGGGTGGTCCTCGGCCTGCTGCGGGTCGACCACTTCATGCTGCTGGACCCGGCCGGCCGCCAGCCCGCCTGACCCTCCCCCTCCACCTGATCCTCCCTTCCCCGGGCGGTTCGTTGAGCGGCCGCTTGGCGGGGTAGTCCCGGGCAACGCCTCCCACCCCCTCGCGGGCGGGACCTGCCGCATGACCAGGGCGTTCGACAGACGGGGAACCTCGCGGTCCAGACCTCCAGGGGTGATCGAATGGCACTGCTGCGGACGAAATCGATCGAGGAGTCGATCCAGGACACGGAGGAGCCAGAGCACAAGCTTCGCAAGGCGCTCGGGCCGATCGACCTGATCGTCTTCGGGATCGGCGTGGTCATCGGCACCGGGATCTTCGTGCTCACCGGCATCGCCGCCGCCACCAAGGCCGGCCCGGCGGTGCCGCTGTCGTTCGTCGCCGCGGGCGTCGCCTGCGCGCTGGCGGCGCTGTGCTACGCCGAGTTCGCCAGCACGGTGCCGGTGGCCGGCAGCGCCTACACCTTCTCGTACGCCTCGATCGGCGAGCTGATCGCCTGGATCATCGGCTGGGACCTGCTGCTGGAGCTGGCGCTCGGCGCCGCGGCGGTGGCCAAGGGCTGGTCCGGCTACTTCGCCACCCTGTTCGAGGACGCCGGCGTCAAGCTGCCGACCTCGATAGTGGGCGAGAAGGCCACGGTGAACCTACCGGCGCTCGGCATCGTGCTGCTGATCACCGGGATCATCATCGTCGGGGTGCGGCTCAGCTCGCGGGTCAACACTGTGATCGTGGCCGTCAAGCTGGCGGTGGTGGTGTTCGTGATCGGCCTCGGCGCCACCGCCATCAAGGCCGCCAACTGGCACCCGTTCGTCCCGCCGCCCTCCGCGCCCATCCAGGCGGCCAACGCCTCCGGCGGCGGCACCCCGCTGATCCAGCTGCTCACCGGCTCGGAGCCGCACGCCTTCGGGGTCGGCGGGATCATGCTCGGCGCGGCGCTGGTGTTCTTCGCGTTCATCGGCTTCGACGTGGTGGCCACCACCGCCGAGGAGGCCAGGCGCCCGCAGCGCGACCTGCCGCTGGGGATCATCGGGTCGCTGCTCATCTGCACGGTCCTGTACGTGGCCGTGTCGGCGGTGGTCACCGGCATGGTGAGCTACAAGCGGCTGAACGTGGAGGCGCCGCTGGCGTTCGCCTTCCAGGCGACCGGCAGGTCGTGGGCCGCCACGATCGTCTCGGTCGGCGCGATCGCCGGGCTCACCACGGTGATCCTGACGCTGCTGCTGGGGCAGAGCCGGGTGCTGTTCGCCATGAGCAGAGACCGGCTCCTGCCGCCCAGGCTGGCGCGGGTCCACCCGCGCTTCGGCACGCCCTACCGGATCTCGCTGATCGTCGGCATCGTGGTCGCGGTGGTGACCGCCTTCGTGCCGCTGACCACGCTCGCCGACCTGGTCAACATCGGTACGCTGTTCGCCTTCGTGCTGGTGTCGATCGGCGTGATCGTGCTGCGCCGCACCCGGCCGGACCTGCCGCGCGCCTTCCGCACCCCGCTGGTGCCGCTGGTCCCGATCCTGGCGGTGATCGCCTGCGTCTACCTGATGCTCAACCTGGTCGACCTCACCTGGATCCGGTTCGCCGTCTGGATGGCGGCCGGGCTGGTGGTCTACTTCGCCTACAGCCGCAGCCACAGCCGGCTGGCGGCGCCACGGGTCGGCGCCGGGCGCGAGCGGAATATCGGCGACCGCGAAACCGCTTGAACTTCGAGGTGGGAGCGGGGGACGCTGGGCCAGGCCCGGTGCTCGTCACCGGGCCCCCGGGCCCCGCCCGGTCCTCCTGACAACGCCCCACCCGAACCCCATGCGAACCACGAACCTCGAGTCCACGCTGGACGAGCTCTCCGCGCGCCTGCCCGAGCTGACCCTGCGCGACCAGCACCGCCTGGGCAGGCGGCTCGACCGTGCCCGGGGGCTGCGGGGCGTCGATGCGCGCCGCGGCGCCCTGGACGGGCTGGCCGCCGAGCTGGAAGGCGCCGAGCGGCGCGTCGCCCGCCGCCGCGCGGCCGTGCCGAAGATCAGCTACCCCGAGGCGCTGCCGATCACCGCCAAGCGCGACGAGATCATGGCGGCGATCCGCGACCACCAGGTCGTGGTGGTGGCCGGCGAGACCGGCTCCGGCAAGACCACCCAGCTCCCCAAGATGTGCCTGGAGCTGGGCCGCGGCGTGCGCGGCGCCATCGGCCACACTCAGCCGCGCCGGATCGCCGCGCGCACCGTGGCCGAGCGGGTCGCCGAGGAGCTGGAGGTGCCGCTCGGCGGCGCGCTCGGCTACAAGGTCCGCTTCGGCGACCACGCCAGCGACGACACGCTGGTCAAGCTGATGACCGACGGGATCCTGCTGGCCGAGCTGCTGGACGACAAGCTGCTGCGCCGCTACGACACGCTGATCATCGACGAGGCCCACGAGCGCAGCCTCAACATCGACTTCATCCTCGGCTACCTGGCGCGCCTGCTGCCGCGCCGGCCGGACCTCAAGGTGATCATCACCTCGGCGACCATCGACCCCGAGCGGTTCTCGCGCCACTTCGGCGACGCGCCGGTGATCGAGGTCTCCGGCCGCACCTACCCGGTCGAGGTGCGCTACCGGCCGGTCACCGACGACGACACCGACCAGGTCCAGGCGATCTGCGACGCGGTCGGTGAGCTGCGCAGGGAGCGGCCCGGCGACGTGCTGGTCTTCCTCAGCGGCGAGCGGGAGATCCGCGACACCGCCGACGCGCTGCGGCGCATGGAGCTGGCCGGCACCGAGATCCTGCCGCTGTACGCTCGGCTGTCCGCCGCCGAGCAGCACCGCGTCTTCCAGCCGCACCCCGGCCGCCGGATCGTGCTGGCCACCAACGTCGCCGAGACCTCGCTGACCGTCCCGGGCGTGCGCTACGTGATCGACCCCGGCACCGCGCGCATCTCCCGCTACAGCCACCGCACCAAGGTGCAGCGGCTGCCGATCGAGCCGGTCTCGCAGGCCTCCGCCAACCAGCGCAAGGGCCGCTGCGGCCGCACCGCCGACGGCATCTGCATCCGGCTCTACTCCGAGGAGGACTTCGAGTCGCGGCCCGAGTTCACCGACCCGGAGATCCTGCGCACCAACCTCGCCTCGGTGATCCTCCAGATGGCCACGCTCGGGCTCGGCGAGATCGAGACCTTCCCGTTCATCGACCCGCCCGACCGCCGCAACGTCCGCGACGGCATCCACCTGCTGGAGGAGCTCGGCGCCTTCGACCCGCGCGCCAGGGACGAGCGCCACCGGCTGACCCCGCTGGGCCGCAAGCTCGCGCAGCTGCCGGTCGACCCGCGGCTCGGCCGGATGGTGCTGGAGGCCGAGCGCAACGGCAACGTCCGCGAGGTGACGGTGATCGCCGCCGCGCTGTCCATCCAGGACCCGCGCGAGCGGCCGGCCGACGCGCAGCAGGCGGCCGCCGAGAAGCACCGTCGATTCGTCGACAAGGATTCGGATTTCCTTGCCTAC
The DNA here is from genome assembly GCA_036392615.1 of Actinomycetes bacterium. Taxonomy (GTDB): domain Bacteria; phylum Actinomycetota; class CALGFH01; order CALGFH01; family CALGFH01; genus DASVXQ01. The sequence goes on along the minus strand of DASVXQ010000324.1, from coordinate 9,955 downwards.
CTGAATCTTTGGCGATATCTGCGGCAGGCGCAGGAGGAGCTGTCCTCCAACCAGTTCCGCAAGCTCTGCCGCGCCGAGTTCCTGAACTACCTGCGGGTGCGCGAGTGGCAGGACGTCTACAGCCAGCTCCGCCAGGTCGCCAGGAGCTTCGGGATCACGGCGAGTAGCGCCCCGGACGACCCGGACCGGATCCACCGCTCACTGCTGGCCGGGCTGCTGTCGCACGTCGGCCTCAAGGACCCGGAGCGGCAGGAGTACCAGGGGGCGCGCAACGCCCGCTTCGCCATCTCCCCCGGCTCGGCGCTGTTCCGCAAGCCGCCACGCTGGGTGATGGCCGCCGAGCTGGTGGAGACCACCCGCCTGTGGGGCCACACCGCCGCACGCATCGAGCCGGAGTGGCTCGAGTCGCTCGCCCAGCACCTGGTCAAGCGCTCCTACAGCGAGCCGCACTGGGAGCAGGCCAGAGGCGCGGTCATGGCGACGGAGAAGGTGACCCTCTACGGCATACCGATCGTGGCCTCGCGGCCGGTCAGCTACGGGCGGATCGACCCCGAGCTGTCGCGCGAGCTGTTCATCCGCCACGCGCTGGTGCAGGGCGAGTGGGAGACCCACCACCGGTTCTTCCACGCCAACCGGGAGCTGCTCGAGGAGGTCGAGGACCTGGAGGCCCGCGCGCGCCGGCGCGACATCCTGGTGGACGACCAGGCGCTGTTCGACTTCTACGACCAGCGCCTGCCGGCGGAGATCGTCTCGACCCGACACTTCGACGCCTGGTGGAAGCGGACCCGCCCACACCAGCCCGAGCTGCTGGACTTCTCCAAGTCGATGCTGATCAAGCAGGGCGCCGGCGACGTGAGCCAGCGGGACTACCCCGACAGCTGGCGGCAGGGCCGGCTGGAGCTGCCGCTCTCCTACCAGTTCGAGCCGGGCAGCGACGCGGACGGCGTCACCGTGCACGTGCCGCTGGCCGTGCTCAACCAGGTCGAGCCCGACGGGTTCGACTGGCAGGTGCCGGGCCTGCGCCAGGAGCTCGCCACCGCGCTGATCCGCTCGCTCCCCAAGGCGCTGCGCCGCAACTTCGCCCCGGCGCCCGACCACGCCAGGGCCGCGCTGGAGCGGCTCACCCCGCTGGAGGGCCGGCTCACCGAGGCGCTCGGGCTCCAGCTTCGGCGCATGACCGGCGTGGAGGTGCCGGTCGACGCCTGGCGCATGGACCTGGTGCCGGACCATCTCAAGGTGACCTTCAGGGTCAGCGACGAGCGGCGGCGCGTGCTCGCGGAGGACAAGGACCTCGAGCGCCTCAAGCTGCGGCTGCGGGGCAAGGTGCGGGCCGCGATCTCGGAGGCGGCCGGCGGCGTGGAGCGGCGCGGCCTGCGAGCCTGGACCATCGGCGAGCTGCCGCGGACGGTGGAGGTCCGGCGCGGCGGCCGGCTGGTGCAGGGCTACCCCGCCCTGGTCGACGAGGGCGACAGCGTCGCGGTGCGCATCCTCGAGACACCCGAGGCGCAGCGCGAGGCGATGTGGCGGGGCACCCGGCGGCTGCTGCTGCTCGGCGTCCCCTCGGCGACCAAGTTCGTGCTCGGGCAGCTCGGCAACCGGGAGAAGCTGACCTTGCGGGACTACCCGCACGGCACCGCCACCGACCTGTTCGCCGACTGCGCCACCTGCGCTGTCGACGCGCTGCTGGCCGAGGCGGGCGGCCCGGTCTGGGACGTGGAGGCCTTCGCCAAGCTGCACGACCGGGTGCGCGGCGACTACGTCGACACCATGGTCGAGGTCGTCAGGAAGGTCGAGCGGGTGCTGGCGGCCAGCCACACGGCCGAGCGCAAGCTCCAGGAGGCCTCCAGGCTGCTGAACCCGACGCTCGCGCCGGCGCTGGACGACGTCAGGGCGCAGCTCGACGGGCTGGTCCACCGGGGCTTCGTGACCGCGACCGGGCTGCGGCGGCTGCCCGACGTGGAGCGCTACCTGCGCGGCATCGCCTACCGGCTCGACCGGCTTGCCTCGCAGCCGCACCGCGACGCCGAGCGGATGGAGACGGTCCAGGCGCTCGAGGACGACTACCGGGAGCGGCTCGACCGGGTGCCGGAGGGCCGGCAGCCCGACGGGGCGCTGCGCGAGATCCGCTGGATGCTCGAGGAGCTGCGGATCAGCTACTTCGCCCAGCCACTCGGCACGCCCTACCCGATCTCCGAGAAGCGGCTGCGCCGCGCGATGGACCAGGCCTGACCGCGACGCCTTCCCTTGCGGACGCCGCGGTCAAACCCGGGGCCGGGGCTCAGATGGCCGTGCGGGTCTGCTCCTCCTGGGCGCGGCTGGCCTCCTCCTGGGTGAGCCAGCGGGCGGTGCCGATGCGCCCGGCGGCGTCCAGCGACAGCTCCACCACGAACCGCCCCCCGGCCGTCTCGACGTCGAGCCGGCCCTTGTCGTTGCCCTGGCCGGAGAGCGCGGGGGTGACGCTCTCGTCGCCGTCGAGCAGGTCGTCGTGCCACTGGTGGATCGCCGGGCGGCCGGTCAGCCGCACCGCCGGGGTGATCAGCAGGCTGTGCTCGGCGAACAGGCTGGCGGCCACGCCAGCGTCGGCCTCGGCCAGGGCGGCGGCGTAGGCGGCCATCACCGAACGCGGATCGCGCCTGGCGCCCGTGTCCGTGCCCAGCGCCTCGGGGTCGAGGTCGCTCGGCACGTCGTCCACGGCCGCCTGCGCGCGGTCGGGGGCGTCCTCGGGCAGCGGCTCCTCGACCGGCAGGGCGGCCAGCCGGGCGGTGTCGGGCTCCGGGGGGAATTCGTCAGTGCGGTCGGGCGCCATGCTCTGCTCCTCATCTCCGATCGCTCGAGTCCTCCTGGTTGGCTGTGACCGCTCGCCGTGGCGCGCAAACATCGGCCGGAATGCGATGATGTGACCATGATGGTCGATCTCACTCCAGACGAACTGCTCTCGACCACCCGCAGCGTCCGCCGCCGCCTCGACCTGACCCGCCCGGTCGAGCGCGAGGTGCTGGAGGACTGCCTGCGGCTGGCGCAGCAGGCCCCCACGGCGAGCTACGCGCAGAACTGGCACTTCGTGGTGGTGACCGACCCGGGGCGCCGAGCCGCCCTGGGCGAGCTGTGGCGCAGCGTGGCCGGCCCCTACCTCGAGCACCGCGCCGCCGCGGCGGCCGCTGACCCGCGCGTGGCCCGTATCGGCGACGCCGTCCGCTACCTGGCCGAGCACATCCACGAGGTCCCGGTGCACGTCATCCCGTGCGTCGAGGGCCGCACCGACGGCAAGCCGGCCGCCTCGCAGGCGGGCCGCTGGGCGTCGATCATCCCGGCGGCCTGGAGCTTCATGCTGGCCGCCCGCTCGCGTGGGCTCGGCAGCGTGTGGACGACCTTTCACCTGATGCACGAGCGCGAGGCCGCCGAGATCATCGGCGTGCCCTACGAGAAGGTGATGCAGGCCGCGCTGCTGCCGGTCGCCTACACCATCGGCACCGACTTCAAGCCGGCCGCCCGCAAGCCGCTGGAGACCATGGTCCACTGGGACCGCTGGTAGCCGGCCGGGCGATACTGGCCCGGTGGGGGGATCGAGCTGGGACCTGATCGTGGTCGGCGCCGGGCCGGCCGGAGCGGCCGCCGCGCTGGAGGCCAGGCGGCTGGCTTCCGGCGCGCGGGTGCTGCTGCTGGACCGCGCCGACTTTCCGCGTGACAAGGCTTGCGGCGACGGCATCGGCCCGCACGCCGTCGCGGAGCTGGCCGAGCTCGGCGCCGAATCGATCCTGGACGGCTACCCGCCGATCCACCGGCTGCGGCTGCGCGCCCCGGGCGGGATCGACCTGGCCGGCACCTGCGAGCGGGCGAGCTGGGTGGTGCCCCGCAAGGTGCTGGACGCCCGCCTGGTGGAGCTGGCCGTGGCGGCGGGAGCCGAGCTGCGGCGCGTCCGGGTCCGCGAGCTGGAGCGGCGCGACGGCCAGGTGGTGGTGAACGGCGAGCTGGCCGCGCCGGCGGTGGTCGGCGCGGACGGCGCCAACTCGACCGTCCGGCGGCTGCTCGGCGTGCCGGCCAGCCCGGCGCGGCGCACCGCGATCGCGCTGCGCGGCTACGCCCCGGCCCCGCCGGGACCCGCCGAGCAGCTGATCGGCTGGGTGGCGGAGGGCTGGCCCGCCTACGTCTGGTCGTTCCCGACCGGGACGGGCCTGGTCAACGTCGGCTACGGGCTGCTGCGCAGCCGCCTGCGCGGCGGCCGGGCCGAGCTGGAGCGCGGCCTGCGCGACCTGCTGCCCGGGGTCGAGGCGGACCCGGCCAGCCTGCGGGCCCACCACCTGCCCTTCTCCCCCAGCCGGCCGCTGGCGGGCCGCGGGCGCGTGCTGCTCTGCGGCGACGCCGCCTCGATGGTCAACCCGCTGTCCGGCGAGGGGATCTACTACGCGCTGGCGTCCGGCCGGCTGGCCGCCCGCGCCGCTCTGCTGGCGCCCGAGCGGCCGGCACCGGCCTACCAGGTCATGCTGCGTGAGCTGCTCGGCCGCCACTTCCGCCACGCCGCCGTGCTCGGCCTGGCGATCCGCTGGCAGCCGCTGGCCCGCGCCGCCCTTGCCGGTGCCGCCGGCTCCCCCGCCCGCTTCCAGCAGCTCGTCGACCTCGGCCTGGGCCAGGCCCGCATCACCCCGTCCCTGCTCAGTGGGGTGGCGTCGGGGTTGCGCGCGGGACGGAGGTAGGCGGGGCGGCAAGAGACCCGGGTGGCCGGCCTGCGCCCGCGGCGGACGACCTGGCCGGCCTCGGGCGGTCAGACCGCCCAGCGGGCGCGGGCGGCGTCGGGGTCGGCGGCGGCCTCGGCGAGGCGGTCCAGCGACTCGCGCAGGGCGTCGGCGACCCGCTCCAGGTCGGGGACCGTGCCGGCGTCGGCGGTGAGCCCGATGGTCAGGCGGTCGCCCCAGGTCATCGCCGCGGCGGTGATGCCGACGTCGCTGGCCAGCGGCATCAGCGGGTAGGCGACCTCGACCCTGGCGCCGGCGATGTGCACCGGCGGGGCGATCCCGCCGAGGGTGGTGATGATCAGGTTGAACCAGCGGCCGCGGTAGGCGAAGCGCGCCGCGCGGGCGTGCAGCGGCGCCGGCGCCCACGAGCCCACCACCTGCATCAGGAAGGTGGCGCCGAGCGGCTGGTGCGAGCGCTTGGCCCGCTTGGTGCGCACGCGCACGGCCGCCAGCCGCTCGCTGGCCCGCATCGGCCCCACCGGCACGTCCACCGACAGCGCCGAGGTCCAGGTGCCGGGCGCGGCCGCCTGCCCCGGCGGGCGCACCGCCACCGGGACCATCACCCGCAGGGTGTCGCCGGCCGCGGGGGCGGTGGCGTGGCGGGCCAGCAGGCTGTGGACGCCCTCGGCGACCAGCGTGAGCACGATGTCGTTGACCGTCCCGCCGAGCTTGCCCCGGATACGCTTGACCTGGTCGAGCGGCACCTCGGTGAGCACGATGCGCCGCTGCGTCCCGGTCGTCCGGTTGAGGGTGCTCCTTGGGGCGGTGCCGGCGCGGGCGAGCTGCCAGATGCCGATCACGATCTCGCCGGCGCGCCGGAACGAGCGCGCCGGATGACGGCAGGTGCGCACCACCGCCCGCCCGAAGGCATGCCACGGCGCCAGCGTGTGCTCCCAGAGCGTGGTCCAGAAGAGCCGGCCCCTGCTCGGCGCGGGGGCGGGCGTCCACCCGGCCGGGGGGCCGGCCGGGCTCGCCGGACGGTCGGCGGCGGTGGCCAGGCGCAGGCGCCGCAGCACGCCGTGGCGGGCGCCGTCGGAGAGCCCGAACAGGTGGTGGGCGACGTTGAGGGCGCCGAGACCGTCGGCGATCGCGTGGTGGAGCTTCAGCACGACCGCCTGCGAGCCGCCGTCGAGGCCGTCGATCAGGTGCAGCTCCCAGAGGGGCCGCGAGCGGTGGAGCTGGCTGGCCATCAGCGCCTCGACCGCCAGGGTGAGCTGCTCCCAGCCGCCCGGCTCGGGCAGGACCTGCCGTCTGACGTGCCATCTCAGGTCGAAGCGGTCGTCGTCCACCCAGGCGGCGCGGGCCAGCCCGAGCGGCGCCACCGCCAGGCGCTGCCGCAGCCGCGGGCAGCCGGCCAGGCCGGCGCCGACCAGCTCGACCAGCTCGTCCAGGCGCACCGGCCCCTGCGGCCGCGCCGAGGAGTCCAGCACGGCCAGGCCCCCGACGTGCTGCTGGACCCAGGGCGTCTCGGTGTAGACGAAGAACGCGTCCTGCGGGCGCAACAGCTCCACGTGTCGCTCCAACCTCGACTGCAGGGCGTCGCCATCATGACATGCGCCCCGATCTTCTTGGATCGGCCACCGGAGCGGCGGCGACCCGCGAAGCTTACATCCGCTCGGGTACCTGGATGCCCAGGAGGTCCAGACCCAGGGTCAGGCTCCTGGCCACCAGCGAGCACAGCGCCAGCCTCGACTCGCGGACCGGCTGGTCCGCCTGGAGCACCGGGCAGGCCTCGTAGAAGTCGGTGAAGGCCGTGGCCAGCTCGAACAGGTAGGTGCAGAGCCGGTGCGGCTCCAGGGTCTCGGCCACCGCCGCGACCACCTCGCCGAGGCCGAGCAGCTTGAGCGCCAGGGCCCGCTCGGCCGGCTCGGCGAGCACGATCCGAGCGGTCGCGGCCGCCGCCGGATCGACGCCGGCCCGGCGGAAGATCGAATGGATCCTGGTGACCGCGTACTGCAGGTAAGGGCCGGTGTTGCCGTCGAACGACAACATACGGTCCCAGTCGAACACGTAGTCGCGCTCCCGCTGGAACGACAGGTCGAAGTACTTGAGCGCGCCCATCGCCACCGCGCGGGCGACCGCCGAGCGGGTGGTGGCGTCCAGCTCGCCGCGGTCCTCCACGATCTTGGCGGCCCGCTGGTCGGCCTCGTCGAGCAGGTCGATCAGCTTGATGGGGTCGCCGCTGCGGGTCCGCAGCATCTTGCCGTCGGCGCCGAGGACCGAGCCGAACTGGGCGTGCTCCGCGCGGTGGTCCTCGTCCAGCCAGCAGGCCATGGCGCTGGCGGCGAACACCATCGAGAAGTGCAGCGCCTGCGGCGAGCCGACCACGTAGACCAGCCGGGTGGCGCCGAGCTCCCGCACCCGCTTCCGCACGGCCGCGAGGTCGGTGGTGACGTAGTTGTAGGCGCCGAGGCTGTTGCGCACGATCAGCGGCAGGCGCTCGCCGTCGCGGCCGGTGAAGCCAGGCGGGAAGACGCACAGCGCGCCGCGGCTCTCCTCGAGGAGCCCCTTGGCCTCCAGCTCGGCGACCACCTCTGGCAGCACCGGGTTGTAGCGGCTCTCGGCGTCGATGTCGTCGTCGTTGAGCAGCACCCCCAGGCGCTCGTAGATCGCGCGGAAGTGCCGCATCGACTCGTCCACCAGCTGGCGCCACAGCGCCAGGGTGGCCTCCTCGCCGGTCTGGAGCGCGACCACCCGGCGGCGGGCCCGCCCGGCGAAGTCCGGGTCGCTGTCGAACTTCTCCCGCGCCTGCTGGTAGAAGAGGTTGAGGTCGCCGACCGACCAGTCGGCGCCCGCGTCGGCCGCGCCGACGTCAATCAGGTGCTCGATCAGCATGCCGAACGGCGCGCCCCAGTCGCCGATGTGGTTCTGGCGGATCACCCGGTGGCCGAGGAAGCCCAGCACGCGCGTGAGCGCGTCGCCGATCACCGTCGAGCGCAGGTGCCCGACGTGCATCTCCTTGGCGACGTTGGGGGCGGAGTAGTCGACCACCACCGTCTCCAGCGGGTCGGCCAGGGCGATCCCGAGCCGCTCGTCGGCGGCCAGCTTCTCCGCCTGCCCGGCGATCCAGTCGGACCGCAGGGTCACGTTCACGAACCCGGGGCCGCTCACCTCGACCCGCTCGCTCAGGTCGCCGGCGTCGAGCCGCTCGACGATCGCGCCGGCGACCTCGCGCGGCGGCCGGCCCAGCTGCTTGGCCAGGCTCATGGCGACGTTGGCCTGGAGGTCACCGAACGACGACGGGCGGATCAACGGGTCGGTGTCGGCCAGCTCGTCGCCGAAGGCGGCGGCCATGGCCGCGCGGAAGCGCCGGGTGAGCTCGGACTTGGGATCGGGCATGGGACTGGAGGTCCTTGCTGACGGCGGGATTCGGGCGAGCCGATCGGCTCGAAGGCATCATGCCACAGGCCGCGTTGCGCGGGGCTTGCGGGTGGGTATGCAAAGCAACCGAGGGACTCGGCGCAACTGGGGGAAACGTGGCGGCTGTGGCTCGCGGCGCCATCGGCGGCGTGAAGCGGTCCATGGAGTGGCTCGACCGCTACCAGCAGGGCAACCGCTGGCTGGCGGTGCCGTTCGCGGTGGTCCGCAAGTTCGGCGACGACCAGGCCGGCAACCTGGCCGCGGTGCTCGCCTACTACGGCTTCTTCTCGCTGTTCCCGCTGCTGCTGGTGCTGGTGACGGTGCTGGGCTTCGTGCTCGCCGGCAACCCGGACCTCCAGCACCGGATCGTCGACTCGGCGCTGGCGCAGTTCCCGGTGATCGGCGACCAGATCGGCAAGAACGTCCACTCCCTCACCGGCAGCGGTCTGGCGCTGACGATCGGCCTGATCGGCACCCTCTGGGGTGGGCTCGGCATCACCCAGCAGGCGCAGAACGCGATGAACACCGTCTGGGGCGTGCCCCGCAGCGAGTGGCCGAACCTCTGGCTGCGGCTGGCGCGCGGGCTGGGCATCCTGGTGGTGCTGGGGTTCGGCGCGCTGGCGGCCACGCTGCTGTCGGGGCTCGGCACGGTCTCGGGCCTGCGGGCGATCGGGCGGGTGCTGCCGTTCGCCGGCACGCTGCTGCTGAACCTCGCCCTGTTCCTGTTCGCCTTCAAGGTGCTGACCTCGGCGGCGCTGGGCTGGCGGCAACTGCTCCCGGGGACCGTCCTGGCCGGCGTGGTGTGGACCATCCTCCAGGTGGCCGGCGGCTACTACGTCACCCACCAGCTCAAGAGCGCCAGCCAGGTGTACGGCACGCTCGCCCTGGTGATCGGCCTGTTGTCGTGGCTCTACCTGGGCGCCCAGCTGTTCATCTACTCGGCCGAGCTCAACGTGGTGGTCGCCAAGCGCCTGTTCCCGCGCAGCATGTTCCCGCCGCCGCTCACCGAGGGCGACAAGCGGGGCATCTCCACGGTCGCCAAGGTCGACGAACTCCGCCCCGAGGCGACCGTCGAGGTCGATTTCCAGTCGCCGCAGCCGAATGGCGAGGCCGAGCGGGATCCGGGGGCCGCACGGGATCGGGAGCCCGCGCGGGACCCGGGGGCCGAGCGGCCGCGCACCACGCAGCGATAGGACCCGCCGGTCCGCCCGCGTGGGCCGGCCGGGCGGCGCGCCGTGAGCCCGGCGGCCCGGATCGGCCGCGGACTTTGATCGGCAGCGGCACCGAGACCGCAACATCGTCGATCGGTGCTTCAATCGGCTCAGCAGTTCCGCGCGGTGGCGACCCGCTACAAAGTGCGCCGTCAACTACCGCACGATGGTGGTGATCGCCTCCCTGCTGATCTGGGTGAGTACCTGAGCCGAAGGCGCGGCGATCGGCGGCAGTGCCACCTACGCGCGGGCAACGCCGTCGGTCCCGACGGTGGCTGGCAACGTGCAGCCGGCCTCATCCAGCAGCTCCATGAGGTTGGCCAGCCACACCCCAAAGCTGAGGTGGGCGGGGTCATGGTCAAGTGGCCACTGGAAGGCCAGCAGCAGGCCAGGCCGCTGGACCTCTGCGCGGAAGTAGGTCACCAGCCGCGGCGCCTGCTTTGGCCCTTCCAGAGCAAAGCGTTCAAACGCCCGGCCAGGCTCGCTCCACAGCACCGTTGACCCGTGCGCGTGGATGGCGACCTCGGTGAGAAACTCCCGCGCATCGCGGCTCAGTGATCCACCCGTGGCCCGTATCCACTCGTCTGCCCACTCGATCAGCATGACCGCATCTCAGCACATCACGGCCTGCGAGGTGATCCTGAATCGTTTCGG
>DASVXQ010000323.1:0-2381 GCA_036392615.1 Actinomycetes bacterium | reverse complement strand
GGCGGCGTCGCCTTCGGCGGCCGGGGCCTCGGCGGCCTCGCCCTGGGCCTCGGCGGCCGGGGCCTCGCCCTCGCCTTCGGGAGCGGTCGCGGCCTCGGCGGCGGGCGCCTCGGGCTGCGCGGCGCCCTCGGTCTCCTGGCGCTGGTCGCGCAGGGCGGCGGACATGGTGGCCACCTGGCGCAGGGGCGCGGCCAGCAGGATGGCGGTGCGCTGCAGCGACGCCTGGAGCATGCCGGCCAGGCGGGCCAGCAGGACCTCGCGCGACTCCAGCGTGGCCAGGTGCCGCACCGACTCGGCGTCGACCACCCTGCCGTCCAGCACGCCGCCCTTGACCACCAGGGCGGGGTGGGTGCGGGCGAACTCGGCCAGGTCCTTGGCGGCCTGGACCGGGTCGCCGTGCACGAACGCCACCGCGGTCGGCCCGTCGAGCAGGGGCACCAGCTCCTGGAAGCCCGCCTCGCTCGCGGCGATGCCGGTCAGGGTGTTCTTCAGCACCCGGTAGTCGGTCTGCGAGCCGCGCAGCGAAGCCCGCAGCTCGCCCATGTCCTTGACCTTGAGCCCGCGGTACTCCGTGAGCAGCGCCGCCACCGAGTCGTTGAGATACCCCTTGATGGCCTCGACCTCGGCGACCTTGCTCGCGGCCGGCACGGCCTCACCTCACTTCGATCCGGACCCGCACCGTCGCCGGCGCGGGCGCAACAAAAAACGGACGGTCCTCAAGACCGCCCGTGCACCCAGCCACGCGACGTGCTCGGACCCGGTGGGTCGGGCGCCACTGAGGTTCCCGGACCACGCTGGGCCGTCGCCTGCGCCGGCGTCCACTGACCGGCCCGGGACTACGCGGGGTCCCGCTCCGGCCGATCGGACCTTCGTGCCATACGGCAACCGGACGGTCTTCGGCCCGCCGAGCGTAGCGACCCCTCCAGGTCCCCGTCAAACGAGTTTCCGAGGTCGAGGGCGTCCGCCGAGGGCGAGGGAGTGACTGCGCCGGGCGGCGCGGGCCGGCGGCCCCGGGGGCACCCCTTCCCTCGTGACTGGCCCACCGCACTTCACTTGACCAGCTCGAACACTGCATCTGGCTCAGCCGCGGCAAAGCTGCCGCAAGGGCCTGTGGATAACGAAAACCAACGTGCTTGACAAGGATGTAGGATTCGAAAACCTTGAACCGGGCGAGTATGTCAATCTGCCGAAGGAGGGTATTATGGCTTTTCCGGTCATGATCGCCTTATTCGCCGGCTTGATTGCCGGTGGTGCCATCATGGCCATTTGGGCTGCTCGCCGGATTGGCGACGAGGCGGCCCGCCAGTTCGACCGCGGCTTCGAGCGCGGACGCTGGATGGCCGACCTGAGCATGCACCACGGGCTCGACCCCCACGGGTCCCCGCGCCAGGTCCACCTGATCATGCCCGACGACCCCACAGCCACCGGCGGACCCGGGCTGCCCGATCCCCCGACGCTGCTCAAGCCGCAGCGGATCCGCCCCGCCGAGCCGAGGAGCTACGCCGGACCGCTCCCCGGACCCTGACCCGCCCGCGCCGGGGGTTGCCCCGGCGGCCACGGCCGGGACTGCTCAGGCGCCCGCGGGCCCAGACCCGCGCCGCGCGGACCCCTCAGCTCCCGGCGAGGGCCGGGTCGGCCACGCGGATGGAGACCACCCCTTCGATCGGCGGGGCCAGCAGCCCGCGGGCCGAGAGGTTCTCCAACGCGGCGTCGACCGCCAGCGCGTAGGCCCAGGCCCGGAAGGCGCCCTCGTCCTCGGCCCCGGGGATCCGGCGGCGGACCGGGTCCAGCCCCGGGATGGCGTCGGCGACCAGGCGCACCACCGACCAGCCGATGCCCTCGCAGAGCGCCCGGATGCCGGGCTCGCGCGCGGCCGGCAGCGCCGGCGCGGCCTCCGGGTCGACCACCGCGAGCCCCCAGTGGGAGGCGTCCGGCCGGCCGAAGGTGATCAGGTGGCCCCGACCCGGCAGGTCGGTGACCCGGGCCGACCAGGTGCCGGCGACCGCGTGGCTCTCGCCTTCGGCGAGCCAGACGAAGGCGCTGCCGAACGGCGGCGCGGCCAGTCCCTCGAGCCGCAGCAGGCGGCGCACGCCCACGTCCAGCACCAGCCCGCCGACCACCAGGAAGGCCACCGCCGGGGCGCCGGGGCCGGCCACGGTCGTGCGGACCGGCTCGTACTCCACCTCGATCCGGCTCCACTCGCCGGCGACCAGCCGGGCGATCGCGCCGCCGAGGTCGGCGCAGGCGCCGCGCAGCGACTTCGCCTGCTCGGCGCGGCCCACCGGGAAGCGCGGCCGGCCCTTGGGGGTCGCCAGGCCGGCGGCCTTGAGCGCGTCGAGCCGCGCCTGGCCGAGCGGGTCGAGCGGCGCGCCCTCGCCGGC
>DASVXQ010000322.1:0-1538 GCA_036392615.1 Actinomycetes bacterium | reverse complement strand
GCTGCTGATCGACGTCGCCTTCGTGGAGGCCCGCCCCAGCCCGTGGCGCCAGGCGGTCGACCTGGCCAACATGATGCTGTGCCTGGCGCTGCGAAGCGACCCGCGGCGGGTGTACGAGCGGGCCCTGCGCCAGTTCAGCGTCAACGAGATCACCGAGGGGTTCGCGGCCGCGCGGGGCCTGGCCATGCCGTCGCAGCTGCGGCGGATGCTGCGCGCCCAGGGCCGCGACCTGCACGCCGAGTTCGTCCGGCTGCTGCCCAGCCCACCCCAGCCCATCCGCATCCAGCGATGGAGCACCCGCCGGATCGGGCTCTGGGCGCTCATCGCCGCGCTGGTGGCGATCGTCGGCGGGATGGTCGCCAGCAACGTCACCGACAACGAGTCGCACAGGACGCCACTGAACGCCGGCAACGTGAGCTGCGCGGACCTGGAGCCGTTGTGGCTGGAGGCGCAGTCGGTCCCGTCGGCCTCGCTGGTCCCCTGCGTGCGGACCCTGCCGGCGGGCTGGTCGCTGTCGCAGGCGACCGTCAACGATGGCCGCACGGTGCTCTCCTTCGACAACGACCGGGCCGGGCCCGGCGCGATGGTGGTGCGCCTGACCCGGGGCTGCGACACGCGCGGGGCGACCCAGGTGCCGGCGGATCGGCCCGGCATCCGCCGCTACGTGCTGGTCGACGCGGTGTCGCCGCGGTTCCTGGCGACGCGCTTCGACGTGTTCCCGGGCGGCTGCGCCACCACGCGGTTCAGCGCGCCGGCCGCGCGGCGGGCGGAGCTGACCACCGAGGCGACCCTGCTGCTGGACTTCACCACCCGCCAGGCGCTCCAGCAGGCGCTCGACCAGCGCTCGAACGGCCGGCTCGAGCTGAACCCGGAGGGGGCACGATGAGCAGTCAGCCGCGCCGTGGGCGCAGCCGCATGATCGTCCAGGCCGCGATCTCGATCGTGCTGATCGTGGTGATCTTCTACTTCCTGCTCAAGAAGATCGACCTCGCCCAGGTGTGGGCCGCCATCCGCGACATGACCTGGCTGGAGCTGTCCACCCTGGGGCTGCTGGCCATCTGGAACCTGTGCACCTATGCGTTCGTGTGGATGTCGGTGACGCCCGGGCTGACCTTCGGGCGCGGGATGCTGATGACCCAGTCGACCACCGCGGTGGCCAACACGGTGCCTGGCGGGTCGGCGATCGGCATCGGCATGACCTACGCGATGCTCGGCTCGTGGGGCTACTCGCGGTCGAGGTCGACCACGGCGGTGCTGGTCTCCGGGGTGTGGAACAGCTTCATCAAGCTGGGCATGCCGGTGCTCGCGCTCGCGCTGCTCGCGCTCCAGGGCGGCGCCACCGGCGGCCGCGTCACCGCCGCGCTGCTCGGCATCGCCGGGCTGGCCGGCTCGATCGCGGTGTTCGCCCTGATCCTGCGCAGCGAGGAGATGGCGCAGCGGGTCGGGCTGACGGCCGGGCGGGCCGCCTCCCGGGTGCTCGGGCTGCTGCGGCGGCCGCCGGTACACGGCTGGGAGCTGGCCACGGTGAAGTTCCGGGC
>DASVXQ010000321.1:0-30569 GCA_036392615.1 Actinomycetes bacterium | reverse complement strand
TGCAGGCGATCCGCGCGGCCGCCCGGTCGCCGGCCACACCGGCCGGCCGGCCGCGGACCGCGATCGGGCTCGCCGTGGCCGCGGCCGGCGCGGCCACCATCGCGGCCGGGTTGGCCCTGGGGACCAGCAGCACGGTCGTGGCGGGCCTGGGCGCGCTTGCGCTGCTGGTTGGCCTGATGGCCCTGGGGCCGGTGCTCGCCCCGCCGCTCGGGCGCGTGGTCGGCCTGCCGGTGGCGCGCCTGGCCGGGATCGCCGCCAGGCTCGCCCGCGACAACGTTCTGCGCAACCCTCGACGGTCGGCGGCCACCATGGGGGCGCTGGCGGTCGGGCTGACCCTGACCGCCGGCACCGGCGTGCTGGCGGCCTCCGCGACCCGCTCGGTCCGCGCGGGCATCCAGGCGAGCAGCAACGCCGACCTCTACCTGGAGGGCGGGCTGCCCTTGTCCGCCGTGGCGCGGCTCGCCGCGCTTCCCGAGGTGGACGCGGCCCTGCCAGTCGACACCGGACACGTGCGCGTCGGTGGCGCCCGGATCGGCGTGGACGGCGTCGACCCGCGGGCCGCCGATCGGGTGCTCGAGCTGGGCGTCCGCGCGGGCAGCGTGCGGGCGCTGGGCCGTCCCGGCGGCGGCCTGCTGGTCTCGGCCCGGCTGGCCAGCGACCACGGCTGGCGCCTCGGCAGCATCGTCCCGGTGGGGTTCACCGAGGTCGGCGCGACCCGTCAGCTCCCCGTCGTCGGGGTGTTCAGCGCCGACCGGCTGTTCGGCGGCGAGCTGATCCTGCCGATCGGCATGATGGAGCGGTACTTCCCCCTCAGCCAGGGCATGGCCGATCAGGTGCTGGTCCGTGCCGCGCCCAGGACCTCCCCTGCCGCACTGCGCGCCGCGGTCGAACCGGTCCTTGCCGCCCACCCCGACGTGACCGTTCGTGACCGGGCCGCCTACCAGCACGAACGCGCCGGCGATCTGGGCGACCTCGGCGGCGTGCTCGGCCTGCTCAGCGCGCTGGTCCTGCTCGCCGTCGGCATCGCCATCCTCGGGATCGCCAATACCCTGGCCCTGGCGGTCTTCGAGCGGACCAGGGAGCTCGGCATGCTGCGTGCGGTGGGCATGACCGCCAGGCAGCTCGCCGCCATGGTCCGCTGGGAGTCGGTCATCATCGCGGTCTCGGGCGCGCTGCTCGGCACCACCGTTGGAGTCGGCGTCGGGGCCGCGCTCGCCGGCGCCGTCACCGTCCAACAGGCGGGCACGGCCACGATCGTCCTGCCCGCCCGCCAACTGCTGGTCGACCTCGCCCTGGCCAGCGCCGCCGGGCTCATCGCCGCCGCGGTCCCCGCCCGCCGCGCCGCCCGGCTCAGCCCGCTCACCGCGATCGGGGTGGAATGACCAGCCGGATCTGGTGAGTCAGAACCCCTCCTCGGGGTCCAGGCCGAACGGCCCTTCGGCGCGCGCCCAGTTGACGAACTCCGCACTGTCCTTGCCGATGTGGTCGTTGACGAAGGCGTGGGCAAGCTCGTCGATGCGCTCGTCGCTGAAGCCCTCCGCCCCAAGGACCGGACGCGCCTCCTCGACGAGCCGGCGGGCGGCGTCGTCCGGGGCAGAGTCCCGCATGAGCAATCATCCCTTCCCATCCGTGGTCAGGTCTTGTCCGCGGGACCACCTCGACGATCCCGCCCGAGCGGACCGTACAGCGCGACCTCGCCACCTTGCGACTCCGATGAACGACCGACCCGGCCGGCGACGGCCGGATGGTCGCGGCCAACCGCGCGTTCGCGTCCGCCATGCGCCCATGAGGTCGCGCGCGACTCAGGCCGCGCCGCGGGCAAGTGATCTGTTCAGGGAACGTCCGCTCGGCTATGGTAGGCGCTCGCCACCGTCCTGGACGGCTTCGGTGAGGGTCGCTCCACAGCACCGAGACCCCGTCCGCCGCACGATCCCTGGTCTCGTCTCGTGGAGGTGTCGCGTGACCCGCTGCGCTCGCGCTCGTTCCACCGTCCTGACGGCTGTCGTCGCGCTCGTCCCCCTGCTCGTGGTCCTGGCGGCAACGCCTGGCGTCGCCGCGCCGGCACGCGCCGGCACCGGCGGGCAGTCGGGCGGGGACACGCCGTCGCACGGTGGTGCGCTGTTCTTCGCCTCGGACGGGCTGCGTCAGGACCTCGTCAAGAAGTACGCGGCCCAGGGCGTCATGCCGACCATGCGGGAATTCCTCGAGAAGGGCGCCTCCGCGTCCGGCAACGGGTTGCTGACCCAGGCTCCGCCGAACACCGGCGCCGGCTGGTACACCCTCGCGACGGGTGCCTGGCCGGGCGTCACGGGTTCGACCAACAACACCTTCCACGTCAACGGTCAGCCGTTCGGCAACCGGACCGCGGCATTCGATCCCGGAGTCCTCCAGGCCGAGTCGATCGCCCAGTCCGCCGAGCGAGGCGGGCTCAAGGTCGCCCAGGTGGAGTGGGCAGGCGGGCGAAACGCCACCATCAACGGCCCCACGATCGACTTCCAGTCGTTCTTCTCCGGTCGTGGCGTCTCGACGAACTTCATCGGACACGCCGGCGACGCTCTGTTCGACGACGCCCCGTTCATCGCCTCCTTCGGCCTCCAGTTCGACACACCGGCCGGGTACGCCGGCCAGGCCCCGTTCCCAGGGGCCGCGCCGACGCCGGCGACCGGCTGGTCGGGCTCGCTTCCCACGACCTTCAGCCCCGCCCGCGAGATGCGTCTGCGCGTCCTCGACGCCGGCGTGGACAAGTACGGGCTGAACGCCTACATCTTCGACAGCACCGACGACCAAAGGACCAACTACGACAAGGTCCTGTTCTCCAGGACCAAGAGCGCCGCGGACGCCGTCGGCATCCTCGCCAAGGGCCAGTGGGCCGACGTCAAGGTGAAGATCCAGGGCGGCACGCTGGACGGCCAGACGGCCGGCATGCTGGTGAAGGTCGAGGAGCTGACCCCCGACCTGGAGCGCGTCCGCCTCTTCCACACCTCCGTCAGCCGCGCGATCGCGACCTGGCCAACATGGGGCGGCGAGCCCGGCTTCACCGGCGATTTCGCCGAGTTCCTGGCGCAGCGGTTCCCGACCTCGACCGCCGCGGACTTCGCCATCCTCGAGGCCGGCGTCACCAGCGAGGAGACCTACGCCGAGCAGGGCCTCTACTGGGCGACCGGCCACCTGCCCATGCTGGAGTACGTCGGCAGGACCTATCGTCCTGACCTCATGCTCGTCGGGGTGCCGACGACCGACGAGTTCCAGCACCAGTTCCTGGGGCTCGTCTCGCGGACCCTGCCGAACGGCGACCCGAATCCGGCCTTCGACGACGTGGACCTGAACGGCGTCCCGGACGGCCGGGTCACGGCCCGCGAGCGCTTCATCCGCACCGCCTACCAGGAGGCGGACGAGACGCTCACCCTGGCCCGCAAGCTGCTCGGCAGGGACCCGCTGACCTTTGTCTCGTCCGACCACGGCTTCGCGCCCCAGTTCCTGGCGATCGACGCGAGCAGGCCGCTGGTCGACATGGGGCTGCTGTCGAGGCCGCAGACGTCGAACTGCCGGCCAGCCAGCGGCGAGACGATCGGGAAGGCGAAGGCCTGCTGGGCGGGCGGCGCGGTCCAGATCTACCTCAACGTCGCGGGCCGCGACCCCGCGGGGGGCGGCTTCACGCAGGTTCCGGCCGCGGACGTCGCGGCCACGGTCGCGGCGATCAAGGCGAGATACCTGAGCCTGACCGATCCGAACGACTGGACCCACGACGGCCGGCCCGAAGGCTGGAAGATGATCGACCGGGTCTTCAGCAAGGCCGAGGCGCGGCACATCCCCAACGGCCCCGGCAGCACCGCCGACATGGCCCACCCCACCCGGACCGGTGACGTGGTGGCCTTCTCGTTCCCGCCGTACCAGTTCGACGCGGAGACGCCGGGAACGCTGGTCGCCCCGTCGCACTTCTTCGGCCAGCACGGCTACGTGCCGGACGTCCAGGACCTGGCCGACAACGTCAACATGCGCGCCACGTTCCTGGCCGGCGGCACGGGCATCGCCAGGGCCCAGGTCTCGGCGAGGTCGATCGACCTGGCGCCAACCCTCGCCTATCTCCTTGGCATCCCGGAGCCGCAGCACAGCCAGGGCAGGGTCCTGCTCGACATCGTCAAGGGCGGCAATGCCGTCAGTCCGGTCTCGATCGTCGGGCTCAACGACTTCCATGGCCAGATCGAGCCGACGACCCTGGCGTTCGACGGCATCAACCAGAGCGTCGGAGGTGGAGCGTTCCTGGCCACGATGTTCGACGAGGAGCTCGCCTCGTCGAAGGGGATCATCCTGGCGGCCGGCGACAACGTCGGCGCTTCGCCGCCGAACTCGCTGCTGCTGGAGGACAAGCCGGCGATCGACGTGGAGAACGCCTGGGGCCTGCGCGCCACCTCGTACGGCAACCACGAGTTCGACTTCGGTGTGGAGCGGCTGCTCAGGCAGCAGGAGCGCGCCGACTTCCCCTTCCTGGCCACGAACATCGTCGAGACGGCCACCGGGCGGGCGCCACCGTGGGTGACGCCGTCGGCGGTCGTCACGGTCAACGGCGTCCGGGTCGGGGTGATCGGCGCCGAGCTCAAGAACACGCCGGAGCTGGTCTCGGCCGGGGCGACGGCCGGCCTGTCCTTCCTCGACGAGGCGCCGCGGATCCAGGCCGAGTCGGAACGCCTGCGCAAGCGCGGCGTGGAGGTCCAGGTCGTCGTCATCCACCAGGGCACCAACGTCGGCGCGAACCCGATCGGCAACGCCCCCGGCGCTGCGTGGCAGGGGCCGATCCTCGACATCGCCGACGCCCTGCAGGGCACCACGGTCGATGCGATCATCGCCGGCCACACCCACCGGATCTCGAACCTGATGCGCGGCCGCATCCTGGTGACCGAGGGCATCAACGCGGGGACCAGCTACTCGGTGCTGCAACTCATGGTCGAGGACGGGGACGTCTCCTGGGCCGGCGGGGCGACGCGGGTGGCCAAGGACATCGGCGTCGCCCCGCGTGCCGACGTCCAGGCGATCATCGACGACGCCAACGCCCGGACCGCGGTGCTCCGCAACCAGGTCATCGGGACCCAGGCGAACGACATCACCCGCGCGCCGGACCGCCTCCATGAATCGGAGATGGGCAATCTCGTCGCCGACTCGATGCGGGCCAAGTACCCCGGTGTCGATGCCGCCTTCACCAATTCGGGCGGCCTGCGGGCGAACCTGGTGTTCACGCCGCCCTCCGCCGGTGAGCAGCCCGGTGAGATCACCTGGGGCGAGATGTTCTCGGTGCTTCCATTCGGCAACCGGTCGGTGATCCTCACGCTCACGGGCGCCCAGCTCGAGACGGCGTTCCTGAACGGCTTCGCCCCGTTCTGCGATCCGGCCTTCGCCGGCGGGACCGGCCGGTTCCCCCAGATCTCCGGCCTCAAGGTGCAGTTCCACTGCAACGGCACGGCGCCGGTGGTCGACACGATCTGGAAGGCCCCGCAGGGCGTCGCGGGCCCGCTCACGGTGCTCGGTCCCAGCGACACCATCCGGCTCGTCACCAACGACTTCATGTTCACCGGCGGCGACGGCTACACCGTCTTCGCCCAGGGCACGGACGTCGCCCAGCCCGGCGACGACCTCCTCCAGGTCGCCATCGACTGGATCTCGGCGCACTCACCGGTCGACCCGGTCGTCGAAGGCCGGATCGTCGAGCCCTGAGTCACCCGGGAGCGAGCACGGAGGCCGGCCTCCGTGCTCGCCCTCCTCCCCGCCGCCACGCCGGCTACCCTCCCGCCTTGGTGACGATCACAGCGGGACGGTGGCCACCATGACGACCAGGAACAGCACGAGATAGCACATCCCGGCGGCGTTGCTGGTCTGGCCAAGATGGCGACGCCGTCCTTGCTGAGGAAGATGGGGTGCGGGGATGACCGCCACGGCAACCGGGTCACCCACATCTGTCCGCCCCCGGCTACCGCGAGATTCCGATCAACGCCTCCCATCCCAAGATGAAGTCGGCCTGGCACGTCCTGGACCCCGAGGTCATGTACTGGGCGCCGCGCCAGATGCAGTCGATCTGGGGCGCCACGTCGATCTTCATCACCGAGAACGGGTGTGCGGCGTCGGACGTGGTCGCCGATGACGGCAAGGTGTACGACTCGGACCGGGTGATGTTCCTACGGGCCTGCCTCCGGCAGCTGCAGCGGGCGACCTCGGAGGGCGTGCCGGTGGACGGCTACATCCACTGGAGCGCCCAGGGCAACCTGGAGTGGATGGACGGCTTCGGCAACCGCTTCAGGCTGATCTGCGTGGACTTCGACACCCTGGAGCGGATCCCCCAGCTGAGCGCCGAGTGGTTCCGGGAGGCCGCCCGCCAGAACGCCGTGGTGTAGCCACGGCATCGGCGCGCGCTGTCCGTAGGCGGTGGCTCACGCCTTGGGCGCGGTCGTCTCGGGGTCGGCGGGGTCGGGGTCGTCCCTGCCACCGTCGCCGGCGTCGGCGGCCCCGGCGAGCTGGTCCAGCCACCCCTGCGCCGGCTGGGCGTCGCCGTACCCGTCGTGCCAGTTCCACCACTCGTACGGCGGGGTCTGGGGATAGCCCTCGGGCGAGTCCTCCCATTCCTCCTGCCGCCCCAGCGCGGTCATGTCGAGGTAACTCCAGGTGCTCCCCAACGCCTCGTCGCCACGGTTGTTGATGAAGTAGGTGCGGAACACCCTGTCGCCATCGCGGATGAACGCGTTCGTGCCGTGCCATTCGTCCACGCCGAAGTCGGCGTCGAACTGGTCGGTCAGGGTGTACCAGGGCATCGTCCAGCCCATCCGCGCCTTCACCCGCGCGATGTCCGGCTGCGGCGCGCGCGAGACGAAGACCAGCGTGGTGTCACGGGCGTTCAGATGGGCGACGTGGGCGACCTGATCGGCCACCAGGGAGCAGCCGCGGCAGGCGTGCTCGGGCCAGCCGAACACGCCCGGCTCGAAGAACGCGCGGTAGACGATCAGCTGACGACGGCCCTGGAACAGGTCGAGCAGGCTCGCCGTGCCCTCGGGTCCGTCGAACTCGTACTGCTTCTCCACCGCCAGCCACGGCATCCGCCGGCGCTGCGCGGCCAGTGCGTCCCGGGCGCGGGTCAGCTGCTTCTCCTTCACGAGCAGCTGTTGGCGCGCGGCCTCCCACTCCTCCGGCGACACGATCGGGGGTGTCTGCATTGCTCTCTCCTTCTTGTCGTCACGGCAGCGAGCCCGCGCCGCCGGGGACCGCTCACATCGGCGGCGTGAGTCCCGGAACCGACGAGGGCGCGATGAGGGTCAGGGTCCCGAGCCCGACGATCGCGAGCGCCAGCGGCACGTCGATGGCGGCATTCGTGGGCAGGAGCTTCTGGGCGAGGACGATGGCGGCGATCACGGACATCCAGGCGACGCTCATGACGCCCAGCGCCACCAGCAGCAGCATCAGTCCGATGGTCGAGCCGACGCAGCAGAGCCCGAACTCCAGTCCGGAGCGGACGCTCTCGCGGCAGCGCCGGCGGAAGTGCCGCTTGAGCGGCGTGAGCTCGTAGACGCCTGCCGCGATCGCAACCACCCCCGCGGCGAACGACCCGTGCGGCCGGTACAACGCGTACACCGTGACGCCGACGAGCGTCCAGACGGCAAGGTACGACCCGACGAAGAACGGCACGGCGCGCACACGACCGCTGGCACGCGCGCGCCGCAAGATCGCCGGGGCCGCGCCCGGCAGCATCATCGCGGCCATCATCCACACCCACACGACGACGAAGAAGGCGAACGAACCGAGCTCGGTCGCGACCCCCATGTCCATCCCGTTCATCTGCCGGACCGCGACGACCCAGGATGGGGCGGCGAGCCCCAGCGTCGCCGTCAGCGCGGCCGCCGTCGCCGCCGTCGCGGCGCGCGGCATTGTCGATCTGATCCCAGTCTCCACGTGTTCTCCGGTTCGCCGTTTCGGGTCCTACTGGATACGACACCGCCGCGGACGGGAACCGAACGGTCGTCTTCGCGCGCCGGCGCGGTCCCTTTCGGGCGCGGTCGGTGTCAGTACCTGTGAGACGATCGAGAGGAACAGACGCATGCGAGGATGTGCCGGTGACCGACGAGCTGCTCAGCCGCGCCAGGGCTGGGGACAGCGAGGCGTTCGGCGAGCTCACCGAGCCGTTCCGGCGCGAGCTGCAGCTGCACTGCTACCGCTTCCTCGGTTCGGTCCAGGACGCCGAGGACCTGGTCCAGGAGACCCTGTTGGCGGCCTGGCGCGGGTTTGACCGCTTCGAGGGCCGCGGCTCGCTGCGCGCCTGGCTGTACCGCATCGCGACCAATCGCTGCCTGAACGCGCTTCGCGGCAGGGCACGCAGGCCCTCGGAGGTGCCCGCGTCCGCGCTGGAGCGGCCGGAGGCGGCCGGGCCGTCCGAACCGGTCTGGCTGCAGCCCTATCCCGACGTGCTGCTCGAGGACCTCGCCGACCGCGGCCCTGGGCCGGAGGCGCGCTACCAGACCAGGGAATCGATCGAGCTCGCGTTCATCGCCGCGCTGCAGCGCCTCCCACCCCGCCAGCGCGCCGCGGTGCTGCTCCGCGACGTGCTCGGCTTCACCGAGGCCGAAGTCGCGGACATGCTGGGCAGCAGCGAGGCGTCGGTGAAGGGCGCCGTGCAGCGCGCCCGCGCCACGCTGCAGACCCAGCTGGCAGCCCGCGACCGCGAACGGGCGCCCGCACCGAACTCGCCAGGGGAACGGGAGCTGGCGGGCCGGTTCGCCGACGCCGTCGAGAACGGCGACATCGACGCCCTGGTCGCCCTGCTCACCGACGACGCCCGGCTGACGATGCCACCCGAGCCGGACCGGTATCAGGGGCGCGTGGCCATCGGCGCCTTCCTCCGCGACCGCGCCGCCCGGCGCGGCGTCTCCTTGCGCCTGGTGCCCACCCGGGCCAACACCCAGCCTGCCTTCGGCTGCTACCTGCCCAGCCCGCAGGCGCCGATCGCACGGCCCTACGGACTGCTCGTCCTGACCCTCGCCGGCGACCAGATCGCCGCCATCACCTGGTTCTGGGACACCAGCATCTTCCCGTACTTCGGCCTGCCCAGGCGCTTGCCCGCATAGCGGGCCGCCACCGCGGGTCCGCTCGCCCGGTCAGCGCCGCTTGGCGAGGAGCCTGAAGCTCGCCGCGGTTCCCACGCCGAAGGCGAGGTGGGCGCTGGCGTCCTTCCACAGCGTCTTGGCGTCGTAGTCGCGCAGCGGCTTGTAGATCCCCGTCGACGGCAGGACCAGATACGACGTCGACCACACGATCGGACCGAACAGCAGCCCGTAGACCGTCCGAGGCCTTCTGATCGACCCGGCCACGATCCCGTACGCCGCGCCCCAGCCGATGCCGTAGCCCCAGTGGACGAGATTGGTCACCAGCCGAGCCGCCTGCGGCTTGAGCGGCCGCTGCAGCAGCCCTTCCGCCAGGCGCTTGCCGACCTGCGCCGGGGCGGGAGCGTCCTCGAAGCTGTCGAGCCCCGCGGCGGTCTCCCAGGCGGCGAAGCCGCTCGTGCCCCCGTCTCGCCGGTACCTGGCGTACCAGACTCCGTCCAGGATGACGGTCCCGACCGTGCCGGCCAACGCGCCACGGACGACCGCCCCGACCGGGGTCATGCTCGAGCCCATCCGTGTCCTCCTCGTCTGCTGAAATGGTCTGTAGCCTGTAGCCGCCGCCGCGCGACCTCCGACCCGGACGCCCGAGCCGTCCACTGTCCCGGCCAGCGAACCAACATTGTCCATCCGATGAGTTCTCGTCGGGAGCGGGGTCCATATCGGTGTCGCGTGCCAGCGAGATGAGAGGAGCAGCAGTTGAGCGCCAACGATTGGACCGCCGATGCCAGCGGTACCGGCCAGTACGCCCAGGTCAACGGCATCGACCTCTACTACGAGACGCACGGGGCCGGGCGGCCGCTGATCCTGCTGCACGGCGGGCTCGGCTCCGGTGAGATGTTCGGGCCGGTCCTTCCCGCCCTGGCCGAGCACCACCAGGTCATCACCCCCGACCTGCAGGGGCATGGCCGGACGGCGGACATCGACCGACCGATCGACATCCGGCTCATGGCCGACGACATCGCGGCGCTCATCGAGCACCTCGGGCTGGAGAGGCCGGACCTGGTGGGCTATTCGCTCGGCGGTGGGGTGGCGCTGCTCACGGCGGCCAGGTATCCGGCCATGGTCAGCGGGCTCGTGGTGGCATCGGCGCACATCCGGTCCGACGCGATCTACCCGGAGATGCGCGCGCAGCAGGGCCAGGTGAGCGCGGCGGCGGCGGACTTCATGAAGGACACTCCGATGTACCAGCTCTACCAGCGGGTGGCGCCGCGTCCCGAGGACTTCCCCCGGCTGCTGGACAAGATGGGCGAGTCGATGGCCAAGGACTTCGACTTCACCAAGGAGGTCCGCGGTCTGCAGATGCCGACGCTGATCGTCGCCGCCGACGCCGACATGGCGCCGCCGAGCCACTACGTCGAGGTCTTCAGGCTGCTCGACGGCGGCCTCCGCGACGGCGGCTGGATGGGCGAGGGCCGGCCCAAGGGCGGTCACGCGCTGGCGATCCTGCCCGGACTGACCCACTACAACGTCTTCAGCTCCCCGCTGTTCGCCGCGGTCACGCTCGCCTTCCTCGACCAGGCGCAGAGCTGACCGGGAGGAGACCGCATGTACGCCGTGCTGATCGAAGTCGATGTGACCGGAGTCGACCCCGAGGAGGGGCTGCGGGCACTCCAGGAGCAGATCGTGCCCGCGATCAGGCAGCTTCCGGGCTTTCAATCAGGCACCTGGCTGACCGGCAACGAGGACGGCAGAGGACTGTCGCTGACGCTGTGGGACAGCGACCAACATGCGCGCACCATGGCGGAGCGCTTCGGTCCCGGATCGAGCCCGACCGCGAGCGCCTCGGTTGTCCGCTGCGAGGTCCGGGACGTCGCGGCCACGGCCTGACCGCACCGCGCACGGTCGCCGGCTGGTGGTGACTCAGGACGGCCCCGCGCTGGTCCGATAGCCCGTAGAGGGTTGGGAGCGATTGTCGCGGGGCGTCGTTCTCTGCCTCCCGGCGCGCCGCCTGCTGCCCGCCGCGATGCTGGTGGTGGTCGCCACCGACTCCCTCGCCTCGGATGCGCCACCGTCGCCCTTGCAGGCATTACTGGTCGCTGGGCGTGGAAGAGCAGTTCTACCTGGCCTGGCTGCTGCTGGTCGCTTCACTGGCGAGCCGGAACGCGCCGGTTCCGGGAGGCGCCGCCGCGGCGGCGGCCCGCATCGACCGCGCCGCGACCGCCCACCACTGGCGACTGGTCTCGCTGAGCAGGGCGACCTGCCCGCCGGTGGAGATCTCCATCCTGGCACCGCTCCCCGCCCTCGAGCTCGGCCGGGCGATGGGCACGCCAACCGCGCACCCCCGACCCCATGGCGCGCGGACGACCGCGCACGGGCGGGCTACGCGGCCGGCACCGGCTCGTCGTCGATCAGGACCTGCCGTCCTGAGACCGCGCCGGCCGCGGCCATCACGCCGGCCACCGCGATGAGCACGATCAGGGGCGCCGCCCAGCCTCCGGTGGCGCCGTACAGACCGCCCACCACCACCGGGCCGGCCGCGGCGATGGCATAGGCGACCGTCTGCGCCATCGCCGACAGGCGGCGGGTGGTGGCGGCGTGGCGGGTCCGCAGGACGATGATCGTGGTGGCGGTGGCCAGCGCGGCGCCCACCGCCAGACCGCCGATGGCGGCCCAGAGCGGCCAGGCCGACGGGGCTTCCAGCAGGCCGGCGAGCGACAGCGCCGCCAGCACCGCCAGGCCGACCGTCAGCGCCCGTTGCCGGCGCATGCGGGTGGCCAGTGGCGGGGCCAGCAGCGTGCCGGCGATCCCGGCCAGCTGGAACACCGACAGCCCCACTCCCGCCGCGCGGCGGTCCAGACCGGCGGTGTCGATCAGCAGGCTGGGAAGCCAGGCGGTCATCGCGAAGTAGATCATCGACTGGGTGCCGAAGAAGATCGCGATGGCCCAGGCGGTCCGATACCGCCACACCGGTCCCCGCGCGGCGTCCCGGACGAAGCCGGCCGCCGTCGCCGCGGCGCTGTCGCGCGAACGCCCGGCAGCGATCCAGACGCAGGCCGCGGCAGCCGCCAGCAGGGCCCACACGCCCAGCCCGAGCCGCCAGCCGACCACCCCGGCAAGCGGCACGCTGGCGGCCGCGGTGACCGCCGCACCGCCGATCAGGGCCGCGGTGTAGATGCCGGTGACGGTCCCCACCCGCCCGGGGAACCGTTGCTTCACCACCACCGGGATCAGCACGTTGCCGACCGTGACGGCGACGCCGAGCAGCACCGTGCCCACGAACAGGACGGCGACGCCGCCCGCGGACCGCAGCGCGGTTGCCGCCGCGATGCCGACCACGCCGGCCAGCAGCGCCCTGTCCAGGCCGATCCGGCGCCCCAGCCACGCCGCCAGCGGTGCGGTGGCCGCGAAGCAGAGCACCGGCAGGGTGGTCAGCAGCCCCGCCGTTTGGCCGCCAAGACCGAGCTGGGAGCGAAGCTCCGGCAACATCGGCGAGACGGCGGCCAGCGGACCGCGAAGGTTGAGGGCGAGCAGCACCACCGCGACCAGCGGCAGCCAGCCTCGACCGGGCGCCTGGCGCCCCCACGCGGCGGCGAGGTTCGGTGCCGTTCTCCGAGTGCCGCCGGTTCGCTGGAAGCCCGCCATTCCCACATCTTCGCGCATCGCCCCGGCGGCGTGCGGGCTCGGGACGCTACAGGTCGAGGACCAGTCCGTCATGGGCGACGGCGAACGCGGCGTGATCGGCGTGGGCCAGCATGTCCTCGGACAGGTGGGTGAGGATCGTCCGCCTGCTGGTGAGCTGCTGGCGGTGGGCGACCAGGTCGGCGTGACGGAGATGGTGGGGAACCGGCTTGTCCCAGAAGTAGGCCTCGGCGATCAGCAGGTCCGCTCCGGCGGCCAGCTCGATGAGCGTGTCGGTCCAGGCGGTGTCGCCGCTGTAGGCGATGGTCCTGCCCCCGATCTCCAGGCGCAGCCCGAGGAATGGCCCGCCTGTCAGGCCGTGGTCGACCTGCCAGGCTCGGACGGTGGCCGCCCCGATGGTGGTGGGCCGCCCGCCGGGTTCCAGTTCGACCACCTCGACCGCGAAGCGGCGCTCCACGGTCGACGACCCGGGGAACATCACCTCCATCGCCTCGGTCAGCCACCGTCCGGTACCGGGCGGTCCGGCGACCGTCAGCGGCGCGGTCCGCCGGCGGAACTGGCCGTCCAGGATCAGATGCGGCAGCCCGCCGAAGTGGTCGACGTGGCGGTGGGAGACCAACACCGCGGCGATCTCGTTGGGGTCCAGGCCTTGTCGCTTGAGCGCGACCGCGCTGGTGGCGCCGCAGTCCAGCAGCACCGGCGGGTGGGCTTCCGCACGCACGTGGATGCAAGCCTGGAGCCGGCCACCGCTGCCGAACGCATCCCCCGAGCCGGCGAAGGTGACCCGGACGGCGCCGGCGCCGTGCTCACCCATCGGGCCTCCGTCGCCGATCCGGCCGGCCGGCGGGGCGCCGCTGGCGCGACCCGGTGGCGACCGCGACGCCGATGCTCAGGGCGGTGATGGCGACCCCGGCCAGCGCCGCGGTGGTGTAGCCGCCGTCGCTCGGCAGCAGGTGGCCCGGCGGGGTGTTGGCGGCGAGGATGAGGCCGCCGGTGGCGCTGCCGATGGAGAAGCCGACAGCGCGCACGACCTGGTTGAGCCCCATGGCGCTGGCCGTCTGGCTGGCGGGGGTGACCGCCAGGATGGCCTGCGGCATGGCGGCGGAGAACCCGCCGACGCCCAACCCGAGGACGGCCATGGCGACGACCGAGCCGGCCACGCCCCGTCGGGCCGCCGCGAACACGACGAAGGCCGTGGCGACCACGGCGCCGCCGGCGGCGAGCAGGCCGAACGGGCCCAGCCTGCCGCGCAGCCGAGGGACCACCCGGCCGGCGAGGAACCCCAGGCCGGAGAACGGCACCAGCACCAGGCCGGCCTCGAAGGTGGACAGCCCGTAGCCGTACCCGGCGTCGGGCGGGGTCTGCGCGTAGCGGGTGATCAGGGTCAGCAGCAGGTACATTCCGATCCCGCCGATGCCCATCACCAGGTTCGCGCCGGCGACGGCGGGATGACGCAACGCCGTCAGGTCGACCAGCGGCGTGGCCGCGCGCAATTCGAGGGCCGCCCAGCCAGCCAGCGTGAGCGCGCCGGCGGCGAGCACCACGGCGGCGACCGGCGGGCGCACGGTCCACAGGCGGGTGTCGCTGGTCACCAGCAGCACCGCAACCAGGGCACAGCCGAGCAGCCCGGCCAGCGGGTAGCCGACGCCGATCCCGGCCGTCGAGGCCACCGACAACAGCGCGATGGTCTGTCCCGAGCGCTCGGCCAGGTGGTCACGGGCGACGGCGATCATCAGCGCCGTCAGCCCGAGCCCCACGCCCTGCGCCGCCCGCCCGGCCAGCAGCAGCCAGAACGGGCCGGGCACCACGGTGGCCACGCTGCCGGCGACCACGATGGCCAGTGTGACGGTCACGGTGGCGCGCCGCCGCGGCCCGTCGCCGAGCCTGCCCAGCAGCGGGACGGCAACCGCACCGGTCAGCAGCGTGACGGTCAGGGTCCACTGCGCCGCGGCCAGCGACACCCGATAGGTCGTGGCCACGCTGGTGATCAGCGGCGCGCCGAGGCTGCCGATCGCCGCCACCACCAGCGCAATGAACAGCAGGGTCGCGACCAGGCCGCCGGGACGCCGCTGGAAGGACATCCGACGCGAAGCGGTAACGGTCACGGCGGTATGGTACCGCCTAGGGACGCCGGGCCCCCCGATCGGGGGACCTGACGGCCCTGGTGGAGGCATCATGTCGGTTGCAGCCTTGCGGGGACGGTGACCGGGCAAGGGAGCGTTGGCCGTGACGATCCTTCGGGTGCGGACCCGCCGACGCCAGGCGGGCGGAGGTCCAGGTGGGTAGACGGGCTGAGCGGGATCCCGCCCCTCCACCGCCGGGCCTGGACGGTCCGGCCGCCGACGCGCTGTTGCGGGCGGGCCGGTTCCTCCGGCGCGCCGAGGTGTCGCCCGACGGCCGGGCGGTCTACGAGGTCGGCGGCCGCGAGGGCGACGTGTTCTACCGGGACCGCTGGAGCCACGACAAGGTGGTCCGCTCCACGCACGGGTGAACTGCACCGGGTCGTGCTCGTGGAAGGTGTACGTCAAGGACGGCATCATCACCTGGGAGACGCAGGAGACCGACTATCCCTCGGTGGGGCCGGACCGGCCCGAGTACGAGCCGCGTGGCTGCCCGCGTGGGGCGGCGTTCTCCTGGTACACCTACTCCCCCACCCGGGTGCGCTACCCCTACGGGCGGGCCGTGCTGCT
The DNA here is from genome assembly GCA_036392615.1 of Actinomycetes bacterium. Taxonomy (GTDB): domain Bacteria; phylum Actinomycetota; class CALGFH01; order CALGFH01; family CALGFH01; genus DASVXQ01. The sequence continues at coordinate 15,169 of DASVXQ010000321.1, read as the reverse complement.
GGAGATGTACCGCGAGGCGCGCGCCCGGCTCGGCGACCCGGTGGCCGCCTGGGCCGAGGTCACCGGCGACCAGCAGCGGCGCCGGCGCTACCAGTCCGCCCGCGGCAAGGGCGGGCTGGTGCGGATGTCCTGGGACGAGGCGGTGGAGATCATCGCCGCCGCGCACGTGCACACCATCAGGGCGTACGGGCCCGACCGGGTCGCCGGGTTCTCGCCGATCCCCGCCATGTCGATGGTCTCGCACGCGGCCGGCAGCCGCTTCATCGAGCTGCTCGGCGGGGTGATGACGTCGTTCTACGACTGGTACGCCGACCTGCCGGTCGCCTCGCCGCAGGTGTTCGGCGACCAGACCGACGTGCCCGAGTCGGGCGACTGGTGGGATGCCACCTACCTGGTGCTGTGGGGCTCCAACGTGCCCGTGACCCGCACGCCCGACGCGCACTGGATGGCCGAGGTCCGCTACCGGGGCACCAAGGTCGTGGTGGTCTCGCCCGACTACGCCGACAGCACCAAGTTCGCCGACACCTGGCTGCCCGCCCAGCCGGGCAGCGACGGCGCGATGGCGATGGCCATGGGCCACGTCGTCCTCCGGGAGTTCCTGGTCGACCGGCCGGTGCCGTTCTTCACCGATTTCGTCACCCGCTACACCGACCTGCCGTTCCTGGTCACCCTCAGCGAGCGTGACGGGGCTCTGGTGCCCGGCAAGTTCCTCACCGCCGCCGATCTGGGCGAGGGCGGGGAGGGCGCGGCCTGGAAGCCGATGGTGCTCGACCAGGCGACCGGCGAGGCGGTGGCGCCCAACGGGTCGCTGGGGTTCCGCCATGGCGACGCCGGGGTGGGCCGCTGGAACCTCGACCTGGGCGGCATCCAGCCGACCCTGTCGCTGTACTCGCAGGAGGGGGGCGGCGGCGAGGCGGCGGAGGTGCTGCTGCCCCGGTTCGACCAGACCGACGGCCAGGCGGGCGTCCTGCGCCGCGGCGTGCCGGTCCGCCGGGTCGGTGGCCGGCTGGTGACCACGGTGTTCGATCTGCTGCTGGCCCAGTACGGCGTGGAGCGGCCCGGGCTGCCGGGCGGCTGGCCGTCCGGCTACGACGACGCGGAGGCGCCGTACACGCCGGCGTGGCAGGAGCCCATCACGTCGGTTCCCGCGGGCACCGTGGTGCGGGTCGCGCGGGAGTTCGCCCGCAGCGCGGAGCAGTCCCGGGGCCGCTGCATGATCATCATGGGCGCCGGCATCTGCCAGTGGTTCCACGGCGACGCGACCTACCGTGCGGTGCTCGCGCTGCTGCAGCTGACCGGCTGCATGGGCCGCAACGGCGGCGGCTGGGCCCATTACGTCGGGCAGGAGAAGTGCCGCCCGCTGACCGGCTGGTCGTCGCTGGCCATGGGGCTCGACTGGTCACGGCCGCCCAGGCAGATGATCGGCACGGCCTTCTGGTACCTGCACACCGACCAGTGGCGCTACGACGGCTACCGCGCCGACGCGCTCGCCTCGCCGCTGGCCGAGGGGCACCTGGCCGGGCTGCACACCGCCGACGCGGTGGCGCTGTCGGCCCGGCTGGGCTGGATGCCGTCCTACCCGCAGTTCGACCGCAACCCGCTGGACCTGGTCGCCGAGGCCCGCGCCGCCGGCGCGGACCCGGTCGAGCACGTGACCGGCCGCCTGCGGGACGGGTCGCTGCGGTTCGCCTGCGAGGACCCCGACGACCCGCGCAACTAGCCGAGGGTGCTGACCCTGTGGCGCGCCAACCTGCTCGGCTCGTCCGCCAAGGGCAACGAGTACTTCCTGGAGCACCTGCTCGGCGCGGGCTCCAACCTGCGCGCCAGCGAGACCCCAGAGGACCTGCGGCCGGGCGAGGTCACCTGGCGCGGGCCGGCCGAGGGTGGCGGCCCGCGCGGCAAGCTGGACCTGCTGGTCTCGATCGACTTCCGCATGACCAGCTCGACGCTGCTGTCGGACATCGTGCTGCCCGCCGCGACCTGGTACGAGAAGCACGACCTGTCCAGCACCGACATGCACCCGTTCGTCCACGCCTTCACCCCGGCGATCGACCCGCCGTGGGAGACCCGCACCGACTTCGACGCCTTCCACGCCATCGCCCGCGCGTTCGGCCGGCTTGCGGCCAGGCACCTGGGGGTCCGCGAGGATCTGGTGGCCACCGCGCTGCAGCACGACACCCCGGGGGAGACCGCCCAGCCGGGCGGGACGGCACTGGACTGGCGGGCCGGCCAGGCGCCGCCGATTCCCGGCCGCACCATGCCCGCGCTGGCGGTGGTGGAGCGCGACTACGGCGCGGTCGCCGACAAGCTCGCCACGCTGGGACCGCTGGCCGAGCGGCTCGGCCTGCCCGCCAAGGGCATCGTGCTCCACCCGGACCGTGAGGTCACCGACCTCGCCCACCGCAACGGCGTGATGCTCGGCGGCGCCGGCGACGGCCGGCCCGCGCTGGACACCGACGCCAAGCTCGCCGAGGCGATCCTGGCGCTCTCGGCGACCACCAACGGGAACCTGGCCGTGCAGGGCTTCCGGACCCTGGAGCGGCGGGTCGGCAGGCCGCTCGCCCAGCTGGCGGAGGGCAGCCACGAGCGCCGCATCACCTTCGCGGACACCCAGGCCGGGCCGGTCCCGGTGATCACCAGCCCGGAGTGGTCCGGGTCGGAGACGGGCGGTCGCCGCTACGCGCCGTTCACCACCAACGTCGAGCAGCTGAAGCCGTGGCACACGCTCACCGGCCGCATGCACTTCCTGCTCGACCACGACTGGATCCGCGACCTGGGCGAGACCCTGCCGATCTACCGGCCGCCGCTGGACATGCGGCGGCTGTTCGGCGAGCCGGCGCTCGGCGCCGACGGCGGCCGGCAGGTGACCGTCCGCTACCTCACGCCGCACTCCAAGTGGTCGATCCACTCCGAGTACCAGGACAACCTGTTGATGCTGTCGCTGTCGCGGGGCGGCCCGACCGTGTGGATGCACCCGGCCGACGCCGGAGCGATCGGGGTGGCGGACAACCAGTGGGTCGAGGCGGTCAACCGCAACGGCATCCTGGTGGCCCGCGCGATCGTGTCGCACCGCATCCCCGCCGGCACGGTGTTCGTGCACCACGCGCAGGAGCGGACCATCGACGTGCCCCGCTCGGAGGCCAACGACCGGCGTGGCGGCATCCACAACTCGCTCACGCGGCTGCTGGTCAAGCCCACCCACCTGATCGGCGGCTACGCGCAGCTGTCGTTCGCGTTCAACTACCTCGGCCCGACCGGCAATCAGCGCGACGAGGTGACCGTCATCCGGCCTCGCAGTCAGGAGGTGCGCTACTGATGCGGGTGATGGCGCAGATGGCGATGGTGATGAACCTCGACAAGTGCATCGGGTGCCACACCTGCTCGGTGACCTGCAAGCAGGCGTGGACCAACCGCAGCGGCGTCGAGTACGTCTGGTTCAACAACGTCGAGACCCGCCCCGGCCAGGGGTACCCCCGTCGCTACCAGGACCAGGAGCGGTGGCAGGGCGGATGGACGCTGAACCGGCGCGGCCGGCTCACCCTCAAGGCGGGCGGGCGGCTCCGCAAGCTGCTGACCATCTTCGCCAACCCGGTGCTGCCCAACATCCGCGACTACTACGAGCCGTGGACCTACGACTACGAGCACCTCACCTCGGCGCCGCTGGGCGACGACTTCCCGGTGGCCAGGCCGAAGTCGCTACTGACCGGCCAGCCCACCGACATCTCCTGGAGCGCCAACTGGGACGACGACCTGGCCGGCGCGCCCGAGCACGGCCACCTCGACCCGATCGTGCAACGGCTCCGCGAGCAGGCGCAGGCCACGGTGGCGTTCGAGTACGAGCGGTCGTTCATGTTCTTCCTGCCGCGGATCTGCGAGCACTGCCTGAACCCCTCCTGCGTCGCCTCCTGCCCGTCGGGGGCGATGTACAAGCGGGAGGAGGACGGCATCGTCCTGGTCGACCAGGACCGCTGCCGCGGCTGGCGGATGTGCGTGACCGGCTGCCCGTACAAGAAGGTCTATTTCAACCACCGCACCGGCAAGGCGGAGAAGTGCACCTTCTGCTACCCGCGGGTGGAGGTCGGCCAGCCGACGGTGTGCTCGGAGACCTGCGTCGGCAGGCTGCGCTACATCGGGCTGGTGCTGTACGACGCCGACCGGGTGCTCCAGGCGGCCAGCGTGCGCGACCCGCGCGAGCTGTACCAGGCGCAGCTCGAGGTGCTGCTCGACCCCGCCGACCCGCGGGTGGTCGCCGCCGGGCGGGCGGGCGGCATCCCCGAGGACTGGCTGGAGGCGGCCCGGCGCTCCCCGATCCACGCGCTGCTCAAGCACTACCGCGTGGCGCTGCCGCTGCACCCCGAGTTCCGCACGCTGCCGATGGTGTGGTACGTGCCGCCACTGTCCCCGGTGGTCGACGTGCTCACCAACACCGGCAACGACGGCGAGGACGCCGGCAACCTGTTCGGCGCGATCGACACGCTGCGGATCCCGCTCGAGTACCTGGCCGAGCTGTTCACCGCCGGGGACGTCGAGCCGGTGCGGGCGGTGCTTCAGCGGCTGGCGGCCATGCGCTCCTACATGCGCGACCTCACCCTGGGCCAGCCCGCCGACGAGTCGATCCCCGCGTCGGTGGGGATGACCGGCGCCCAGCTCCAGGAGCTGTACCGGCTGCTCGCCCTGGCCAAGTACGAGGACCGCTACGTGATCCCGACCGCCCACGAGGAGCAGGGCCGCGAGCTGGAGGAGCTGGCGTGCAGCCTCGACTACGAGGGCGGCCCGGGCATGTACGCCAGCGGCCCGTTCGGGGAGGCGTCCGGTCGGCCCATGCCGGTCGCGGTCGAGACGTTCCACGCGCTCAAGCAGCGCCAGACCGCCGACCGGCCGGTCGACCCGGGAGAGCGTGGCGCTCGGGTGAACCTGCTCAACTGGGACGGCAAGGGCGAGCCGCCGGGGCTGTTCCCTCAGCGCGACGGCGAGGACCGGCGATGACCGCCCTCACCGACCGGGACCTCGCGGTCGTCGACCAGGCCGCCTCGATCCTGCTGCACTACCCCGCCGGCGACCAGGCGGCGCGGCGGCGGATCCAACTGGTCCGCGAGGCGGTCGCCGCGCTGCCCGCCTGCGCCGCCCGGCAGCACCTGCAGGGCTTCCTCCGCCACCTCGACGGCCACGGCGGGACCGAGCTGGCGCAGCAGTACGTCGAGGCGTTCGACTTCCGCCGCCGCACCTGCCTGTACCTGACCTACTACACCGACGGGGACACCCGCCGCCGCGGCGTCGCGCTCGGGCGGCTCAAGCAGCGCTACCGGTCGGCAGGGCTGGAGCTGGCGGACGGCGAGCTGCCCGACTTCCTCCCGGCGCTGCTGGAGTTCACCGCGGCGACCCGCCGGCGCGACCTGCTCGAGGAGCACCGGCCGGCGCTGGAGCTGCTGCGCCTCGGGCTCCAGGACGCCGGCTCGCCGTACGCGCGGGTCGTGGAGGCGGTCTGCGCGACGCTCCCGGGCCCCTCGCCACGCGACCGGGAGGCGATCCTGGCGCTGGCGGCCAGCGGCCCGCCGCGCGAGCAGGTCGGCCTGGACCCCTACCCGACCACCGGGAGGAGCCGGCCATGAGCACCCGGGCGCTGATCCTGTGGGGCGTGCTCCCCTACCTGACCATCCTGATCCTCGTGGCCGGCACGGTGTGGCGCTGGCGCTACGACCGGTTCGGCTGGACCACCCGCTCCTCGGAGCTGTACGAGTCTCGGCTGCTGCGCATCGGCAGCCCGCTGTTCCACTTCGGCCTGCTGTTCGTGATCGCCGGCCACGTGCTCGGCCTGGTGATCCCGGAGTCGTGGACCTTCCGGGCGGGCGTGACCGAGCACGGCTACCACGTCACCGCCCTCACCGTGGGAGGCGTGGCCGGGCTGACCACCCTCACCGGGATCGCCATCCTCCTCTACCGCCGCCGCCGCACCGGCCCGGTCTTCATGGCCACCACCCGCAACGACAAGCTCATGTACGTCGTGCTGGTCGGCGCGATCGTCGCCGGGCTGTGGGCCACCCTGGTGGCGGGCGGCATCAGGGCGGGCAGCGCCGGCTACGACTACCGCGCGACCGTCGCCCCCTGGTTCCGCTCGATCTTCGCGCTGCGGCCCGACGTGCGGCTGATGGCCGCGGCCCCGGTCGACTACCAGGTCCACACCGTGGTCGGCATGGCGCTGTTCGCCATCTGGCCGTTCACGCGGCTGATCCACGCGTTCACCGCGCCGCTCCAGTACCTGTTCCGCCCCTACATCGTCTACCGGCGACGCCCGCCGGCCGCCACGCCAGGCGCGCGCCCGGCCCGCCGCGGCTGGGAGAGCCTGCCCAAATGAGAGCCGGGCGGGTCAGCCGGGCCGGCGGAGGGGGCCGCGCGCCATCCCGATCAGCGTCACCGCCCAGGCGAGCAGCGCCAGGACGTGGAACGTCCTGGGCAGCCAGTCCAGGAAGCTGAGCTCCAGCTCGCCCGCCATGCGGTAGGTCGCCGCCCCGTACATCCCCAAGGGGAACACCAGCGACCAGTACTGCGGGTCGTAGCGCAGCGGCACCCGGTCCACCAGGTGGCGCCACACGCCGATCACCACCAGCAGCGGGACCCACCAGGTCGCCCCCGCCCAGGCGAGCACGGTCATCCCGCCGAGGAAGCCGCGCAGCGCCTCGATGCCCGGCCCGCCCGCCGCCGCGGCCGCGTGGATGCTGGCGAACGCCAGCGTGGTGATCGCCAGGGCGCCCATGTTGATCCAGTAGGGCGGGTCGCCTCCGCGGCGGCGAGCGGGAAGAACCACCAGCGGTAGCACACCAGCCCGATGACGACGACGTACAGCACCAGGCCGACCGTGGCGGCGGCCAGGGCGGTGAACAGCAGCGCCGGCGAGCCGCCCGGACCGCCGGCGAGCAGCGCGCCCAGGACGCCCACCGACTCGGTGCCGACCACCAGCACCAGCCAGCCGCCGTGGATCCCGCTGGCCAGGTCCGGCTTGGGGGTCCGGATGGTGACCGCCGCCAGCACCGTGTAGAACAACCCGGCCCACAGGGCCAGTCCGAGCGCCCACAGCGCCAGCCCGGCGGTCCGCCACCCGAGGATCAGCACGAACCCGGACCCCAGCACCTCGGTGCCCGCCACCATGGTCAGGAACGCCGGGCCGCGCTGGTGGCTGGTCAGGTCCGCCAGGAACCGCTGCTGGTAGCCGATCAGGCGCGCCAGGTACAGGCCCCACAACGCCAGGTAGAACACCACGTTGACCCAGAGCAGCGTCCTGGCCAGCCAGAGGACCCGCTGCTGGAGGGCGTCCACCGCGATGATCCCGGTGGCCATGACCAGCGCGAAATAGCCAGGGAACAGCTCCGCCAGCCGACCCTTGGGAGCCGCCGCTACCCCGCCGCTGTGTTCGACGTCGACCTCCCGAAATCCCGGTCAGCGCACTGGCTCGGGCAGCATCCTATCCGGCTTCCGGGACCCGGTGTGCGGCCCTGGCGGCGACCATGGCCGCCACGGCGAGCAGCACGAACCAGCCGATCCCCAGCCCGATGAGCCACCAGGCGAGCGGGACGGTCCAGCCGGCCGCCGGACCGAAGGTGCGCAGCGCGACGCCGAGGTTGACGGCGACCAGGCGGGCCGGCCAGGCCAGCTCGAGCAGGCGCGTCAGCCGGCGGTTGCCCAGCGCGCCGCGGCCCAGCATCACCGGCAGCAGGAACGACAACGCTCCAGTGACCATCTGGACGCCGAACCCCACGCTGATGGCGGGGACCAGGCGGCCCACGTGCTCGTCGAGGTCGACCACCCGGTGGGCGGCGGCTAGCCAGGCCAGGTCGACGGCCACCGCCACCAGCAGCCAGGCGAGGCCGGCCAGCAGCGTCCACGCGGCGCCGCTCTGCGGTTGGCGCTGGCGCATGGTCGCCACGAACGGGACCAGCGCGGCGCCAAGCCCGGCGAGGTAACCGGCCAGCCCGGCCAGCGCCAGGCCGCGCTGCTGGAGGAGCAGGCCGCCAACGGTCGCGGCCAGCCCGCCGACGCACAGCAGGAACGCCCACCTCGCCGCCGCCGACAGGTGGGCGACCATGCGGGTGCGCAGCACGGTCGGCCAGAGGGTGAACAGCGTGCCGACGACCGCCAGGCCGATCCAGCCGAGGACGTTCAGGTGCGCGTGCGCCAGCCGCAGCGCGCGGTAGGTGTCCGCCGGGCCGGTGCCGGCGCTCAGCATCACGCCCAACCCGGCACCGCCCAGCAGCGCGCCGCTGCCGGCCAGGTAGAACCAGACGGTGTCGCCCAGCCGCCCCCGGACGCCGAGACCGCGCCGCAGCCAGCTCCCAAGCAGCCAGGCGTGCGCGGCCACGACCACACCCAGCAGCCCCGCGCCGGCGGCCGCCAGCCCGGGATGGTCGCCGTGGACGCCGGCGAGCACCGCCACCACGGCCAGGTTGAGCAGCCCGGCGCGGGCCCACACGACCCGGTCGGGGCTGGCCGGGGCGTGCAGCAACGCGGCCGCGAAGTGCTCGCTCCACTCGACGATCGCGTTGGTCACCGCGCCCAGCAGCACCAGGTGCAGCGCCAACCAGCCGCCGTCGGCAACCCGGCGGCCGGCCAGCAGAGCGACGCCGGCGGCCAGCAGCCAGCCCACCACGATCCCGGTGCCAGCCACGTGCCGCCGGGACCGCCTACCACTCGCCAGCGCCTGACTCGTCCGTCCGCTCCTTCCAGCAGCCACCGACATCCTGCCACCGCACGACGGTCCCTTCCTAAAACCAACAGGTGCTGGACATACGGGCCGCGCTGTGTGTTTCTATAGACAATCAAATTCTCCTTTAGAAGGGCGGGAGACAGCAACGGCCATGAGCGACCAGGGACGGTTCCAAGATCGGTACCCTCCGCTGTCGACCTACGCGCTGCTGGGCGACTGCCACTCCGCCGCCCTGGTGTCGCGCGACGGCTCGATCGACTGGTGCTGCTTCCACCGCTTCGACGCGCGTCCGGTGTTCGCCCGCCTGCTGGACTGGTCCAGGGGTGGTCACTTCCGCGTCGCGCCGGCGGGCACCGCCTACACGATCGGCCGGTGCTACCTGCCCGGCACCAACGTGCTCGAGACGCGCATGGCCAGCAGCAGCGGCAGCATCACCGTGACGGACTGTCTGGTGGTCCGCCGGGGAGCGCTGGCCGGCGACGCCGCCCAGACCCGCTCCCACCACCAGCTCCTGCGCCTGGTCTACTGCGAGGCCGGCGAGGTCGAGGTCGCGCTCGAGTTCGCGCCACGCTTCGACTACGGCCTGACCACCCCACGGACGGAGTTGCGCGGCCCTGACTGCGGCGTGGTCTACGGCGGCGCCGACGCGCTGGTGCTCCAGTCCCAGATCCCGCTGACGCAGACCGACGCGTGGGGCTGCCGGGGGACGCTGCGGCTCCGCGGCGGCGAGCACGCCTTCGTGGCGCTGACCTACAGCCTGCCGCACCAGCTCGAGGTGCACCGGCTCAGCCTCGACGAGGTGGCCGCGCGGATCCGCGGCACCGTCGCCTTCTGGCGGGGCTGGTCCGCCCGCTGCGCCTACCAGGGCCCGTACCGCGAGCAGGTGGTGCGCAGCGCGCTGGTGCTCAAGGCGCTCACCAACGCGCCGACCGGCGCCATCGTGGCGGCGCCGACCACCTCCCTGCCGGAGAAGATCGGCGGGGTCCGCAACTGGGACTACCGCTACAGCTGGCTGCGCGACGCCGCGCTCAACCTCTATGCCCTCTTCACCCTGGGATATACCGAGGAGGCGCACGACTTCATGGCCTGGCTGGAGCGCACCACCGCCGGACGGGCCGAGGACCTCCAGATCATGTACGGGGTCGGCGGCGAGCGGCAGTTGCCCGAGGTGCGGCTCGGGGAGCTGGAGGGCTGGCGCGGCTCCCATCCCGTGCGGATCGGCAACGCCGCCGCCGAGCAGTTCCAGCTCGACGTGTACGGCTACCTGCTCGACACCGCCTGGCTGTACCACCGCCACGGCGGCGAGATCAGCGCCACCTTCTGGGGGCTGCTCCGCGGGGCGGTCGACGTGGTCGCCCGCCGCTGGACCGAGCCGGACGAGGGCATCTGGGAGGTCCGCGGCGGCCGCCGCCACTTCGTCTCCTCCAAGGTCATGGCCTGGGTCGCGGTGGACCGGGCGATCCGGCTGGCCCGCGCCCGCTCGCTGCCCGCCGACCTCGACCGCTGGACCGCCCTGCGCGCGGCGATCCGCCGGCGGGTCGAGTCCGACGGCGTCGACCCGTCCAGCGGCGCGCTGACGCAGTCGCTCGGCGATCCCGCCCTGGACGCCTCCAACCTGCTGATCCCGCTGGTGCGGTTCCTGCCGGCAGCCGACCCGAGGGTACGGGCCACGATGCGAAGGATCGCGGGCGAGCTCAGCAGGGACGGGCTGGTCTACCGCTACCTGGAGGACGACGGCCTGCCGGGCGGCGAGGCGACCTTCCTGATCTGCAGCTTCTGGATGGTCGACAACCTCGCGCTGGCCGGCGAGACCGACCGCGCCCACGACCTGTTCGAACGGCTGCTCGGCTACGCCAACGACCTCGGCCTGCTGGCCGAGGAGGTCGACCCCGTCAGCGGCGAGCTGCTCGGCAACTTCCCGCAGGCCTTCAGCCACGTCGGCCTGATCGGCGCCGCGCTGAACCTGGCGCCGGCAGCCGGCGGGCGGGTCCCCAGCCAGGCGTCGGCGAGCATCGACCTCGCCTGAGGACTGCGCTCACAGTGGTCCAAGGATGGTGGAGGCGCCGAGAATGGGGAGAGCGCGATGGGAAGCAAGCCGGAGGTGCGCCTACGGCGCGTCTATGACGAGCCGACCGGCGACGATGGCACCCGGGTGCTGGTCGACCGGGTCTGGCCGCGGGGGCTGAGCAAGCAGAAGGCCCACGTCGACCAGTGGTTCAAGCAGGTCGCCCCGTCCACTGAGCTGCGCAAATGGTACGGCCACGAGCCCGCACGGTTCCCCGAGTTCGCCAACCGGTACCGCAGCGAGCTCCAGCAGCCCGAGCAGGCCGAGGCGCTGGCCCGCCTCCGGGACCTCGCCCGGGAGCGGACGGTGACGCTGCTGACCGCGACCAGGGCCATCGAGATCAGCCAGGCCGCGGTGCTCGCTGAGCTGATCCGAGGATGATCCGGGACCTGGGTGGCGCCCAGACCGAGCTCGAGCGGTCCCCTCAGCCAGATCGAGGCCACGGCAATGACCGGGATCGTCAGCCCGATACTGGCCATCGCCGAGCCGTAGGCAAGGTTGAAACTGGTCTGCACCCGATCGCGACGGGCATTGCGGATCGCGGCCAGTGACTCGGGCGCCAGCACCAGCAGCACGATCACCACCCCGACCGCGGACGGTGGCGCGCCAACCGCCGCGACCGCATCCTCGATCGGCGGTGACTCGATCTTGGCCAGGCCCACGACCGCCACCAGGGCCACCAGGAGCAGACCGAGGCTGGTCAGCGCCTGGCCTCGCCGGGCAGCACCGCGCCCTCCAGGACGGCGAGCAGTCCGATCAACGCCGAGACGACCTGGTCGGCCAGGGTGACGGGCGGTTGGGCTCGGCTCGGATCTGTTCCTGATGGGTTCGCATCGCCATCCCTCCCGGTGGTGTGGTCGATACCCGCGCGGTCAGCGATCAGGCCCCAGGCCCCTGAAGAACTCGCGGATGTCGGCGACGAGCAGGTCCGGGGCCTGGAGCGAGGCGAAGTGCCCGCCGCGGGGATGCCGGGTCCAGTGGGTGATGGTGTTGGACAGCTCGGCCAGCCCACGGATGGCGTGGTCGCCGGGGAAGCAGGCCACGCCCGTCGGGACCGGTGAGGGCGCGGGGCGCTGACCCCACGCTTCCTGTCCGGCCTCCAGGTACAGCCGTGCGGCGGACCCCGCCGTACCGGTCAGCCAGAAGATCGTGACGTTGGTCAGGATGGCGTCCCGGTCGATGGGGGTCTGCTCGGTGCTGGTGGGGTCGTAGTCCACGAACCATTCCAGGTTCCAGGCCAGCTGGCCGGCCGGTGAGTCGTTGAGCGCGTAGGCCAGGGTCTGCGGCCGTGTGGACATCTGCGTGGCGTAGCCGGAGCGCCCGTACCACCACGCCTGGTTGCGCCTTGCCTGCTCCCGCTCCGCCTCCGGGAGGCTGTCGAGCTCGCTGGGATCGGTTGGGGTCGCGGCGTTGGCCAATGCGTTCACGTGGACGCCGAGCACGTGATCTGGATCGATCCGGCCGAGCTCCGGAGAGACGATGCTGCCGAAGTCGCCACCCTGCGCGCCGTAGCAATCGTAGCCCAGACGCCGCATCAGCTCGGCCCAGGCCCGCGCGATGCGACCGACGCCCCAGCCCATCTGCCGGGTCGGCCCGGAGAACCCGAACCCCGGCAGCGACGGGGCGACCACGTGGAAGGCGTCGGCGGGGTCCCCGCCGTACGACCGGGGGTCGCTCAACGGCCCGAGGACGTCCAGGAAGTCGTACACGGTGCTGGGCCAGCCGTGGGTGACGATCAGCGGGGTGGCGTCCGGCTCCGGGGAGCGCAGGTGCAGGAAGTGCACCGTCTGGTCGTCGATCTCGGTGGTGAACTGTGGGACCTGGTTGAGGCGCGCCTCGTGCTCCCGCCAGTCGTAGCCGGTGCACCAGTGCTCGACCAGCTCGACCAGGTACCGCCTGCTGACGCCGTAGGACCAGCCGACGCCGGGGAGCTCGTCGGGCCAGCGGGTATGGACCAGCCGGTTGCGCAGGTCGCCCAGCTCGGCCTGCGGAACGTCGATGCGGAACGGCTTGAATGCGCTCATGGCGCCCAGCATGCACCCTGTTGAACGAGCGGCGGGCGCGTCCGGTCGTGGGACGCGCTTGGCCGGATCGGTTGCGCGTGGCGGTCGGGGGGAAGGTCGCCCCTGAGCGGCGGATCGACCTGTCCCACACCTCGCCGGGGACGGCGTCGTTTCACCGGTGCCTGCTGGCACTGGCGCTGCTGCTCCCGCTGGCCGCCGGGCGGGGTCGAGGTCCGCGGGACCGGGCCGTTCATGACCACGGAAATGGCCGCTCGTCGGGCTCGACCCAGCCGCGCCGGGCCCGCGGGGAGGCGAGCGTGGCGGACCGGTAGTGCCGGGCCAGCAGCCGCTTGTCCAGGAGCGCCGGATGCCGCTCGGCGAAGCGGTCGAACTCGACGCAGCCCGGGTCGGCGTCGACGTGGTGGGCGATCAGCTCCACCCAGGCCCGCGAGACGGTGTGGTGGTATTTCTGCGGGTGCCGTTCGTAGCGGGCGATCTGCCGGATCCACCCGGACACCTTGTCGACCGCGGCGGGCATGCCATGGCGGCGCACCGCCAGGAAGGTGAGGTTGACGTGCTGGCGGTGCCGGAACGCGCCGTCGGGACCGACGACCTCCTCCAGGATCGCGGCCAGCTCCGGATCGGTGACGCCGTGCGCATAGCCGGCGTGACGCTGGTGATCGGACATCAGGAGACCTCCTGCAGTGCGGCGACGACGGCGTGGAATCCGGCGAGCTGCCGGCCGGACAGGCCGGCAAGGGCGGTGCGTTCGAGATCGGTCACCGCCTGACGCACCCGGGCGGCGACGGTCCGGCCCTGGTCGGTCAGGCTGACGCGGAAGGAGCGGCGGTCCGCCGGGTCCAGCTCCCGGGTGAGGTAGCCGCGGCGCTCCAGCCGGTCGAGGACGCCGGTGAGGGTGGTCGCGCGGGTACCCGTGTCCCGGCCGAGCGCACGCACGCTGCGCGGCCGCCCGTCGGCCAGGTTCGCCAGCGTGTTGAGCTCGGACGGGGTCAGGTCGAGGTCGGCAAGGGCGCTGGCGAGCGCCCGCAGGGTGCGGTGGGTGGCCCGCTGGAGGGCGAGCACGACACCTGATGGACCAGTTTCGGATATCACGAGAATGGATTATACAGCAATGGAGGACGTTCGCATGGGCTCCCGTGACGTGGAGCGAACAAGCTCGCCAGGCCGGGCGGCGCCGCGCAGCTCGATCGGGCTGCCCGCCAGCGTGCCGGTCGCCACCCACTCGATCAGCACTCCGTCGTCGGTGACGGCCCACCGGGTCGCTTCGATGCGGTGGTCGGGCCAGACGGCCAACAGCGAGTCGACGAACCTGGGCAGCTCGGCGCGCGGGATCGGCGCGATGGGGTTGTCGAAGACGCAGTCCTCGTGCAGCAGCTCGGCATAGGCCTGGCCATCGCGCTCTCGCCAGACCCGCAGCCAGCCCCGCACGCGACCGCGTGCTGGAGACGGCGACCCGGCTGTTCTACGCGGAAGGCGTGCACGCGGTCGGCATCGACCGGATCATCGCCGAGGCGGGCGTGGCCAAGGCGACACCGCGCGAGATGCTGCTGGCCATCTTCGACAACGTCGGCGAGCTCGGCCACGATCCCGCCTACCGCGGCTGTCCCTTCGTCAACGCCGCCGCGGAGTACCCCGACCCCTCCCACCCCGTGCGGCAGGCCATCAGCGAGCACCGGCGCTGGTTCCGCACCCTGCTGCGCAACCTGCTCGCCGAAGGCGGCCATCCCGACCCCGAACGGACCGCGGACCTGCTCGTCGCGCTGAAGGACGGCCTGCTGATCGCCGCCGACCTCGACGACCCCGCCCGCAAGGGCGTGATCCGCGACGCGGTCACCAGGCTCCTCGACGGCCGCGCACCCACCTAGCGGATGGCGCGTCGACCGGTTGAGCGGCGAACAGCCGAGGCCGGGCCGGCGCGGCCGGGGCTGTCATCGAGCCGTTGTGTCGTCTTCGGGGTCCCCGCCGCGGGAGGCCGGCTCGGCGGCGGACGCATCGGGCGACGCGACCTCCGGCGGGCGGTGGGGGGCGCGGACGGCTCCGGCGTGCGCCCGCATGGCGGGGTCGCGCCGGACCTTCACCAGACTGGCGATCGTGGTGATCGCAAGGATCACCACGATCACGCCGAGGGAGAGCAGGGTGGACACCTCCGGGACCGAGTCGGAGACCGTGTGCCCCCAGTGGAGCACCAGCTTGACGCCGATGAACCCGAGCACCACCGCCAGCCCGGTGGACAGGTAGACCAGGCGGTCGAGCAATCCCTGCACCAGGAAGTACAGCGCCCGCAGCCCCAGCAGGGCGAACGCGTTGGCGGCGAACACCAGGTACGGCTCCTGGGTCACCCCGTACACCGCCGGGATGGAGTCCAGCGCGAACAGCAGGTCGGTG
>DASVXQ010000320.1:0-2938 GCA_036392615.1 Actinomycetes bacterium | reverse complement strand
GGCCCAACTTACGAAGGTCGTCCGCGATGGCGACCATTTCGTCGCCCGTTATCCCGGCGTCGATGAGCAATACGCCAGCCTCGCCTTGCACGACAACGGCGTTACTCTCAATGAACTCGCTCTCGTGGGCCAGTACACCCTTTGCGACTTGCTTTAGCATGAGCTTGCCTCGCTTACATCGTGGATGGTGAGGTGCGGAGGCTCCGCGCCAGGGTGGGGATCATCACTGTCGCAGCGACGAGGTGTAGTCCGAGGAGGGCGGTGGTGGTGGCGGTGTTTGCCCCGGAGGGAAGGGGCGCGACCAGCGAGATCGCGGTCAGCGACGCTGCCGTCCACACGAATCGCTCGGCGGGGCGAGCGCTCCAACGAAGAAGAGCGACGGCGATGACGATGCCCACGACTGAGAAGATGCCGGTCACCACGACGAACCCGGGCAACGGGATCGCTTCGCCACCATCGGGGACCTCGAAGTCGACGCCAACGGCCTGGGCAAGCGCAGCGGCGAGGGTGGTGGCCACCATCGCCGCGAGCGCGGCAATAAAGCCGGTGACGGCGAGCCCGCGGAGTCGGTGGGTGTGGCTGGTCTGGCCCGATGCCAGGCCTGGGGCGACCCCGCTGTCGTTCATGCTGTTCATGTCGTTCCTCCTCATTCGGTAACTGGCGTGCGGGTGTGTTGACTGGCATGTGACGGTCCTGACCCTGGCGTGACGATGCGCACCCTCGCCGTGGAACGGCCGGGGTTCCGCAGGGCGCGGACGCCGGTGCCGCGGAGCCAGAACCCGGCGTCGCGTCCCAGGACCGGTCCGGGCTCGCCGTCGCGCAGCTCCAACTGCACCCGCCCGCGGGTGACGACGCCGAACGCGTCGCACCACGGCGCCGCGACACGCGCGCCACCGCGCAGCGCGAGCGTCCACACCGGGACTACTCGGCGTCGTCCGCCGGCAGGCGCTCCGGCAGCCCGAGCCGCGGGAACTGGTCGTCGTGGAACGTGACGATCTCGGTGATCGCCCCGCCGGTGACGCGCAGAACGTCGATCGTGAGCGGCAGGTAGGCGCCCTCCCGCTTCCGCCAGAGGTAGAAGGCGACGGCGGGCTGCCGGTTCACGGAGGTGAGGACGGCGCGCAGGTGCTTTATCCCCTCGAAGCCGCTCTCGACCCAGTTGTTCAAGACTGCGTCGCGGCCGACGTACAGGCCCGGCGTGGGCGGCATCGAGCAGCGGACGTCGTCCCGCAACAGCGCGGCGAGCCCGTCGATGTCCGTGGCCACGCTGGCGTCGATGTAGCGGCGCACCAGCTCGCGCGTCCCAGTGTCCTCCTCGCCGCCGGTCCAGTCTTGCCGCTCGGCGGGCAGGTGCTGCCGCATGCCGGCGCGGGCCCGCTGCAGCGCGCTGTTCACGGAGTTGACGGAGTCCCCGAGGAGCTCCGCGACGTCCTTCGCCGGCCAGCCGAGCACATCCCGTAGGATCAGCACGGCCCGCGGGCGCGACGCGAGGTGCTGGACTGCGACCAGGTACGCCAGCTCGATCGTCTCCCGGGCGACGGCGACGGTCTCCGGCTCGTCCGCGTCGTCCGCGGGCAGCTCGTCGAGCAGCCGGTCCGGGTAGGGCTGCAGCCACAGCACCTCGCCGCCGGTCGCGGGCTCCGGGCGGCGCTGAGCGAGCAGGTCCAGGCAGGCGTTGGTGGCGATCCGGTACAGCCAGGCCCGAAACGTCGACCGCCCCTCGAAGGTCTCCCGCCGCCGCCAGGCGCGGAGGAACGTCTCCTGCACCGTGTCCTCGGCGTCCTGGAACGACCCGAGCATCCGGTAGCAGTGCACGTGCAGCTCCCGCCGGTGCCGCTCCGCTAGCCCCGAGAACGCCGGCTCGTCGACCTCGCCCAAACCGCTCCCGCCCAAACCGCTCTCGCCCAGACCGCTCTCGCCCGGCTCCTCCAGCCGCATGTCCGCACTCATCAGGTCATCCTTCCGTCTCGTCGTATCCCGCATAGGTGTGACGGGTGCGGGCGCGACAACTCATCACTAGGGTCGGTCGGCATGGCTGAGCGTTTCATCCTTGGTAGGTCGGGTGTTCGACGTGGTGGAGAACGAGGATGGCCCAGACCATTACGGTCGTCCGGGAGGGCTGCAGCGGAGCTTGGTCGGGATTTTCCAGGCCTTGAGGGTGGCGACGGCGCGTTCGCCGCGGCAGCGGATCCGGGCGTGGCCTTGTTCACGGCCTTCTGCCGGCGCGACAGCTTCGGCCGGTATCGGTGCCACTTGAATGGGTACGCACGGAACCGCCGACGCATTGATACGCCTTGTCCGCGAAGGTCATCACGTCAGCATTGGTCAACGCGGCGATGATGCCGTGGGTTCGCGCAGCAGTCAGGTCGTGTGCCGAGCCGGGAATTGCCGCCGACAGCGCCAGTCACCATCCTCATCAGGAGCTACCGGATGGCGGAACCCGTGTCGCTTACGACTCGGTCGCCAGCCAGATCGCTCCCCATCACGATGCGGCCGCCTCGCAGGTCGCCCAGCGCCTCGACACTGAGGTACTCACCCTCCTGGCGTGAGGTGACCGGCGCGTCGCCATGCGGAGCCACCTGAACCACGGCGCTGCCATCCACCTCCCGCCACCTGCCGAAGCATCGCTGGCGATCGGGGCGAGGCAGTCCAGATCTGAGTGTGCTGCGCCCGCATGGACCCCCCTGGACCGCTGCGGCCTGGCGCGCGCCCGCCAGCTAGTGTGCCGCAAGCCGGAAAGGCGCTCGGCGAGGGATATACCAATAGAGATCATGAAGAACCCACCAGAGGAGGCTGCGATGTCCCAGACGTATCGGACGCTGCGCGTGGCTCGGAGCGACGAGGGTGTGTTGGGTGTCGTGATCGACGCGCCGCCGATGAACCTGATCGGACCGGAACTGGTGCATGACCTGGTCGGACTGCTCGGCGCGCTGGAATC
>DASVXQ010000319.1:0-9032 GCA_036392615.1 Actinomycetes bacterium | reverse complement strand
CGGCCAGCGCCTGCTGCCCGTCACCGGCCTCGGCGACGACCTCCAGGTCCGGCTCGGCGGCCAGCAGCGCCCGCAGGCCGGAGCGGATCATGACCTGGTCGTCGGCCAGCACCACCCGCAGCATGCTCACCGTGCCGGCCTCAGCGGCAGGCGGGCGTGGAGGGCGAAGCCGCCGTCCGGGGCCGGGCCGGCCCGCAGCTCGCCGCCGGCCGCACCGACCCGTTCCGCCATGCCCCGCAGCCCGTGACCCGAGCCGCCGTCCGCCGCCACGCCGGCGCCGTCGTCGGTCACCTCGATCTCCAGCCAGTCCCGCGCCCGGCTGATCCTGGCGCGGGCGTGCGCGCCGGGTCCGGCGTGCCGCATCACGTTGGTCAGTGCCTCCTGCACGACCCGGTAGGCGACCGCGCCGGTGGCCTCCGCGATGACCGGTTCGCCGTCCAGCTCCGCGTCCAGGTCGACCCGCAGCCCGCTGGCGCGCACCGACGCCGCCAGCGCATCCAGGTCCGCCAGGCCCGGTGCCGCGGCCGGCGGGTCGCCGGCGTCGCGGACCACCGTCAGGGCGGCTCGCGCCTGCGCCAACGCGTCGGAGCTCGCCTTGCGGATCGTGCGCAGCGCCTCCCGCGCCTGCTCCGGCTGCCGGTCCACCAGGTGCAGCCCGACGCCGGCCTGCAGGCTGATCGAGGCCAGGCTGTGCGACAGCACATCGTGCATCTCCCTGGCGATCCGCAGCCGCTCGGCGACCATCCGGCTGGTGGCCTCCTCCTCGGCCAGCCGCCGGCGGACCTGCGCGCCACGCGCCGCCAGCACCGCCACCGCCGCCCAGACCAGCCCGATCACCAGCATCCGCGCCGCGTCCCAGCCCTCCGGCGGGCCGGTCGCCAGCGCCATCCCCACGCCGCCCGCCGCGGCCGGCGGCAGCCACCGCCGTGGCTCGGCGACCTCGGAGACCAGCGCCGCCAGCCCCGCGAACCCGCCCAGGTAGACCGGCCAGCCCCCGAACCGCAACCCCAGGTAGGCCACTGCCGCGCCGACCATCACGCCGAAGGTCAGCAGCGGGCGAGGCCGCCGCAGCGCCAGCGCCAGCCCGCAAACCAGCAGCAGCGCCAGCCCGAGCCCGTTCACCGGGCGTGCCTCCGGCTGGGTCACCCGCGCCACCAGCGAGACCGCGGCCATGAACACGGCCAGCGTCACCGCCGCCGCCACGTCCAACGCCCGTATCCCACGCACGGCCAAAGCATAGAGGCCACCCACGAGCGACGCGATCGGGCGGATCGGGACGAGGTCATGCAAACGATGCGAAGTCGCCGCCGCGTGGAAGCCGGCCTCGGCGAAACGCGCTGCCTGGTCCGTTTAGAGCCCCGGCGCACGCAGCGTCCGGTAGCTCCGGCACACCGGGCGGCAGCCCTGGCTGCCGCCCGGTGTGCCGGAGCACGGGGCCGCGAAGTGACCAGCTGAGCACTGGACGACGCGGGTCAGCTTCGGCGGTCCGCGCCGTCCTGCGGGTGGCGCGAGATCCAGGTGGGCAGCGCGTACCACAGCGCGGCGAACCAGACGGCGCTCAGGATCGCGGTCACCATGCCCGCCACGTGCCCGAACAGCACGTCGATGATGAACCACAGCAGCCCCACGATCGCCAGGCCCAACGCCAGCAACCCGGCGATGGTGAGCCGGTTGGCGATGCGGACCAGGCGCGCCTTCTCGTGCTGGCGGAACAGCAGCCGGTGCGCCGAGACCGGCGCGATCAGCAGGCTCGCGGAGGCGGCGGCCAGCGCCAGCGTGGCGACGTACAGGGCGCGCTGGAAGCTGCTCACCTGCTCGAACCGCTGGGTGAACGCCAGGGTCAGCAGGAAGGCGAACAGGATCTGCGGGCCGGTCTGCGCGACCCGCACCTCCTGGAGCAGCTCGACGAAATTGCGGTCGAGCCGCTGCATCTCGGTCTCAGCCCGCACCCGCTGGTTCCAGGGGGTGTCCGGTGCCTGCTCGGTGGCGTCCTCCGGCACGGTCGTCAGGTCGTCGCGGCCGGGCTTGGTCATGCCTGCCCTCCCTCGAATGCGCTCCGACGAGCCTATCCCCATCATCCCGGCTCCGACCGCCGCAGGGGTGGACCGTCGCGGTGGAACGGGGAAGATACTGGTGAGGGACCGATCGGCCACGGGCAGGAGGGAATCCGCGATGGGACACCAGGATCTCGATGCCGTCGCCCAGGCGCTGGTGGCGCCGGGCAAGGGCATCCTCGCCGCCGACGAGAGCACCGGCACGATCGCCAAGCGGCTCGCCTCCATCGAGGTGGAGTCGACCGAGCCGCACCGCCGCGCCTACCGCGAGCTGCTGTTCACCACGCCGGGGGTGGGCGAGTTCATCAGCGGGGTGATCCTCTACGACGAGACCATCCGCCAGCGGGCCGACGACGGCACCCCGTTCCCCGAGGTGATCGTCCGGCAAGGCGTCATTCCGGGCATCAAGGTCGACAAGGGCACGGTGCCGCTGCCCGGGTTCCCCGGCGAGAAGGTCACCGAGGGGCTCGACGGGCTGCGCGGCCAGCTGGACGAGTACGTGGAGCTGGGGGCCAAGTTCACCAAGTGGCGGGCGGTCATCACCATCGGCGAGGGCATCCCCACCGACACCTGCGTGGCCGCCAACGCCGAGCTGCTCGCCCGGTTCGCCGCGGCCTCCCAGGACGCCGGGCTCGTCCCGATCGTCGAGCCCGAGGTGCTGATGGACGGCGACCACACGCTGGAGCGCCACTACCAGGTGACCGCCACCACCCTGGCCTCGGTGTTCGAGGCGCTGCGCCGGCACCGGATCCGCCTGGAGGGGATGCTGCTCAAGCCCAACATGGTGCTGGCGGGCAGCGAGTCGCCCCAGCAGGCGGGAGTCTCCGAGGTCGCGGAGGCGACGCTGCGCTGCATGCGCGAGAACGTGCCCGCCGCGGTGCCCGGCATCGTGTTCCTGTCCGGCGGCCAGAGCGACGAGGACGCCACCGCGCACCTCGACGCGCTGAACCGGCTCGGGCCGCAGCCGTGGCAGCTCAGCTTCTCGTACGGGCGGGCGCTGCAGGCGCCGGTGCTGCGGGCGTGGAAGGGCGAGGCGGGGAATGTCCCCGCCGCGCAGCGGGCGTTCTTCCACCGCGCGGAGCTCAACGGCGCCGCCCGCCACGGCGACTACCGACCCGAGATGGAGCAGTCCGCCTGAGTGCGGCCGCCGGTCCGAACGGTCAGGAACGCGGGGTGAACGCCTGCTCGAACGAGCGGAGCAGCGGCTGGGACTCCTCCCAGCGGTCCTCCGGGATGAGCGCGAGCACCGAATAGCCCCAGGTGGCGTTCGGCCCGACGAAGCTGATGTCCAGGCCGTGGGTGAGGCGCCCGTTCGGCGAATACTGGTACTCCCAGATCGCGGCGCGCATGCCGTGGTAGGTGCCGCGGTGCACCGAGCCGATGCGGCGGTAGCCGGGCAGCCTGGCGGACCAGTACCGCTCGTTCTGGATCCATCCGGGCATCGGGTCGCCGCTGGCCGGGACCTGGGCCGGATGCGCCGACTCCACCTTGATGGAGCGGCCGGCGCCGTCGCGGAACCTCGTGCCGTGGCGGGCCAGCCCGGTGCTGCGGCTCCAGCCGGGCGGGGAGGCGACCGTGTAGCCGCCGCTCGGATTGCTGAAGCTGGTCCAGCCCTTGGGCACCGTGGACTCGCCCGCCGGCGGGGCGGTGGACGGCTGCCGTCGGGTTGCCGTGGTCGGCGCGGCGCCGTCCTTCGGCGCGGCGGTCGTCGGCGGGGGAGCGGTCGTCGCCGCGGTGGTCGCCTTGGTCGCCGTGGTCACCGTCGTGCCGCTTGCGCTGTTGTCCCGGCGCGGTCCGCTCAACGCGGATGCCAGCAGCGTCGCCACCACCGCCAGCACGGCCACTCCGGCGAGCGCGGAGAGCGGGACCATCCACCGCGGCCGGCCGCGCCGCTCGCCGTCTCGGGCGGCCCCGGGAGCGCGCGATGCCTCCTCGGCGCGGGGAGGGCCGGCCGGCGGCGCCGCCGGCTCCCGGACCTGGGCCGGGGCCCGCTCCACCAACTTCCAGGCCTTCGGTAGGGCCTGCCCAGCCCGCTCGCGGGTCTCGGCCGGGGCCTGCCTGGACTGCTCGGCCGTGCGGGAGCGCTCGCCGGCGGCGGGGGCGAACAGGTCGACGGGGATGGGTGCGGGCCGGCTGCGGAGCTCCCGGCCGGCGGCGGCGACCCGGGCGAGGCGGATGCGCGTCTGGCGCAGCCCGGGACGGGCAGCCGGGTCCTTGGCCAGCAGCGACTCCAGCACGGCCTGGAGCGCGCCGGCGCGTTCGGGTGGGCGCGGGGGCTCGTTCACCACCGCGCTCAGCGTCGCCAGCGTGCCGCCGCGTTCGAACGGCGCCTCGCCCTCGACCGCGTAGTACATCGTCGCGCCGAGCCCCCAGAGGTCGGTCGCGGGGCCGATCTCGCCGCCACTGGCCTGCTCCGGCGCCATGTACCAGGGCGAGCCGACGATGATCCCGCTGGCGGTGAGCTTGGGGTCTCCCTGGAGGTGGGCGACGCCGAAGTCGCCGAGCCAGACGCCCCCGTCCTCGGCGACCATGACGTTGGCGGGCTTGACGTCGCGATGCACCACGCCGGCCCGGTGCGCCGCCTCCAGCGCGGAGGCGATCTGCAGGCCGATGCGCGCCACGTGCTCCGGCGACAGCGGCCCCTGCCTGGCCACCAGCTCGTCCAGGCTCGGAGCGGTGATCAGCTCCATCACGATGAACGCCCGGCCCTGCTCGCTGAGCACGTCGTAGATGGTGATCACGCCGGGGTGGTTCAGCCGCGCCGCGGCGCGGGCCTCCCGCAGGACCCTGGCGCGCAGCGACTCGCGCTCGTCCTCGGAAAGCGTCTCGGGGAAGGTCACCTCTTTGACGGCGACCTCGCGGCCGAGCAGGCGATCCTGGGCGAGCCAGACCACCCCCATACCACCCCTGCCAATCGGGCGCTTCAAGAGGTAACGACCCGCGACGATTCGCACCGGCAAAACGGCCATAACCCCAACTACCCCACGAGCCGCCGAAGGAACCGGTCGGCGGCCCGCGGCCGGGCTCAACCCGGTTCGGGGCCGGCCGCCCTGCCACGCTCGGCCTGGCCGTCGAACCAGCGCCGCCAGGCCGCGGTAGCGCCAGACCTCGGCCCGCGCCACCCACGGGTTCTTGCCGCCGAGCCGGTGGTACTGGCGCACCGCCTCGGCCCGCCCGATTCCTCACGGCGTTCCCATTGGCGCGCGGCTAGAACTTCCGGGACAGCGTCGACGGGAAGGCGAGGCGAGCACGGGGTTGGGGTTGCGGGCATGGCGGGCCGTGGCCGTCATCGTGGGGTCCGTGGTGCTGGCGGGGTGTGGGGTGCCATTGGCGGGGCCGGCGCATCCGATCGCGGGGTTGCCGACGCCGCGGCCGGGTGGGCCGAGCCACCTCATCGTGGTGGTCGAGGAGAACCACTCCCTCGAGCAACTGATCGGGTCGCCGCAGGCGCCGTTCTTCAACTCGCTGGCCCGCCGGGGGATGCTGCTCACCGACTACCACGCGATCACCCACCCGTCGCTGCCCAACTACGTCGCGCTGCTCAACGGCCGGACCGACGGCGTCCGCACGGACTGCCACGGCTGCACGACCTCCGGGCCCAATCTGGTGGACCAGCTCGAGGCCCGGCACATCTCCTGGGCCGCCTACCTCGAGGGCCTGCCGGCGCCGTGCGCCACGGTGGCCGGCGCGGGCGCCTACACCGAGGCGGTCGACCCGTTCATGCACGCCGCCCGGATCCGCGACGATCCGGCCCGCTGCGACCGCGTGTTGCCGTTCGGCGGCTTCGCCGCGGCGCTGCGGGCGGGGCGGCTGCCCAGGGTCGCGTTCGTCGCGCCGAATCTGCTGGACGACATGCACTCCGGACCGGTCCCTCGGGCGGACGCCTGGCTGCGCCGCTTCGTCGACGAGCTGGAGGCCAACCGCGTCTGGCAGGGCGACACCCGCGTGGTGGTGACCTTCGACGAGAGCGGCCGCGGCGACAACCGCTCGTGCTGCGGCGGCCTGGGCAACGGCGGGCGCATCCCGACGATCGTCTTCGGGCCGCGCGTGGCGGCCGGCCGCGACGCGACCCCGTACACCCATTACTCGCTGCTGCGCTCGATCGAGGTGGCCTTCGGGCTGCCGTTCCTGGGCCACGCCGGGGACCGGGGCACGGCCACCATCCCGGCGCTGGCGACCCGCACGAACTGACCGGCGGGTCAGTCAGGTCGTCGGGCTGCTGACCCCCGGTGCGGGCAGGTGCGCTCCCAGCCAGGGGAAGGCCGCCAGGCTGGCCGCGTACCAGACGTGGAAGTTGTGGCCGCCGGACGGCAGCGTCAGGCTGACCACCGGCAGGCGGTGCGCGGCCGCCCGGAGCATGCTGCGCATCGTCCCCAGCGCCTGCGGGTCGCCGTCGCTGGCGACCAGGTAGAGCGGCACGTCGACGCGATGGTGGCCGACCACCCACAGTGGCGAGTTCCAGCGCCGCGCGGCGGCGTCGCGCCGGTAGAGGTTGCCGGTGTCGCCGTCGACCAGCGCGGTGAAGTAGCCGGACAGAGACGCGGCCGCGGCGTAGCGGCCGGGATGGTGCAGCGCCAGGTTGACCGCGCAGAACCCGCCGGTGGAGTAGCCGACCGCGGCCCACGACCGGGGCCCCTCCAGCGTACGGAAGTCGCGCCGGATGTCGGCCGGCACGTCGACCGCCAGGTAGGTCTCGTCCTGCTCGCCGTGCACGGCGTTGACGCACTCGCTGTCCCTGCCGACGTCGTTGTCGGTGGGGGCGACCGCGATCACCGGCGGGATGCGGCCGGCGGCGATCTCCGCGTCCAGCATCTCCGCCACGTGCAGCTCGCGGAACCAGTTGACCGGGTTGCCGGGGTAGCCGTGGAACAGCTCGATCACGGGGAAGCGGCGGCTGGCCTGTGCCGGGCGGAAGTACGCCGCCGGCAGGTAGACCAGGGCGTCCCGGCTCAGGTGGGACCGGGCGCCGTCGAGCCGCACACGCAGGACCCGCCGGGTCCCGTTCTGGACGCCCCAGTCCTGCACCGGCTCCGGGACCGCCGGTCCCGGCCCTGACGCGTGCCCGAGCAGGTCGCCGAACGAGGTGTAGAAGTCGTAGCTGCGGTTGACCATGTCCCCGGCCAGCCCCGTCCCGGCCAGCATGACCAGCAGCAGGCAGAGCAGCCGTATGGGCAGCGCCCACCAGCGTGGCCAGCGGTTCCACAGCAGCATCGTCAGCGCCACCACGGCGGTCGCCGCTCCCACCAGCAGCATCAGGAACGGCAGTCCAGTCAGCGCCAACTCCGCCTCCCACGTCGGCCAGCGGTTCGCTCGCCGGGCACCACCTCCATCGAACCGGCACCGCGGTGTGAGCGTGGTGAGAACGTGGTGAGCCACCTCGGCGCGTATTGACGGGGCGCGTGCGCGGCGCGCCGGCCCCGCTTCCGCCGCCCAGCGCGGTGAACCGCGCCGCCGCGGCTCGGGCCCGCTCCCGGCGCTGGGCGGCGGCTTCAGGAGAGCCGCGTGCGGAGGCTGCCGGAGGCCGGCCTGGTGCTGGTCAGCGCGGCGCGCCGGCGGCGGCGAGCAGGGGCACGACCACCACGGTGGCGGCCAGGCCCAGCCACGGCACCGCCAGCGGCGTCGCCGCCAGGGACGCGGCGTAGATCGCAAGCACCGGCAGCAGCGCCGCGGGGACCGCGAGCACGGCGCCGAGCAGGGCGAGCAGGCCGGCGGCCGCTCCGGCCGTCCGGCGCAGCAAGCCAGGCGCGGCGCCGACCGCGGCCAGGGTGTGGCGCTCCGGGCTGGACTCGGCCTGGGCGAGGCCGACCATGGTCGCGACCACGGCGAGCGCGACCGCGGCGCTGACGCCGAACAGCAGCGCCAGCAGCGAGGTCGAGACCGACTGCGGCGGGTCGCCCGGGCCGGCGGTGATGGTCAGATCGGGGTAAGCCGCCAGGGCCGCCCTGGCGGCGCGCAGCTCGGCCGGGGTGATGGCGTGCGGGGCTCGCACCAGCGTGCCGAGCGGCGCGGTCTCCAGGTCGAGCCGCCGTGCCGCCGCCTCGCCGACGGCGTAGCGGATGGTGGCGAGCACCGGCCGGCCGTCGACCTGCACGGCCGGGACGAGCCGGGCGCGGGGGTCGCGGACGGCGCCCGCGTCGCCGTTGCGGAAGTCCGCCGGGTGCAGGGCGACGCCGCCGTGGTCGACCGTGCCGCCGCCAACGCCGACGATCCTGCCGGCGGCCAGACCGCCGGCGGCACGCTCGGCGCCGAGCGCCGCCAGCAGCTGCTCGCCGCCGACGAACAGCGCGCCCGGCTCCTCGGCCTGGGTGACCACCGCGCGGAGGGTGACGTCCACCTGGATGTGCGGCTCCCGGACGCCCCCGGCTTTGGGTCCCGGCGCGCCGCCGCCCTCGTCGGCGATCAGCGCGAACCGCAGCGGCGCCGCGACGGCGCCGGGGATGGCGGACACCACCGCCCGCACCGCCGCGGCGGGCGGCTCGCGACCGTCCTCGGCGATGTTCTGGATGTGGAGCTGGTCGTCGGCCAGCGCCGGCCGCCAGCGCGCCCGGCCGTCGGCGCGCGCGGTGAGCAGCACCGAGGACACCATGATGGGGATCGCCAGGGCGACGGTGATCGCGGCGACCGCCGGGCCGGTGCGCAGCCGGTTGCGGGCCGCCTGACGGGTGGCCACCCGCCCGGCCAGCGGCAGGCGGCCCGCCAGCGAGCCGAGCAGGCCGACCAGCGCGGCGCTGCAGGCGACGAAGCCGCCCAGCAGCAGCGCCAGGCCGGCCAGCGCCAGCCCGACACCCAGGCCGGAGCTGCGGTTGACCACGCTGGGCAGGGCGCCGGCGCCGGTCAGCGCGCAGCCGGCGACGATCCCCAGCAGGCCGAGCCGCGGGACCCGGCGCGGCGGCGGGCCGGCCGGCACCCTGGCATGGAGCGCGTCGAGCGGCGCCATCCTGCCGGCCAGCCTGGCGGGCAACAGCGCCGCGGCCGTGC
>DASVXQ010000318.1:0-12423 GCA_036392615.1 Actinomycetes bacterium | reverse complement strand
CAGCCCGCAGCCCGGCACGCCACCGGCCGGAGGCAAGGGCCAGCCGCCCGGGCCCAAGGCCCCCGGCGGTCCCGCGGCCGCGCCGCAGCCGGCGCCGGGGATGATCATCGGGCTCGCCTCGGGCGTCGACGACCTGATCCGCGGCACGTCGTCGTCGAGCGGCGGCGCGCCGCTGCTGGTGGTCACCCGCCAGCCCACCCCGCCGTCCTCGGGGGGCGGGTCCGGCGGCGGCGGCGGGGGCTCAGGTGGCGGAGGCGGCGTGCCCGCACCGTCGACGACCACCCCGCCGACGACCAGCCCGCCGGTGACCACCGCCCCGCCGGTCACGACCGCACCGCCGGTGACCACGGCCCCGCCGGTGACCGAGCCGCCCACCACGGCACCCCCGGTGACCGAGCCGCCGACCACCGAGCCGCCGCCGACGACCGAGCCGCCGCCGACGGAGCCGCCCACCACGGCGCCCCCGCCAACCACCGAACCGCCCCCGACCACGGCCGAACCGCCGACCACCTCGGCCACCTCGGAGACCACCTCGGCCAGCCCGACCTCGGCGACCTGAGGCGGCGGCGAGACTGAGGGGGGGTGGGGCGCGGCGCGAACGCGGTCTACGGGTTGATGGTCAACTTCATGGTGGGTGAGGTGCCGTCAGCGTGGTCAGCGTCCGCGGGCCGGTAGACACGCAGCGAGCGAGTACCTGTCGAACCCGGCCAGTAGGTGAAGGAGTACGTGCTCGTACTCGTCAGCGTCGCCGTCTTCACCGTGTGCCACGCTCCCGAGTAGAAATACTGCAGCTCCACCGACTGTCCGGCGTGGTTGGGCGCGACCGATCCCTTGATCGTCACGCTCTGGCCGAGGGTGATCGAACTCGCGCTCAGTGCTGCGGTGACCTGCTGGCGCACTTGGACAGGGACCGCGACGCTGGACGCGGCCGCATACGCTGACGTCGCGTCGGCGACGAGTCGGTACTCGAGGTTGGCCGAGGGCTTGACCGACGTGGACACCGTACCGGTGGACGAGGTGGTGAGGGTGGCGACCGTGGTCCAGGTCGCCGTGCCCGGGGGCCGCGACTGGAGCTGGGTGGTACGTCCCGCGAGCGGGACGCCGTCGACGTCGGTGAGCACTCCGGTGACGGACACGCTGGAGCCGTAGGTGATCGTGGTGGGTGCCACGGTGATCTTCTGCCGGGCCGAGCCCGGGACGCTGACGACGCGGGCACGGCTGACGTTGCCCGTGCGGTCATAGGTGAAGACCGCGAATGCGTACGTCCTGTTGGCGCTCAGCCCGGAGACGCCCACCGACGTGCCGGTGCCGGTGTATGCGAAGCGGCCGACCGTGGACAGGCCAGGCGCTTGCGGGCTGGGCAGAAAGCGGACGACCGTGCCGGCGTAGTCGCTATCGGACGGGTTCGTCCAGGACAGGTGCACGGACCCGTCGCTGGCGCGGGTGGCGGTGACCCCGGTCGCCTGAGCTGGCGGGGTGACGTCGGCCCGTGCGCGGTAGCGAAGCCGGCCATGCAACGCCGGAGTCGCTCCCTCACAGTGCTGCTCGAAGGTCAGGTCGAGCCGGTCGAGCGCGCCGTTCGCCGACGAGAAGCCGATCTGGTTGACGGTGAAGCTGCCCACCAGGGTGTTGCAGCCGCGGCCGCTGCCGCTCACGTCCATCCCAGGACCGGAGCCGTTGAACGGGTACCGGTGCGCGTCCGGATAGGTCGCGCCCCCCACGAGGACGTCCCCCTGGGCCGGCGCGAACGACGCTCCCCACCAGTCACCGTCGGCCGCGTCGACGCCGCCGGATACGCGCTGCGCTGAGCCGCTGTACGCGATGGTGTCGGCGGCGCTGGTGTACAGGTAGGTCGCGCCTTGCCCGATGTAATCGCCGGGATCGCTGGTCATCTGCCAGTCGGTGATCCCCGGCACGCCGTATCCGTCGAGCCTGACCTGGAAGGTCGCCGCGTCGGTGGCCAGGCGAAGGACCGCGCTCCGCGGCCCGGGAGACTTGGGGGCGAATCGCACGTACACCAGGCACGTGTCGCCCTCGCTGAGGACGCTTCCCGTGCATCCGTCCGAGCGGATGCTGAAGTCCTGCGGATGCGCGCCGCCGAGCGTGACGCCGGAGACGCTCACGACCGAGGCGCCGATCTGCCGCACCCGCACCGGCACCGCCTCGCCCTGCGCCCCTGGGTGGATCTCCGGCCAGCGCACCGTATCCGGTTCGACGTCGGCCGGGCTGGAGGTCGTCCCGATCCGGATCTCACCGAAGAGCGCACGGGTGCCACCCTCGCAGTGCTGCTCATAGACCAGCCACAGTCGTTGCAGCGTGCCGCTCGGCGACCAGGCGATGTCCCGTACCTCGAAGTTGCCGGCGATCTGGTTGCATCCGCGGCCCTCGCCGCTGATATCCATGCCCGGTCGGCCAGACGCCTGGAAAGGCCACCGTTGCGCGTCCGGGTACCAACCGTTACTGAGCACGCGCCCGTTGGCGGCCTGGAACGTGACGCTGAAGGACTCGCCGTACGTTCCGCCGCTGATCTGCAGGTCGACGGCCCAGCCACCCTCGGCGACCTGCAGCTGGGCGTTCGCGTCGTCGAAGAAGCGCTCGGTACCCCCGCCGATGTAGTCACCGCTCTCGCTCACCATCGTGATCGACCACGGCCCGGTGAACGTCGCCTGGGCATGCGCGGAAACGTTGACGAACACGAGGCCGGCGACCACGGCCAGGACCGTGGCCAGCGACCAGAGGACACGGCGACGATTCACTCGGCTCATGGGCGGCTCCCTCGCGTCTCGTGTGAGCGGTCCGGTCGTGGTGGGGGCGCGCCACGCAGGAAGCGAACCGCTTCAATCGCCTGGATCTACCTATGGAGCGTCATTTGGGCTGAATCCGTTGCACTGGGCGCGGGATTCGCCACCACATCCCGGACCGCGGGAAAGGCGAGAGCCCTGCGGTCTCTCGACCACAGGGCTCTCGGCGACGGCGCTCTACCCTTCGATGTTGGACATCACGTGCTTGATGCGCGTGTAGTCCTCGAAGCCGTACATTGAGAGGTCCTTGCCGTAGCCGGAGTGCTTGAAGCCGCCGTGCGGCATCTCGGCGACCAGCGGGATGTGGGTGTTGATCCAGACGCAGCCGAAGTCGAGCCGCCTGGCCATCCGCATCGCGCGGCCGTGGTCGCGCGTCCAGACGCTCGAGGCGAGCCCGTACTCGACGTCGTTGGCCCAGGCCAGCGCCTTCTCCTCGTCGTCGAAGCGCTGCACCGTGATGACCGGGCCGAAGACCTCCTGCTGGATCATCTCGTCGCTCTGCTCCAGCCCCGCCACCACGGTCGGCTCGTGGAAGTAGCCGCTCCGCGAGACGACCGCGTGGCCGCCGGCCAGCACCTCGGCGTTGTCCGGTACGCGCTCCAGGAAGCCCCGCACCCGGCTGAACTGGTTGGCGTTGTTCAGCGGACCGTAGTCGGCCTCCTCGTCCGGGCCGCCGGTGGTGGTGCCCTTGGCCTGCTCGACCAGCGCGGCCACGAAGTCGTCGTAGACCCGCCCGCCGGCCAGCACGCGGCTCGCCGCGGTGCAGTCCTGGCCGGCGTTGAAGTAGCCGGCGCCGGCGATCGCCTCGGCCGCGGCGCCCGCGTCGGCGTCGTCGAAGACGATCACCGGGGCCTTGCCGCCGAGCTCCAGGTGGACCCGCTTGAGGTCGTCGGCGGCCGAGCGCGCCACGTCCATGCCGGCGCGCACGCTGCCGGTGATGCTGGCCATCGCCGGGATGCGGTGGCGCACCAGCGCGGCGCCGGTGTCGCGGTCGCCGCAGATCACGTTCATCACCCCGGGCGGCAGGAACTCGCTCATCAGCTCGGCCATCCACACGGTGGTCACCGGCGTGGTGTCCGAGGGCTTGAGCACCACCGCGTTGCCGGCCGCGATCGCCGGCGCCCACTTCCAGATGGCCATCATGAACGGGTAGTTCCAAGGGGTGACCTGGGCGCAGACGCCCACCGGCTCCCGCCGGATCATCGAGGTGTGGCCGGCCATGTACTCGCCGGCCGAGAGCCCGTTGAGCAGGCGCGCGGCGCCGGCGAAGAAGCGGATCTGGTCGAGCGCCGGCGGCACCTCCTCGTCCATGGTGAGCTGGAAGGGCTTGCCGGTGTTCTGGCATTCCAGCCGGACCAGCTCCTCGGCGCGGTCCTCGATCGCGTCGGCGATGCGCAGCAGCGCCCTGCTCCGCTCGGACGGGGTGGCGTCGCGCCAGCTCTCGAACCCGGCGGCCGCCGCCCGGCAGGCGGCGTCGACGTCCGCCTCGCCGGAGACGGGGACCTCGGCGAAGGGCTGCTCGGTGGCCGGGTCGATCAGCGCCACGGTGCGGCCGTCGGCCGCGTCCCGGTACTCGCCGCCGACGAAGTTCTGGAGCTTTCGCATGGCCGTCCTCCCTGCCGTTCGTTAGTCGAGCGTGCGCCGGCGGGCGGCCAGCGCCTGGATCACCGCGAGGGTCACCCCGCCGAGGAAGATCAGCGTGCCCATGACGTTCACCTGCGGCGGCACGCCCACGCGGGTGGCGCCGAACACCCAGATCGGGAACGTCTGCGTCTGGCCGCTGTTGAAGTTGGTGATCACGAAGTCGTCGATCGACAGCGCGAACGACAGCAGCGCGCCGGCCATGATCCCGGGGAAGATCAGCGGCAGGGTGACCTTTCGGAAGGTCTGCCACGGGTCCGCCCCGAGGTCCTGCGCCGCCTCCTCCAGCGTCCGGTCGAAGCCCGCCAGACGGGCCCGGACGGTGACCGCCACGTAGGCGATGGTGAACATCACGTGGGCCAGCAGGATGGTGACGAAGCCGCGCTGGAACTGGACGGTGATGAACAGCGTCAGCAGCGAGGCGCCCAGCACCAGCTCGGGCGCGGCGATGTTGGCGAACAGCAGCAGGTCGGTGGCGCCCTGCCCGCGGAAGCGGTAGCGGCCCATGGCCAAACCCATCATGGTGCCGAGCACGGTCGAGACGATCGTGGTCACCAGCGCGATCAGCAGCGAGTTGCGCAGCGCCTGGGACAGGTCGGGGATGTCGAACAGCTTCCCGTACCACTTGAAGGTGAAGCCCTGCCAGCGCAGGTTGACCCGCGAGTGGGTGTCGTTGAAGCCGAAGGCGATCATCACCAGGATCGGCGCGGCCAGGTAGAAGATCATGAACCAGGTGTAGGCGGCCAGCAGGCGGGCGATCAGCCGGCTCTGGCCACGACGTCGCGGCCCCCTGCCCTCGACCGCCGCCGCGGGGCGCTCGACCGGCCTGGCCACCGCCTGGCTCATCCGGCCGCCACCTCGTAGACCCGCTCGGTGCCGAGCACCCTCGCGTAGATGATCACCCCGGCGATCAGCACCGCCATCAGCACGAACGACAGCGCCGAGGCGAGCGGGTAGTCGTTGTTGGTGAGGTAGAGGGTCTGGATGATGTTGCCGATCATGGTCGTGCTGGTGCCGCCCAGGATGCTGGCGTTGACGTAGTCGGCCGCCGACGGCACGAAGGTGAGCAGCACGCCGGCGAACACCCCAGGGATCGACAGCGGGAAGACCACCCGCAGGAATGCCCGCATGCGGCTGGCGTACAGGTCGTTGGCCGCCTCGACCAGCTCGGGGTCGATCCGCTCCAGCGAGACGTAGAGCGGCAGCACCATGAACGGCAGGAAGTTGTAGGTCAGCCCGCCGATCACCGCCAGCGAGGTGGCCAGCACGTGGAAGCTGGAAGGCAGCAGGTGCAGGTCCTTGAGCGGTCCGAGCAGGATGCCGTTGTCGGAGAGGATGAACTGCCAGGCCACGGTGCGGATCACGAACGACACGAAGAACGGCAGCAGCAGCAGGAACAGGTAGAACGACTTGCGCCGCCCGCCGTGGAAGGCGATCCAGTAGGCCATCGGGTAGCCGAGCACGAAGGTCGCCCCGGTGACGATCACCCCGTAGATGATCGAGCGCACGAACTGCACGTGGTACAGGCGCAGCGCGTCCGAGTAGTTGGCGAAGTGCCAGGTGAACTGGAAGCCCTGCTCGACGTTGCCGGTCTGCAGCGAGACCGACAGGGTCATCACGATCGGGATGACGAAGAAGACCGCCAGCCAGACGACGCCCGGCAGCGCCAGCAGGTAGGGGGCCGGCTTGAAGCGGCGGCGGCGCGCTACGACTGGACGATCGGCTCGAAGATGCTGTTCCACACCTTCTCCTCATCGAGCGTGAGCACCCGGTAGCGGTGGGTGCGGGAGAGATCCGCGGCGGTGGGGAAAATCAGCGGGTCCTTGACCGCCGCCTCGAGGGTCGACTTCTGGTCGCCCTTGGCCGAGGGGATCTCCTGCTCCATCGCCTGCTTGGCGCCGTCCTGGACCGGGGTGATGTACTCGATGAAGGCCGCCAGCTGCGCGGCGATGTCCGGCTGGTAGACGAAGTCCATGTAGGTGAGCGCGTCCAGCGGGTGCTTCGCCTTGAGCGGGATGCACATGTTGTCGGTCCAGAGCATCCCGCCCTGCTCGGGGATGACGAACTTGATCGAGCCGGGCTTGCCGGCCTTCTCGAGCTCGGCGTTGATCTGGAAGATGTCGCCCGAGTAGGCCATCGAGATCCACAGGTCGCCGGACTCGAGCCCCTGGATCTCCTGCGCGTTGTCGATGTACTTGCGGAGGATGCCGCTGTCGCGCTGCTGCTTGAGCTTGTCGGCCGCGCGCCGCCAGTCCGCCTCGGTGGAGGTCTCCGGCTTGATGCCCATGCCGACCATGGTGAAGTTCGGCAGGTCGACGTTGTCGCCGAACATCCCCACCCTGCCCTTGAACTTCGGGTCGAAGAGGTCGTCGAAGCTGGTGATCTCCCGGCCGGTGAGCTTGGGGTTGTAGCCGATCGCGGTGACCCCGGACTGCCAGGCGATGCTGTGCTTGTTGCCCGGGTCGTAGCTGGGGTTCTTGAACTGGGCGGAGGCGTACTTGTTGAAGTTCGGCAGCTTGGAGGTGTCGAGCTCCTGGAGGAAGTTCTGGCGGATCAGCTTCTCGATCGAGCCGCCGTTGGTGATCACCATCAGGTCCCAGCCGGTGTCCTGGCCAGCCCGCAGCGACGGCGTGATCTTGCCCAGGAACGAGTCGTTGTCCTGGATGACCTCCTTGTAGTTCACCTTGATGCCGGTGGCGGCGGTGAACCGCTGGAGGGTGGTCTTGCCGTTGACCGGATCGGTGTCGATGTAGGCGGGCCAGTTGGCGAAGTTCAGCACGCCGGCCTTGGTCTGCTTCGCCCAGAACTCCTGCACCTGGCTGGCCTGGGGAGCGTTCTTGGCGGTGCCCTTGACGCCGCAGGCGGCCAGCGCCGCCGCCATCCCCGCCAGCCCGGCGCCGCGCAGCGCGGCCCGGCGGGTCAGACGTGGCATGGTCAGCCCGCGCAGCAGGGCGGGGTCCAGCAGCGGTCGTTGGTCCTGACTCACGATCGTGCTCCCTCCTCGGCCCCGGCCGTCGAACCGAGCACGTAGGAGTGCTCGGACGGCCAGGAGAGCCATCCCACCTGGCCGACGGCGAGCTCGCCACCAGGCACGACCGCGGCGTTCTGCCGATAGACCGAGACCTGGTCGCCGCCGTC
This sequence comes from Actinomycetes bacterium, assembly GCA_036392615.1. Lineage (GTDB taxonomy): Bacteria > Actinomycetota > CALGFH01 > CALGFH01 > CALGFH01 > DASVXQ01. The sequence continues at coordinate 4,843 of DASVXQ010000318.1, read as the reverse complement.
GGTGACGACGCTGTAGTTGGTGGACGTGCCGAGGTAGACCACCTCGGCGACGGTGCAGCGCAGGGCGCACTGCCCGTCCGGCGGCGGCTCGGAGGCGGCGTGCAGGGCCATCTTCTCCGGCCGCACCACGATCTCGACCTCCTGACCCGACCGGAGGCCGTCGCCGTGCACCAGCACGCGCTCGCCCGCTCCGAGTCCGGCCAGCCGCCAACTCCCCCCGGCGGGCTCGAGCCGCCCGCCGAGGATGTTCGAGGTCCCGAGGAAGTTGGCCACGAAACGGGTCGCCGGCCGCTCGTAGAGGTCCCTCGGGGTCCCCAGCTGCTCGATCCGGCCGGCGTTCATCACCGCTAGCCGGTCGGACATGGTCAGTGCCTCCTCCTGGTCGTGGGTCACGTAGACGAAGGTGATGCCGACCTCCCGCTGGATGCGCTTGAGCTCCAGCTGCATGGCCCGGCGCAGCTTGAGGTCCAGGGCGCCGAGCGGCTCGTCGAGCAGCAGCGCGCGTGGGCGGTTCACCAGCGCCCTGGCGAGCGCGACCCGCTGCTGCTGGCCTCCGGACAGCTGCCGCGGCCGCCGCTGCTCCCTGCCCTCCAGCTCGACCAGGCGGAGCGCGTCGGCCACCCGGCGCTGGATCTCGTCCTTGGCGACCTTCTTGTGGCGCAGGCCGAAGGCGATGTTGTCGTACACGCTCATGTGGGGGAACAGCGCGTAGTGCTGGAAGACCATGTTGACATCGCGCCGGTAGGGCGGCACGCCGACCATGTCCTTCCCATAGAGCAGGATGCGGCCGCTGGTGGGCTCCTCGAAGCCGGCCAGCATCCGCAGGGTGGTGGTCTTGCCGCAGCCGGACGGTCCCAGCAGCGAGAAGAACTCCCCGGCGCCGACCGCCAGCTCCACGTCCTCGACGGCCACCACCTCGGCGGCCCCCGAGGGGAAGCGCTTGTTGACCCCGAGCAGCTCGATCGCCGGCAGCGTGCCCAAGGCCGGCGGGCGCGTCGGGACGTTCGGCGCTAGCTCGGTCTGCCCCATGTATCCCTCCCTGCCACGGCCGCACAGGCGGACGGTACTACGACGGAATCGGAAGTCAAAGTGGGGATCTGCCTGGCGAAAGGCCCGGACTTCGCCGGTTCAGCGAAACAATTGCATTCTCTTCCACCGAATTGGCGCGGTTCTGTCCGACCGCGGGCGGGACGTATCGGCATCACTCTACACAGCGGCGGAAGGCGCACCAGTCTGCCTGGTCCGGGCGCTGGAGGCCAGGCCGGTCGCCCGAGCCGCGCCGCGGGCTTTCGACGCTGCCCGCGATAGAGTGGTATTCGTTGTCGGGCCCGTCCCCCCGCCTCGAGCGTCGGGCCCGCGATCACGGGAGAACAGGAGGCACCCATCACGGGCGGGAGCGCGCGACGTTGAACCCTGGCGAACGGGTCCAGCCGACCCGGATGCAGCGCTATCACGGCCGGCACAGCCGACGCCGTCAGTCCCGCCTGTCCGCCGAGCTGCCGCTGCTGGTGCTCACCGCCTTCGTGCTGGCCGTGCTGGTCAAGGGCTTCCTGGTGCAGGCGTTCTTCATCCCCTCGCGGTCCATGGAGCCGACCCTTGACGTCGGCGACCGGGTGGTGGTCAACCGGCTGGCCTATCGCCTCGGCGAGCCGAAGCACGGCCAGGTGGTGGTGTTCGTGCGGGAGACGGCCGACAAGCGGGTCGCCGACCAGGGCCCGATGTCCTGGGTGCGGCGCGCGGTCGCCCAGAGCCTCGGCGGCACCCCGCCCGGCAGCGAGGACCTGATCAAGCGGGTGGTCGGGCTGCCCGGCGACGTCGTCGAGGGCCGCGACGGCCGGCTGTGGCGCAACGGCCGGCCGGTGGTCGAAGCATACCTGCCGCCCAACACGTTCACGTCCGACTTCGGGCCGGTACGGGTCAAGCCGGAGCACTACTGGATGATGGGCGACAACCGCGAGGACTCCGCCGACTCCCGTTTCTTCGGCCAGGTCCCGAGGGCGGCGCTGGTCGGCCGGGCGTTCATCAAGGTCTGGCCGGTCCCCCACGTCGGCGGGCTGTAGGCGCCCCCGACATCGATTGTCACGGGTACGGCGCAAGATCGGATGAATGCAGCCGTCCATACCGATCCAGCGCGCCTCCGGGAATCCGGTCGCCGGGGTCGACTATGCCCGCGACTGGGACGAGTTCCTGGCGTTCTTCCCCGACGAGGACGCCTGCCTCGCCTACCTCGAGCGGCTGAGCTGGCCCGATGGCTTCGTCTGCGCCCGCTGCGGCCACAGCGGGCCGCCCTGGCGCGGCTCCCGCCGCCGGCTGGTGTGCCGCTCCTGCGGCCAGGGCACCACGGTGACCGCCGGCACGCTCTTCCAGGGCACGCGCACGCCCTTGCGGACCTGGTTCGCCGCGGCGTGGCAGGTCAGCACCGCTGAGGAGGGCGTCTCCGCGCGAAGGCTCCAGCGCGAGCTCGGCCTGGGCAGCTACGAGACCGCCTGGGCGATGCTGCACCGGCTGCGGCGGGCGATGGTGCGCTCCGGGCGACCTCGGCTGGAGGGCGTGGTCGAGGTCGGCCGGACGTCCGTGCCGGCCGGCGCCGACCGCCAGGTGATCGCCATCGCGGTCGAGGACCGCGGCGACCAGGCCGGCCGGGTGCGCATGCAGCCGCTGGCCTCGGCGGGCGACGCCTCGCTGATGCGCTTCGTGGCCTGGGCGGTCGAGCCCGGCGCCACGGTGGTGCCCGACCGCCTGCGCAACCTGGACGCGCTCGGCCGGGTGGGCTGCCACGCGGCCGCGGCCATGGGCGAGCGGGGGACGGCGCACCTCGGAGTGGTGCAGCGCCGGCTGGCCGACTGGCTGCTGCGGACCCATCACGGCTCGACAGGGCAGCAGCTCGCCTGGTACCTGGACGAGTTCACCTTCCGCTTCAACCGGCGCTCTGCCATCCACCGCGGCCTGCTGTTCTACCGCCTGCTGGAGGAGGCGCTGGTGACTCCGCCGCAGCCCTACGGTTCGATGCTCGCGCCCCGGCCGAGCTCGCCGCCCAGCCGGTCGCGCTGAGCTCGCCCCGCGGCCCGGCGGTTCGTTGCGCTGAGCGGGCGGAAGGCCGCCTCCGGGACTTCAGGTGCTCTGACGACATTCGCCGCGGTCCGGTCGCTTCGCGAATTTCGCTGGCGCCAGAGGGATAGGCCCCGCCCCGACGTGGAGCTTCGCCACGAAACTTGACTATGCCTCGCGTTTGGTCGAACATACATTCGCTCGAACAAATGTTCGATCACCGACCATCCGGGTGGCCCGGTTCACGTGAAGGGGAAGCCGTGAACAGCACCGTCGATGGCCGTCGCGCCGGGCTGCCCGAGGCGGCGGTCAGGGTCCTGAACCGGCCGGCACGGGAGCGTACCGTCGCCGGGCAGGTGCGGTCGATCCTGTTCCGCTACCTGGTCCTGGCCGTCGTGCTGCTGGCGCTGGTGGCGATCGCCAATCCCCACCGCCCCGACGACCCGGCCGCGCCCGGGGTCGGCTCCGCCGTCTGGGACTACCAGCGCGAGAAGGTCGACGTCCCCGGGCGCGGCCTGCTCAACCTCTACTCCCGTCAGCTCATGCACGGCACCTCCTGGCTCGCCAAGGCGTCGATCGAACGGCAGCGCGACGTCTACCGGCTCAACCTGTTCGACTTCCTGATCGGCACCCGCACGGCCCGCTCGATCGCCTCCTGGCGCGCCGAGCAGCGGCTCCCGCTGGAGGCCGGCACCGAGCTCCTGGTGGTCGCGCTGATCGGCTACGGCGTGATGCTGCGGCCGTCGCGGCGCACCTGGCTGCTCGCCCTGCTGCTGGTGATGGCCAGCACGGTGCTGATCACCAAGCCAGAGGCGACCGCGCGGGTGGCGGCCAGGCCCGGGGTGGCGATCCCCAACGCCATGCTCGACCTGGTGACCGCCGCCGCGCCCAGCAAGCGCATCAAGCCCGGCACCTCGCCGCAGGAGGCGCTCCAGCGGCTCTCTGCGGAGTTCTGGACCTCGTTCGTCAGCAACCCGCTGTCGCGGGTGCAGACCGGCAGCGCCGTGCTGACCAGCGCCCCGCCCGGCAGCAAGGCCGGCGTGCTGGACGTCATGCGGCGCAACCTCAGCAACGTCAACGACTGGGCGATCGGCCGGCACGGCCCGGAGCGCGCGTTCATCACCACCTCGGCGCTCGCCTACGTGGTCCCATTCGCGGTCGCGCTGGGCGTGCTGGCGATGCTGGCGACCTGCGCGCAGACGCTGCTGTTCGTGCTGTTCCTCGCCGGGATGCTGGCGCTGCCGTTCGCGGTCGAGGGGCCGAAGCGCCGGGGCGCGCTCACGCGCTACTGGCTGCTCCCGGTGCTCGCCTGCGTCCTTCTGCTCACGCTCACCTCACTCGGCTCGTTCGCCACCATGCGGCTCGCCGAGGCACTCCACCGCAGCGACGAGTACGTCGGGCTGCTGCTCGCCGGCTCGGCGTGGCCTGTCGTCACGGCGGCGCTGCTCGTGCGGCGCGCCATCCGCCGCCGACGCGCCGCCTGACCGGCGCGGCGGGCACCACTCCGAGGAGATGATCGAATGAACGCGGAGGCAACCGCCGTCCGTACCGCCAAGAGCATCGGAGCGGCCATCCCGGGCCGCTGGTCGATGCCACGCTCCGACGCAGCCGTGCGCACGGTGGTGAGCCTCGGCCTGGCACCGCTCCGACTGCTGTTCCAGACCCGCGTCGGCCGCCGCCTGACGGCCACCGCGGTGCTCTCCGTCCTGATGGTCGGGATGGTGAGCATTCTCTATGCCCACGCCGACTCGCCGAGCTCGCCCGGCCTGCCCGCCACGCCCGCCGCGGCGTCGAG
>DASVXQ010000317.1:0-4957 GCA_036392615.1 Actinomycetes bacterium | reverse complement strand
GCCGAGCCGCCCGCCGGCGACGCGGTTGGCGAGCCCCGGCGCCAGCGCGGCCAGGCGCGCCCACAGCGGCAGCCAGCCGAGCGCGTAGTGGGCCGCCGGACGGACCCGATGGCGGTAGTGCTGGTAGAGGAACTCGCTCTTGTAGGTGGCCATGTCGACCTCGACCGGGCAGTCCCGCTTGCAGCCCTTGCACGCGAGGCACAGGTCGAGCGCGTCGCGCACCGCGGCGGAGCGCCAGCGGTCGGCGACCACCCCGCCGGCGAGCATCTCCTGGAGGGTCCTGGCCCGGCCGCGGGTGGAGTCGCGCTCGTCCCTGGTGGCGCGGAAGCTGGGGCACATCACCCCGCCCGAGGCGGCGCGGCACTTGCCCACGCCGACGCAGCGGTGCAGCGCGTGCCCGAGGTCGCCGCCGTCGTCGGGGTAGCGCAGCGCCACCGGCAGCCGCCGCCGCGGCGCTGCCGGGCGCAGGTCGGCGTCGACCCTTGCCGGGTCGACCAGCACGCCGGGGTTGAGCAGCCCGCCCGGGTCCCAGATCGCCTTGAAGCGCCGGAACAGCTCGACGACCTCCGGGGCGTACATCCGCGGCAGCAGCTCGGAGCGGGCGCGGCCGTCGCCGTGCTCGCCCGACAGCGAGCCGCCGTGCCCGGCGACCAGGTCCGCGGCCTCCTCGACGAACTTCCGGTAGTGGGCCGGCCCGCCACGTTCCTCCAGGTCGAAGTCGATCCGCACGTGCACGCAGCCCTCGCCGAAGTGGCCGTAGAGCACGCCCTGCCGCCGGTGGCGGTCCAGCAGCGCCTGGAAGTCGCGCAGGTAGGCGCCGAGCCGCTCGGGGGGCACGGCGGCGTCCTCCCAGCCGGGCCACGCCTGCCCGCCGTCCGGCAGGCGGGTGGCCAGGCCCGCGCCGTCCTCGCGGATGCGCCACAGCTCCCGCTGGGCCGCCCGGTCGGCGACCGCCAGCGTGCCGCGCACGCCAGCCCTGCCGGCCAGCTCCCGCGCCAGCTCGGCGGCGTGGCCGGCGGCCTCCGCGGGGTCCGCGCCGCCGACCTCCAGGTAGAGCCAGGCGCGCCCGTCGGGCAGCGGCGGCACGCGGCCGCCGCGGCGCCGCACGGTGTCGAGGATGGCCGTGTCGATGCCCTCCAGCGCCAGCGGCCCGCGCTCCAGGATCGCCGGCGCCTCGTCGGCGGCAGCTGGCAGGTCGTCGAAGCCGACCAGCACCAGCGCGCGGCCGGCCGGCGGCTCGACCAGCGCCAAGGTGGCCGCGGTCAGCACCGCGCAGGTGCCCTCGCTGCCGACCAGCGCGCGGGCCGGGTCGAAGCCCCGCTCCGGCAGCAGCTGCTCCAGCGCGTAGCCCGACACCTGCCGGGGGAAGCGGCCGAGCGACGAGCGGATGGTTGCCTCGCCCTCGGCGGCCAGCTCGCGCAGGGCGGCCAGCAGCACGCCGGCGCGGCCGCCGCCCGGCGGCCCGGCCACCTCGCCCACGGCCATGCGGGTGCCGTCGTCGAGCAGCAGCTCCAGCCCGAGGACGCTCTCGGCGGTGCGGCCCCAGGCGATCGAGTGCGCGCCGCAGGCGTTGTTGCCGACCATCCCGCCGACCGTACAGCGGCTGTGGGTGGAGGGGTCCGGGCCGACGTCGAGGCCGTGCGCGCCGGCTGCGCGCCGCAGGTCGTCGAGCACCACCCCGGGCTCGACCCTGGCCAGGCGCCGCGCCGGGTCCAGCTCCAGGACGCGGTCGAGGTGCCGCGAGCAGTCGACCACCACGCCGTGGCCGACCGCCTGCCCGCCGATACTCGTCCCAGCCCCCCGAAAGGTGAGCGGCACGCCCGCCGCGCGGCAGACCGCCAGGGTCGCCTCCAGGTCGGCCGCCTCGCGCGGGAAGACCACGCCCAGCGGCACGCAGCGGTACAGCGAGGCGTCGCCGGAGTACTCCGCCCGCCGGCCGGCGGAGAAATCCACCTCGCCGCCGACCTCGGCCCGCAGCGCGGCCGCCAGCTCGCCCGTCAGGTCCCGCCCGCCGCTGTTGCCCCGCTGCGCCATCCGCCCTCCCGCCCGGTCTTGTCCTGCCGGCGCCCCAGCGTCGAAGATCGTCCGGGAGGTGATGGCAGATGCGTCTCGGATCGGTGATCTCCGGGGAGCTGGCACGCCCGGCGGAGTCCAGGGTGCTGCATTCCCGCAACCCCGCCAACCTCGGTGAGGTGGTGGCCGAGGTCGAGCTGGCGGACGCCGCCACCTTCGTGCGCGCCTGCCAGGCCGCGCGCGACGGGCAGCCCTCCTGGGCGGCGCTGCCCGCGCCGCTGCGGGGCCGGGTGGTCCAGCAGGTCGGCCGGCTGGTGGAGGCCAACAAGGAGGCGCTGGCCGCGCTGCTGACCCGCGAGGTCGGCAAGCCCTGGCGGGAGTCGCTCGGCGAGGTCCAGGAGGTGATCGACACCTGCACCTTCTTCCTCGGCGAGGGCCGCCGGCTCTACGGCCAGACGGTGCCCAGCGAGATGCCCGACAAGCAGCTGTTCACCTTCCGCCGGCCGCTCGGCGTGGCGGCGGTGATCACCGCGGCGAACTTCCCGGTGGCGGTGCCGTCCTGGTACCTGGTGCCCGCCCTGCTGTGCGGCAACACGGTGGTGTGGAAGCCCTCCGAGCACGCCGGCGCGGTCGCCCACGCCTTCGCCGAGCTGCTGTGGCACGGCGGCGTGCCGCACGGTGCGCTGCAACTGGTGCAGGCCGACGGGCCGGCCGCCTTCGCGGGGCTGGAGGCGGCGCTGAACGCGGGCCTGGTCGACAAGCTCGGCTTCACCGGCTCGACCGCGGTCGGCCGGCGCCTCGGCGAGCTGGCCGGGCGTCACCTCCAGGCGCCCTGCCTCGAGCTCGGCGGCAAGAACCCGCTGGTGGTGGCGCCCGACGCCGACCTCGACCTGGCGGTGGAGGGCGCGCTGTTCAGCGGCTTCGGCACCGCCGGGCAGCGCTGCACCTCGCTCGGCACGGTGATCGTCCACCGCGACGTGCACGACGAGTTCCTGCGGCGGCTCGACCTGGTGGTCTCGGACGCGCCGATCGGCGACCCGTTCCAGGACGTGCTCTACGGGCCGATGCTCGGCGAGGGCTACCTGGAGCGCTTCGAGGGCTTCCTGGGGATGATCGACGGCCACCACCGGCTCTGCGGCTCCACCGGGCAGGGGCGGATCACCGCCGCCAACCCGCGCAAGGGCATGGTCGGCGACCCGGAGGCCGGCCTGTACGCGCACCCGACGGTGGTGGACGGGGTGGTGCCGGGCGACGCGCTGTACGGCACCGAGACCTTCGGGCCGATCGTCGGCGTGGCCAGCTACGGCAGCCTCGACGAGGCGGTGGCGCTGGCCAACGGGCACGGCTACGGCCTCTCGGCGGCGATCTACACGCGCGAGGCGGCCACCGCCTTCCGCTTCGCCGAGCGCTGCCGCGCCGGCATGGTCAGCGTCAACAACTCCACCTCCGGCGCCGAGGCGCACCTGCCGTTCGGCGGCAACGGCCTGTCCGGCAACGGCAGCCGCCAGTCGGGCATCTGGGTGCTGGAGCAGTTCACCTCGTGGCAGGCGCTGAACTGGGACTACTCCGGCAAGCTCCAGAAGGCCCAGATGGACGTGGCCGAGCCGCCCAGCGACCTGAGCTTCCGGCTCGACCAGCCGGGCCGTTAGCGAGCGGTTAGGCGGGCTCGGTAGCTTCGCGCTGCCGGGCGCCCCAGTGGCGCGGCCTCCCCGGGCCGGTCCGGAGCCCGGGGCGCGGCGGGCCGGCGACTGAGCCGGTCGCCGGCCCGCCATCTCCTCGCCGCACGCCGGCGGGTCGCCTACCCGCCGGCGTGTCGCCGTCCGGTTCCACCGGTACGCTTGGGCCATGGACCCCGGCGTGACCATCGGCCTGCTGGCGGCGACCTTCACCGCGTCGTTCGTGGAATTCGTCGAGGCGCTCACCATCGTGCTGGCGATGGGCACCACCCGCGGCTGGCGCTCGACCGCCGCCGGCGCCGCCGCCGCGGTGGTCGCGCTCACCGCCTTCACCGTGGTGGCCGGCTACGCGCTGACCAGCTGGCTGCCGGAGGCGGCCCTGCAGCTGGTGGTCGGCAGCCTGCTGCTGGTCTTCGGGCTCCAGTGGCTGCGCAAGGCGGTGCTGCGCTCCTCCGGCCTGCTGGCCACCCACGACGAGCAGGCGGCCTTCGCCGCGCAGAGCGCCGCCGCCGCGGCGGCCGGCCGGCAGAGGAGGCTGGGGCTGGACTGGTTCGGCTTCGTGGTGTCGTTCAAGGGCGTGTTCCTCGAGGGCGTCGAGGTGGTCTTCATCGTGATCACCTTCGGGCTGAACGCCGGCAGCGTGCCGGTCGCCGCCGTCGGCGCGGCCGCGGCGGGCCTGCTGGTGCTGGCGCTCGGCGTCGCCGCCCACCGCCCGCTGGCGCAGGTCCCGGAGAACACCCTGAAGTACGGCGTCGGCCTGCTGCTGGCGAGCTTCGGGACCTTCTGGTCGGTCGAGGGGCTCGGCATCGTGCGCCGCGGCGGGGAGAGCCTGCACTGGCCCGGCGGCACCCTGGCGCTCCTCGGGCTGCTGGCCGCCTGGCTGCTGCTCAGCCGCGTGCTGGTGCGCGCCCTGCCGCGGCTGCGCGGCACCCGCGCCTCCAGGGTCCCCGGGGAGGCGGCGCCATGAGCGCGCTGCGGGCCTTCGGGCGCTTCTGGTACGACTTCGTGATCGGCGACGACTGGAAGCTGGCCGCGGTGGTCGCCACCGTGCTGCTGGCCGGCGCGGTGCTGATCGCCAGCGGCGCGGTGCCCGGCTGGCTCGCGGCCACGCTGGTCGCCGCCGGCATGCTCGGCGGCTTCACCCTGGCCATGGCGGTCGACGTGCGGCGTCGCTGACCGCGGCGTCAGCCGGCCGGCGCCGCCGGGATCTCGATGCGCCGCAGCCGCCTGGCGTCCTCCCGGTCGAGCAGCCGCACGCTCGCCCAGCC
>DASVXQ010000316.1:0-9349 GCA_036392615.1 Actinomycetes bacterium | reverse complement strand
CGGGCTCCAGCGCCCGGTGGCCGGAGTAGGTCAGCAGCACCTCCAGGTAGCCGGCGGTCGAGTAGGACCGCTCCCACTGGTAGCGGCGGAACGCCACCGGCCCAAACCAACCCGAGCGGTCCAGCTCGGCACGGTCGGTGGGGACCTGGGCGGCGGTTGGCAGCCGCAGGCCGGCTGGGGTGGCCGGGTCCCAGCGCTCATAGCAGGCCTGCACCTGGGCGAAGAAGGCCACGTCGCCGCCGGCGATGTGGTGGGTGGCGATGGTGGCCAGCACCCCGCCGGGTCGCAGCGCGGCCGCGGCCTTGCCCACCCGCACCGCCGGGTCGATCCAGTGGAACGCGGTCGCGGCCAGCACCACGTCGAACGGCTCGGCCGGCAGCGGCCAGTCCTCGAACGCGGCGGTGAGGACCTGGACGTTGGGGAAGCGGGCGAGGTTGCGCCGGGCGAGGGCGGCAAGCGCTGCGCCCAGTTCCACCGCGACGATCTGGCAGCCGCGCTCGGCCAGCGGCACGCTGGCCTGCCCGGTCCCGGGGCCGATCTCCAGCAGCCGGCAGCCTGGCCCGACCCTGGCCAGCGCGGCCAGGTCATCGAAGACCGCCGGTGGGTAGCCCGGCCGGGCGCGGTCGTACAGGTCGGCGGCCTGGTCGAAGGTTGCCCGCAGCCGCTGGCGGTCGCTTGGCGACATCCCAGCAGTATGCCCCAGCGTCGCCTTCGCCGGTCAGGGGTCCTGGCGGCCTGGCGGCATGCCAAGGCGTCCACCGTTCCCCGGTTCCGAGGACAGGGCAGACCGCCCGGCCAGGCAGTAGAAGGAGGGGAGCAGCATGGCCGAGACGAGCGTCTTCCTCGCCGGTAACCTCACCGACGACCCCGACCTGCGCTACACCCCGGGCGGTACCGCCAGGCGACGTTCCGGGTGGCGGTCTCGGGCCGGGGTCTGCGACGGCGAACAGTGGCACGAGGGCGAGCCGGCGTTCTACGCGGTGGTGGTCTGGCGCAGCGGTCCTGCCAGGCCGACGACGGCAGCACCCGCTCGCTGGTCGAGGTCGCGGCCGACGAGCTGGGGCCGAGCCTGCGGTGGGCGACGGCGACCACCACCAGGGCGACCAGGAGCCAGGCGCAGTAGCCAGCTCGCCCACAACCGGGGGCTGCGACGGGCGGGCACCTCAGCCACCAGTTCCGGCTCGCCTACGGCGAGTCGCCCCACGGCACCTGATGACCCGGCGCATCGAACGTGCGACGGCGCTGCTGCGTGGCAGCGACCGCAGCGTCACCGAAGTCTGTTTTGCGGTCGGCTGCTCCTCGCTGGGCACCTTCAGCACTCGCTTCACCCCAGCTGGTCGGGGTGCCGCCCAGCACCTACCGACACCGGGCGGCGCAGGCGACGGTCGGGATGCCGTCGTGCGGGACCAAACAGGCGACCAGACCGGTCAGGAATCAAGAAGCACCGGCTCCTGAGCCGTAGCTAGCCTGACCGCCATGGACGACACCATTCACGCCAGCTTCCTCCCGCACGACGACCCGGAGGCCTCCCTAGCCTTCTGGCGCGACGCCCTCGGCTCCGGGGTCCGCAGCGACGTCGGCTACGGCGGGCTGCGCTGGATCACGGTCGGCCCTCCGGGTCAGCCAGGCACGTCCGTCGTCCTGCAGCCGCCGGCGCCGCCGGGCTGCGGCCTCACCGAGGAGGAGCGCCGCACGATCGTCGAGATGATGGCCAAGGGCAGCTACGCCGGCATCCTGCTGGCCACCGCCGACGTCGACGGCGTCTTCGAGTGGCTACTGGCTGGCGGCGCCGAGATCGTCCAGGAGCCGACCGAGCAGCCGTACGGGTTTCGTGACTGCGCCTTCCGCGATCCCGCGGGCAACCTGGTCCGCATCCAGGAGCTGCGAAGCCAACTCGACCGGACGAAGCCAATGCGGAGGAAATGAGGACAGCACACGAGCGTCACAAACCTAATCGAACCAGAGAGGATGGACGGAATGAACTCCCACGTCAGCTCGATTCTGCTTGGCGTCAATGACCTGGAGCGATCCAAGCGCTTCTATACGGAAGGGCTGGGCTGGAAGGTCCAGAACGACTACAAGATCTCCGTGTTGTTCGTTCCACACGGCGGTTCGATGGTCGGCTTCTACGGCCGCGACGGGCTCGCCGACATGGTGGGCGTGAGTCCTGACGGCAGCGGCTTCAGCGGCGTCGTCTTCAATTACGTCGTGCGCAGCGAGGACCGCGTCGACGAAGTTCTGGACGAGGCCAGGAAGGCCGGCGGGACGATCCTCAAGCCCGCGGCGAAGTTGCAATGGGGCGGGTACGGCGGATCCTTCGCTGACCCGGATGGCTACATCTGGAACATCGGCTACAGCGCCCAAGGAAAGGACCAGCCCTACGCCGAGTAGCAAGGACCGGTGACGCACACACTCGAAGGCCCAGAAGCACCGCAAGCGGTCGCGATGGGCGCGATCCGGAATCCGAGCGGTTGGTCGCAGGCACCGACGGCCCGGCCGTGGCCGAGGCGCCTGGCCTGGTGCTGCTGGCCGACGATCACTCCGTGATCACCACGACCGAGGTCGGAGGCTGGTGGCTGGAGCAGCTCGGCCAGGCGTCCCGGCTAGGGTCCCAGAGCCGGTGGCCGCCGCGTTCCTGCGGCTGGCGGCGATCGAAGCCGGCGCCACCGGGCTGCTTCCGCGCCTGCGGCTGCGCACCCGGTCGGGCCAGTGGGCCAACGTCGGTTGAAGCAGCTGAGCGCGCACGCCAGCAGCACGAACGCGAACCACCGCTCCGAATCCCCATCCCACCGGATCGCCAACCGTCGATGGCGGACAGGGAGTTTCGGTGAGGCGGGGTAGCGGTGGGAAACCGGTTGACCGACACCGCATCGGTGCTGGTCGATGGGTAAAGTTCCCATGTCCCCCGCCTCACCGGCCTCTAGCGTAGCGCGGCTGGGCCCGATGCGGAATCACCGAGCGCATCACGGCGGGGTGACGCCGGCCGACCAGGCGGTCCAGACGGGATCGGGCCGCGCTGCCGGCGGGAATTCTCGTCGGGTAATTACTTTGACACGCGGGTGGCCATGACCTAGCTTTTCGCCACCATGAAACGCGTAGCGAATCACCACGACGGCGGGCCGTGCCCTGGCTGCCCAATCTTCTCACATATTCCCGATGGCCAATTTCGGTTCCCGTCGTGCGAGCTGTGCCACTGGCCCGCGGTCGGCGCTGGCCCCGCCCACGCCTGGCGCTGCGCGGCCTGCCGCCACTGGAACGAGCACGGCCACCTGCGTCCGCGCGTCGCCGCCGTGTTGCTCCGCCTCACCGACCTCGACCCGGCCGCCCTGCGGCTCGAGGTCGTCGATCCCCGCTACGGCGTCTACCTGGCCGCCCGGGCCGCGTACCAACCCTGCCCGTCCAACAGTTGGCGCCGGAGGCGAGCCGTCGCGTTCCGCGGCCGCCGCGGCGGCACTCCCCGCCACAGGGATCCGGGTGGTCTGCGCGGCCGGAGCCTCGGTCGGGAGCGGGGCGCGGGTCCGAGCCGTGCGGGCGCGGGTGGGTCGACCGGGCCGGGACGGCGGCGCGGCGCGGTCCATGACCGCGTCGGGCGGCCGGTGTTCGCCCGCGCCACGGTCGACGGCCTGCCCGTGCTGATCGTCGGCGGGGACCGGACCTTCCCGTACCCGCTCGGCCTGGCCGAGAACGACCGCGAGCTCTGCGCGTTCGGCAGCCGTGCGACCAGGATCGCCTGCCCCTGCGATCAACCGCCGCCATGCCTGCACGGCCAGGCGCTGTACGCGCACGTGGTCACGCTGACCGGCGCACCGGCCAGGCGTCCGGCGCCGGCGCTCGCGCTCAGTCGCTCCGCCGATTGAACCGGGTCATGGCCGTGCCCACGCCCTCGGCGACGACCAGCTCGACCGCGTCGGCGGCCAGCTCGGCCACGGCGTCGAGGCGTTCGAGGTCGGCCGGCTCCGGACGTCCGAGCACGTACTCTACGCCGGCGTCGCTGCTCGGCGGCTTGCCGACGCCGATGCGGATCCGCACGAAGTCGGCGGTGCCGAGCGCCTCGACGATCGACTGGAGGCCGTTGTGGCCGGCGGTGCCGCCGCCGGCCTTGACCTTGAGCCGCCCGACCGGCAGGTCGAGCTCGTCGTGGACCACCAGCAGCCGCCTCGGGTCCTCCGGGCCTTCACGGTCGCAGAGCGCGCGGACCACCGGGCCGCAGTCGTTCATCCCGGTCTGCGGGATGGCCAGCCGCAGCGCATCGGGGGGCCCGGCGACCCGGCCGACCAGGGCGCCGATCGGGTCGGGCTCCAGCGGCACCCGGTAGCGGTCGGCCAGGATGCGGACCGCCCGGGCGCCGAGGTTGTGGCGGGTGGCCTCGTAGGCTGGGCCCGGGTTGCCGAGCCCGACGACGACGCGCACCGGCGCTCAGGGTTCGGGTTGGCCCGGCGTGGTCGGCGCCACCAGGAAGGTGAGCAGGTCCCAGGCCGCGTGGCTGACCACCAGCGCACCCATGGGCATCCCGGCGGCGGCGAGCGCCGACCAGTAGGCGCCGGCGATGCCGGCCGCGCCGAACAGGGTGAAGTTCCCGGTGGCCACGTGCGCGCCGGCGTAGGCGAAGGAGCCGGCGGCGGCGCCGGGCCAGTGGCCGAGCCGCCGCTGCAGCCGGGGATTGACGAAGCCCCGCCAGAACAGCTCCTCGGCCGGGCCGATCACCAGCGCCAACCGGGCCGCCAGCTCGGGCGCCGGCCCCAGCTCGCGCAGCGCGTAGACGTCGCCGATCTGCTCCCCGCCCTTGCGCAGCATGCGGCGGACCACCCGGTCGCCGACCAGGAAGATCCCGTAGAGCCCCGCCGCCGAGGCGAGCCCGGTCGCCACGTCGCGGCCGCGGATGCGCGCGCGCCGCAGCTCCGGCTCGGTGGCCAGCGCGAGCGTCCCGAGCGTCAGGCCGGTCGCGGTCATGCGCTGCCAGAACGCCGGCCTCGGCCCGCGAAAGGTGAGCGCGAACGCGCTGTACGCGGCGCCGAGGCCGGCCAGCAGCAGCGGGTCGCGGGCGCGACGATGGCGCCTCACCGGACCGCCGCCGCGATCGCCAGCCCGGCCACCAGCAGGAAGCCGAAGGCGGCGTGGAGCTGGGCGGTCTCCAGGTCGATCATCGCGATCGCGCGTTGCTGGCCGGTCGCGCCCAGCTCGGAGGCACGCACCGCCCGGACCAGCAGCGGCAGCGACAGCATCGCCAACATGGAGAGCGGCGGCAGCACGCCGAGCGCGACCGCCAGCGCCAGCACCAGGTACGCGCCGATCACCAGGGTGAGGTACAGCTCGTGGGCGAAGCGGCGTCCGGCCCGGATGGACAGGGTCGAGATGCCCGCGCGGGCGTCCTCGCTGACGTCCCGCCACTCGTTGCCGTGCAGGATCGCGGTCACCAGCAGCCCGACCGGCAGGCTCGCGACCAGCGCCGCCCAGGTGAACGTGCCGCTGGAGACGTAGTAGGAGCCGATCACCATCAGCGGTCCCATCAGCAGGAACACCAGCGGCGGCCCGAGCGCGTGGAACTTGTACTCGAGCGGCGGCGCCGTGTAGCCGAGGCCGCCGATCAGGCCGAGCACCCCGAACACCGCCACCGGCCAGCCGCGCGCGGCCACCAGCCAGACGCCGATCGCCACGCAGCCGGTGAAGGCGACGGTCGCCAGGGTGAACGCCTCGCGCTCGCTGAGCCGTCCCTTCAGCAGCGCGTGACTCGCCCGCGGCGAGGTGATGCTGTCGATCCCCTTGCGCACGTCGTAGATCTCGTTCACCACGTTGGTGCCGATGTGCAGCAGCACCGCCGCGATCAGCGCCCCGACGAACAGCGGCCAGTTGAGCCTGCCGTCCAGCGCGGCGAGCGCGCCGCCGGCCGCCACCGGCACCGTCGACGCCGTGAAGCTGAACGGCCGCGCGATCTCGAACCACGCGCCCGCCCGCCGCACGATCCCCCGCCGCTCCTGCCTTGCGCCCGCGAGCCCTGCCTGCGCGGCCGGGGCCGCGGGCCGGGCTGGCTCCGGCTCGACGGCCGTTTCCAGTCTGTCGGGTCCTGGAGTGGAGGCGGCCGCGGACCGTGCGCTCGGTAACGGCGCCGCCGCGGACTCGCGGCCGTACACGACGGCGGCGCCGAGCACCTCGCGGATCTGGTCCTCGGTCTGGAGCACCGGCTGGAGCAGCGGGAGGTCCATGCCGGCCTGGTGGTAGGCGGCCGCCCCCTCGGCGACCTCCTCCCTGGTGCCGCAGAGCATGAACGCGTCCAGCAGCTCGTCTGGGATCAGGTTCGCGGCCTTGTGGTAGTCCTCCGCCCGCCAGGCCGCGGCCACGCGGTTCTTGAGCTCCGGGTCCAGGCCGGCGCGGCGCATCGCCAGGTCCGACTGGACGCTCATCATGTAGATGACGAACGGCTCGCGCTTGGCACGGTTCAGCGCCTCGCGACGGCTCCGGTCGACCAGGGTCAGCAGGTAGCCGGCCACGTCAACGGCGCCCTCGCCGCGGCCGGCGGCGACCGAGGCCTCGCGCAGGGTGACCAGCATCCGGCGCAGCGACGCGATCGACTCCGCGGGGCGCGCCAGGTAGCCGTCCGCCTTGGCGCCGGCGAGCCGCAGGAAGGCCGAGCGGTAGGCGGCGATGTAGATCGGCACCCGGTGCACCGGCGGGAACATCGGCTGCACCGGCGGCAGGTTCGGCTGGCCCGACGGCACCCGCTCGCCGCTCCACAGCGCCCGCATCGTGTCGATCGCCTGGCTGACCGCCTCCAGCCCGGCGTCCGGCGTGTAGGGGATGCCCATCTGGCCGAGCCGCAGCGGCAGCCCGGTGCCCATCCCGAGGACGACCCGGCCGGGCGCCATGTCGTCGACCGCGCTCACGGTCATCGCCACCAGCACCGGGTGTCGGGTCAACGGGTTCAGCGCCCCCATGGCGACGCGGATGCCGCCAACCTGCGAAGCGATCGCCGAGGCATAGGTGACCGCGTCGCGCTCGAAGTAGCTGTCGTGGATCCACACGGAGTCGAGGCCGGCCTGCCTGGCCCGCTCCGCCCACGCGACCGCGTCGGAGACGCTGCCACGAGCGGCCAGACCGAGACCGACCGGCCGCGAAAGCTCCGCCATCATTGCCTCCTTGGCCTTGTGAGGTTCTTCACAAAGCGCGCGCCCATCCTAGCGCCAACCGCGGCACTGGAGGGAGGGCGCCGTAGTGGCGTGGGGCGGCTGGACGTGGTTCGCTCGCCGCGTGACGCTCCAGGACCCTGAAACCGGCTCCGCACCCGTGCGGCTCTACGGGTGGCGCCATCCGGCGATCCTCGCGGCCGGGTGGTTCGCGCTGGCGGCCGGGTTCGCCCAGTTCGGCGCCACCGCCGCGCTCGGCGACGTGGCCAGGACCTTCGGCGCCGACCAGACGGGCAGGTCGATCGCGGCTCAGGTCGGGCTGTCGGGCACCACCCTCGGGGTCGGGCTGGCGGTCATCCGGCTGGCCTCGATCGGCAGCCTGCCGCTGGCCGGCATGGCGGACCGCTTCGGGCGCAAGCTGACCCTGCTCGGCTGCCTCGCCCTGGGGCTCGCGCTGACCGCGACCGCGGCGCTCAGCCCCACCTTCTGGTGGTTCGTCACGATCTTCGCGCTCGGCCGCCCGCTGCTGTCCGCCAGCAACACCATCTCGGGCGTGATCGCCGCCGAGGAGACCACCAGCCGGGACCGCGCCAAGGCGATCGCCCTGGTCACCGCGGGATACGCCGTCGGCGCCGGCCTCACCGCCCTGCTCCGCGGCGTGCTCGGCGACCAGCTCGGCTTCCGCGGGCTGTTCGCCCTGGCCCTGGTCCCGCTCGCGGTGACGCCCCTGGTCGCCCGCAAGCTCAGGGAGCCCGACCGCTACCGCCGCCTGCGCACCGGCGCGGCCCTCGGCGTCGCCGTCGACACCGGCCCGTCCGAGGCGCCGCCCGATCCGGCGGGAACCAGCGGCGGGCTGCGGGCGCTGTGGGTCGCTGGGCGGTTGCGCGGGGACCTGCGGCCTCGGCTCTGGTTGCTCACGGCGCTGACCTTCGCGTTCTCGTTCGTGATCGGTCCGGCGAACACCTTCCTGTTCGTCTACGCGGAGAACGCGCTCGGCATGTCGCGGGGGACCACGGCGCTGATGGTGCTGGTGGCCGGGCCGCTCGGCCTCGGGGGGCTGCTGGTCGGCCGTTGGGCGGCCGACAGCTTCGGGCGGCGGCGCACCGCGGCCACCGGCCAGGTGCTGGTCGCGCTGGCCGGGATGGTCACCTACAGCGGCACCCCGACCGGCGCGGTCGGCGGCTACCTGCTGGCGATCGTTGCCGCCGCCGCGTACGGGCCGGCCACGGCCGCGCTCGCCGCCGAGCTGTTCCCGACCAGCGTGCGCGCCAGCGTGGCCGGCTGGCTGGTCGCCGCCGGCGTGCTCGGCGCCGTGGCCGGGCTGCTCGCCTTCGGCACCATCTCGGACGCACTCGACAGCTTCGCGCTCGCCGCCGTGGTCATCTGCGCGCCGGTGGTCCTGGCCAGCGCCCTGTTCGCCCCACTCCCCGAGACGGTCGGCCTGGAGCTGGAGCAGTCGGCCCCGGAGTAGGCGGGCGGGTCAGTCGCTCAGCGCCGTGCGGAGCTCGGCGACCGGGTAGGGGATGCTCGCGGTCGAGGTGAGGTCGTCGACCCGGCCGACGTAGCGGCCGTCCAGGAATGCGGCCGCCGACCAGGTGGTCACCACCGACACGACGAACTCGCCACGCCTGGTGAAGACCATCGCCGAGGCGCCGTCCCGGCCGCCGGGCCGGGCCGGGCCGATGACGGTCCGCGGGGCGGTCCGGGCACCGCCCGGTTGGGCGTTCCATCGAAAGCTGACCGGCTGGAAATCGGCGTGGATGACCGAGCCCGCGACCTGGAGGTCGACGGGCGGTTGGGTGTCGCCGACGAGCCAGATGCGGGTGGGCAGGTTGGCGAGACCTCGGCCGCTCGGGGTGACGTGGATCGTCCCTGGAGGGAGTCGCACCCGGCGGATGGCGGCGAAGACGTCCGCGGCGGTCAGGGCGGGGCTGGCCCTGGCCTGTGCCGGCGAGACGCAGGCGGAGCCCGCCGGTCCGGTCCCGCCGTCGGGACGGTGCAGCGTCCGGAAGGCGAAGAACAGGCCGCCGGTGCCGGTGCATGGCGTCGTGGTCGAGCAGAGACCCTGGGCGGCGCGTGCGCGGTCGACCGAGCAGACGAGCTCGTAGGTGAAGAACGGCCCTGGCCGACCGCTCGCCGCGCGGGGCCGGGCACCCGACCGGCATGCGGCGGCCGCATGGCCTGAGACCGCCGCCGTGTCGCCGGATCCGGCCAGGTCGACCTCGACGCCG
>DASVXQ010000315.1:0-13656 GCA_036392615.1 Actinomycetes bacterium | reverse complement strand
GACGGCGCGTTCCTCTGCGTGGCCGCCTCCGACGACCCCGCCGAGCGCGCCGCCATCCACCGGCACGCGCGCGAGCGCGGCGTACTGGTCAACCTGGTCGACGACGTCGAGCACTGCGACTTCGCCGCCCCGGCGGTCCTGCGGCGCGGCGACCTGCGCATCGCGGTCTCCACCGGCGGCCGCTCCCCCGCGCTGGCCAGCCGCGTGCGCCGCCTGCTGGAGGAGCGCTTCGGCCCCGAGTGGGGCGAGCTCACCGCGCTGCTCGGCGAGGTGCGCGAGCAGACCCTGCCGCTGCTGCCCGACCTCGGCGAGCGCTCGCGCCGCTGGCGCGACGCCCTGCGGCTGGAGGAGCTCGAGGCCCTGGTGCGTGACGGCCAGACCGACCGGGCGCGCGAGCTGCTGCTGGCCCGCCTGGTGGGGCCGGCGGAGCCGGCCCGGTGAGCGGGCCGGTGCGCGAGCCCGGTGCGCCGGCGGCCCGGGTGGGCACGGTCCACCTGGTCGGCGCCGGGCCGGGCGACCCGGAGCTGCTGACCCTGCGCGGCGCCAAGCTGCTGGCCCGCGCGGACGTGGTGGTCTACGACCGGCTCGCCCCGCCGGAGCTGCTGGAGCTGGCGCCCGCCGGGGCCGAGCGGATCGACGCCGGCAAGGCGCCGCGCCGCCGCGGGCTCGGGCAGGAGGCGATCAACCGGCTGCTGGTGGAGCGGGCGCTGGCCGGCCTGGAGGTGGTGCGGCTCAAGGGCGGCGACCCGTTCGTGTTCGGCCGCGGCGGCGAGGAGGCGCTGGCCTGCGTGCGCGCCGGCGTGCCCTTCGAGGTGGTGCCCGGCGTCAGCGCCGCCCTGGCGGCGCCGGCGGCGGCCGGCGTGCCGCTGACCCACCGGGAGGTGGCCGCCAGCTTCGCGGTGGTGACCGCCAGCCTGGCCGGCGGCAAGGCGACCGACCTGGCGGCGGTCGCCGGCGCGGCCGACACCCTGGTGGTGCTGATGGCCGCCGAGCGGCTGCGGGGCGTCTGCCGGGCGCTGTTGCTGGCCGGCAGGCCGGCGTCGCAGCCGGCCGTGCTGGTGCAGTGGGCCACCACCGGCCGGCAACGCTCGGTGCGCGCCACCCTGGCGGACCTCCCGGAGCTGGCGGGCGCCGCCGGGATCGGCCCGCCGGCGACCCTGGTGGTCGGCCAGGTCGCCGCGCTGGCGGACACGCTGGCCGGCCAACGATGGCTGGATCGCGAGGTTCGCGCGCTTGACACGAGCTCCGGTGGTCCGGCACGGTAGGCGCGTGACCGTCGTGCTGCTGACCCGCAACCGCGCCCTCGACTACGGGCGCGTGGTGCGCTGCGCCTGTCGCCGGGCCCGGCGGTCGCCCAGCGCAACGTAGCACTGCGGACTCTCTCTCGACTGCCGGGCCGTCTCGACCGGCGACCAGCGCTCGAGGAGAGGAGCTCCCCCCGTGGCGGCCACAGCCACATCCGTTGCAGCAACCCCTGATCGTTCCGCGCACCACCAGCCGTCCAAGGCGGTCGCCTGATGCCCAGGATGGACCCTGCCGAGGTCTCCGAGGCGGCCAGGCGGCTGGAGCACGCCAGCGCCGGCGAGGTGCTCGCCTGGGCGCTGGGCGCCTTCGGCAAGCGCTGCGCGATCGTCACCTCGTTCCAGGTCGAGGGCATGGTGATGCTCGACCTGGCCCGCCGGATCGACCCCGGCGTGCGGGTGGTCACCATCGACACCGGCCGCCTGCCGGAGGAGAGCTACGAGCTGATCGACACCGTGCGCGCCCGCTTCGACCTCGAGGTCGAGGTGATCACCCCGGACGGGCCCACGGTCGAGGCGATGGTCTCGCGCCACGGGCCGAACCTGTTCCGCCGCGACCGCGCGCTGCGCAAGCTCTGCTGCCACGTGCGCAAGGTCGAGCCGCTGCGGCGGGCGCTGGAGGACCTCGACGCCTGGATCAGCGGCCTGCGACGCGACGGCGGCCTGGCCAGGGCCGGCATCGCCAAGGTCGAGCTCGACCAGGCCCACGGCGGCGTGGTGAAGCTCAACCCGCTGGCCGACTGGACCAGGGAGGAGGCGCTGGAGTACGCCAGCGCCGAGCGCCTGCCGCTGCACCCGCTGTACGAGCAGGGCTTCACCTCGATCGGCTGCGCGCCCTGCACCCGCGCGCCGCGGCCCGGCGAGGGCGAGCGCGACGGCCGCTGGTGGTGGGAGGCGGCCTCCGACCGCGAGTGCGGCCTGCACCAGCAGACCGCCTCGATGCGCCTGGCCACCGCACTGGCCGAGCTCGACGCCGAGGCGGCCCCACGAAGGAGACTGCCGGCATGACCCAGGCCCCAGCCCCAGCCATGCAGGACCGCCGCAACGCGGTCGAGCGGGCCAAGGACGAGCTGGACCCGCTCGACATCCGGCCGCGCATCGAGCGCTACGCGCGCGAGGGCTACGCCAGCATCGACCCGGAGGACCTCAAGATCCGTTTCCGCTGGTGGGGCCTGTACACCCAGCGGCCCGAGGAGGCCGGCTACTTCATGATGCGCCTCCGCATCGCCGGCGGGGCGCTCACCTCCGAGCAGCTCGAGGCGATCGGCCGCATCGCCAGGCAGCGCTGCCGCGACGTGGCCGACGTCACCGACCGGCAGAACATCCAGTTGCACTGGGTGGTGATCCAGGACGTGCCGGCGATCTGGGACGAGCTCGCCAAGGTCGGCCTGGAGACCGTGCAGACCTGCGGCGACACGGTGCGCAACATCCTCGGCTGCCCGGTCGCCGGGGTGGACGCCGGCGAGGTGTTCGACGCCAGCGGCGACCTGGCCGCCGCCAACGCCCGGCTGACCCACACCAAGGAGTTCACCAACCTGCCGCGCAAGTACAAGCTGTCGATCAGCGGCTGCCGCGACCACTGCGCGATGCACGAGATCAACGACGGCGCGCTGGTCGGCGTGGCCCACCCGGACGGGCGGCTCGGCTACGACGCCTGGGTCGGCGGCGGCCTGTCGTCGACCCCGCGGTTCGCCGAGCGGCTCGGCGTGTTCGTCCCCCGCGAGCGGGCCACCGAGTTCCTGGTGGCGCTCACCTCGCTGTTCCGCGACCACGGCGGCCGCGACAAGCGCACCAGGGCGCGGCTGAAGTTCCTGGTCGGCGCCTGGGGCGTCGACAAGCTCCGCAAGGTGCTGGAGGACGACTACCTGCACCACCCGCTGGAGGACGGGCCGGAGGCGCCGCCGTCCAGCACGGTGCACCGCGACCACGTGGGCGTCTACCGGCAGAAGGACGGGCGCTACTACGTCGGGGTCGCCCCGCTGGTGGGCCGCACCTCCGGCAGCCAGCTGATCGCGGTCGCCAGGCTCGCCCGCGAGCTGGGCCAGGGCCGCGTGCGGCTGACCACCCAGCAGAAGCTGCTGGTGCTCGACATCCCCAGGGAGCGCGTCGGCGAGGCGGTCGCCCGCCTGGAGGAGCTGGGCCTGCCCGCCTATCCGAGTCCCTTCTGGCGCGGCGCCATGGCCTGCACCGGCATGCAGTTCTGCAAGCTCGCGCTGGTGGAGACCAAGCAGCGCGCCGCCGAGCTGGTGCACGCCATGGAGCGGCGCTTCCCGGACTTCGACGGCAAGGTGCGGCTGAACGTCAACGGCTGCCCCAACTCCTGCGCCCGCTACCAGCTCTCCGACATCGGGCTGGCGGGGGGCGAGTCGGCCGGCTCCGGCAACTTCCAGCTCCACCTCGGCGGCGAGCTGGGCGAGTCCAGAGCGCTCGGCCAGCGGATCCGCTCGCGGGTGAACGCCGACGACGCCGAGGAGGTCGTCGGCCACCTGATCGGTTCCTACCTGGCCTGCCGCGAGGACGGCGAGAGCCTGCAGAGCTGGCTGCGCCGCCAGCCGGCCGAGCAGCTCGCCGAGCTCAGCCGGCCGCCGGTTCCGGCTGGCAGCGGTTGACGCACTCCCCCACGCCCTCCACCACGGTGCGGACCACCTGGCCGGGGCGCAGCCACACCGGCGGCGTGCGGGCCGCGCCCACGCCCGCCGGCGTGCCGGTGGCGATCAGGTCGCCGGGCTCCAGGGTGATGATCTCGCTCAGGTAGGCGATGATCTGCGCCGGGTTGAACAGCAGGTCCGAGGTGCGGCCGTCCTGCATCAGCTGGCCGTCGACCTCGCAGCGGACCCGCAGGTCCGCGCCGCCGTCGGGCAGCTCGTCCAGGGTGACCATCGCGGGGCCCACCGGGGTGGTCTGCTCGAAGATCTTGCCGGCCAGGAACTGGTTGGTGTGGCTCTGGTAGTCGCGCACGCTGACGTCGTTGATCACCGTGTAGCCGCCGATCGCGGCGGCCGCCTCGCGCTCGCTCAGGTGGCGCGCCGGCCGGCCGATCACCACGCCCAGCTCGACCTCCCAGTCGACCTGCTCGGAGACCCGTGGCAGCAGGATCGGGTCGCGCGCGCCGATCAGCGTGCCGGCGAACTTGGCGAACAGCGTCGGGTACTCGGGCAGCTCGCGGCCCATCTCCTTGATGTGGCTGGCGTAGTTGAGCCCCAGGCAGACCACCTTGGAGGGTCGCGCCACCAGCGTCGCCAGGTCGGCCTCGGCCAGGGCGTGCTCGGGCCCCGCGCCGCCGGCGGCGACCCGCTCCCAGTCGGGATCGGACAGCAGCACGCCCACGTCGGGCGCGTCCAGCTCGACCACGCGGTCGCCGTCGACCCTTCCCGCCCTGGTCCCGTTCGCCGTCCGGATCGTCACCAACCGCATGCTTCGCCCTCCAACGTCGCCCTTCGCCGCGAAACGAAGTGTATCCGCCCTACCTGGAGCCCATGATCACCGCCTGGGTCTGGGTGGTGCGGGCGAGCAGGCGGCCGGCGGGGTCGCGCAGCTCGGTGTCGACCACGATGGTGGTGCGGCCGGCGTGCAGCGGCCGCGCGACCGCCTCGACGTACCCCTCGCGCAGCGCGCGCAGGAAGTTCGTCTTGGACTCGATGGTGGTGGTGGCCGTCGCGCCCTCCGGCAGGTTGAGGAAGGCGCACAGCGCGCCGGCCGAGTCGGCCAGCCCCATCAGCACGCCGCCGTGCAGCACGCCGCCGGCGGTGCAGCGCGACGGGTCCCAGGCGACCCTGGCGCGCACCTCCGCGGCGGCGGCGTCGAGCAGCTCGACGCCCAGCACGCCGGCGAACGGCATCATCTCCACGACGTCCATGCGCTCCTCCCGCCTGTCGCCTCGATCGCCCGGCTGGGCGCGCCGATACAAACCACATGGCCCGACCAACCACAACCCGACCCCGGTCACCGGCGGATACGGCCGGACCTCGAGGGGACTGGATCGGGCCGTCGTGGTTCGAGAGGCTTGCCTCCAAGCCGACACGCCACCAGAATGCGGAGCTTGGAGGATTCGTGTGGTGCCGAGCGCGGTTCCGCACAATGAAGACACACCGCCTCGTTCGGCCAGATTGGAAGGAACCCCATGCCGAACGCCGCCGCCGCGGGTTACGCCACCGCTTCGGGGACGGGGACCCGACGAGCCCACCAGCTGTGGGCGCGGTACCTGGTCGCCGGCACCGGGCTGGTCGCCTTGAACCTGCTGCTCGGTCCGTCCGGACTGCTGCCGGTCGGGATCCCCGACATGGTGATCTACGGGGTCGTCGGCCTCTCGGGGGTGGCGGCGGTGGTGCTCGGCCTGCGCCTGTACCGCCCGCAGCACGCCACCGCCTGGCGGCTGCTGGCCGCCGGCCTGCTGGCGTACTTCGTCGCCGACCTGGTCGGCGAGCTGCTCGACCGCCGCGCCGGCGGCATCCAGCAGTACGGCTCGCTGGTGGACGCGGTCTATCTGCTGCGCTACCCGCTGCTGGTTGCCGGGCTGCTGCTGATGGTCCGGCGGCGGACCGGCCGGCGCCAGCCGATCGGGCTGATCGACACCGCCATCGTGGCCACCAGCCTGGCGGTGGTCTACTGGGTGTTCCTGATCGGGCCGGCGGTCGACACCCAGCACGTCACCCTGGCGGAGCGGCTCACCTGGATCGCCTACCCGAGCGTCGACATGCTGCTGCTGGCGATCGGCTTTCGCCTGCTGATCGGCCCCGGCGCGCGCCAGCCGGCCTTCTACCTGCTGGTCGGCGCGCTGGCGGCGGTGCTGATCAGCGACACCGTCTGCAGCCTGGTGCGGATCCTGCACGACGGCACGCCGCCGGCCGAGGGGGTCGACCGGATGCTGGCGGTCGGCTGGCTGGCGAGCTACCTGCTGATCGGCACGGCCGCGCTGCACCCCTCGATGCGCAGCGTGACCGAGCCGTCCGAGCCCGGCCGGCTGGACGTGCGCACCCGCAGGCGCCGGCTGGCGCTGCTGGCCACCCTCTCGCTGGTGGCGCCCGGCGTGCTGGCGGTGCAGGACCTGCGCGGCGCGGCGGTCGACGTGCTGGCGATCGCGATCGCCTGGCTGGTGCTGTTCAGCCTGCTGATGGTGCGCATGGCGGGGCTGCTGTCGGAGCTGGGCACCGACGACGCCACCCTGCGGGCGCAGCGGGCGGAGCTGGAGGCCGCCAACGGCATCCTGGAGCGCGTCCAGGCCGACCGGCGCATGCTGCTGGACCGCACCATGCGCAGCGCCGAGGAGGAGCGCACCCGCATCGCCGCCGAGCTGCACGACGGGCCGATCCAGCGGCTCACCGCGCTGGGCTATGGGCTCGACGAGGCACGCATCGCGGTGGAGTTCGGCGACGTGCACCACGGGCTGGACATCCTGAGCGGCGCCCACCAGGTGCTCTCCAGCGAGATCGACGAGCTGCGCCGGCTGATGACCGCGCTGCGGCCGCCGGTGCTGGACGAGCGCGGCCTGGTGCTGGCCCTGCGCGACCTGCTGGACAGCTTCCAGCGCCACACCGGCATCGCCACCGACCTGATGGGCGCCAGCGAGGTGCTGCTCGACCCGGACGTGGAGACGGTGCTGTACCGGGTGGTGCAGGAGGCGCTGACCAACGTGGCCAAGCACGCCGGCGCCAGCCGGGTGATCGTCTACCTGCGGGCCGACGAGGGGCAGGTGGAGACGCGCATCAGCGACGACGGCATCGGCTTCGACGCGGCCACCACCGGCGAGCTGACCAGCCGCGGGCACTACGGCCTGGCCGGCATGCGCGAGCGGGTCGAGCTGGCCGGCGGCTCCTACCGGCTGATCTCGGCGCCCGGCTACGGGACCGTGGTGCTGGCGCGGGTGCCGAGCCAGCGGGTACCGGCATGAGCGCCACCGAGCGGCGCAGCCGGCGCGGCTCCGGCCAGCGCAGCCGGCCCGACGGCCGCCGCGGGCCGGTGCGGGTGGCGCTGGTCGACGACGCGCCCGAGGTGCGGCAGAGCCTGGCCAGCGCGCTCGGCCAGCTCAGCCAGATCGAGATCGTCGGCCACGCCGCGGACGGCGTCGAGGCGATCGAGCTGGTCGAGCGCGAGCGCCCGCAGGTGGTCATCATGGACCTGAAGATGCCGCGGATGGACGGCATCAAGGCGACCCGCCACGTGATCTCGCGCCTGCCCGACACCGCCGTGCTGGTGCTGTCCGCCTACGGCGACGAGTCGCTGGTGATCGAGGCGCTGATGGCCGGCGCCCGGGGCTACCTGCTCAAGGGCACCCGCGCCACCGAGCTGGCCGAGGCGATCGTCAGCGCCGCCGGCGGGCAGGCGCGGATCGCCGGGCCGGTGACCCGCCCGGTGCTGGAGCGGCTGGTGGACGCGCTGGCGCGCGAGCGGGAGACGCGCAAGGCGGCCGAGGAGGCGCGCCTGGCCAGCGAGCAGCTCAGCCACCGGCAGCAGCAGTTCGTCACCATGGCCGCCCACGAGCTGCGCACCCCGGTGACCGCGCTGATCGGCTCGCTGGCGACGCTGGAGCGGATGCTCGGCGACAACCGCCTCGACCCGGCCGAGCTGGAGCTGCTGCAGGCCTCCAGCCGGCAGGCCAGGCGGCTCAGCCGGCTGATCGAGGATCTGACGGTGGTGGCCGAGAACGGCAGCGCCGGGATCACGGTGGACTCCAAGACGGTCGAGCTGGAGCCGGCGATCAGCGGCGTGGTCGGCGACCTCGAGCACCTCGGCGCCGACCGGGTCAAGATCACCGCCCCGCCGGACCTGGCCGCCTGGACCGACCCCGACCGGCTGGCGCAGGTGCTCACCAACCTGATCCGCAACGCGCTGCAGTACTCGCCACAGGACAGCCAGGTCGACGTGGTCGCCAACGCCGCCGGCGAGACGGTCCAGGTCGCGGTGGTCGACCGCGGCCCCGGTATCCCCGAGAACGAGGTGGCGCACCTGTTCGAGCGCTTCGGCCGCGAGGGCCCCGGCCCGGCCACCGGGCTCGGCGTGGGGCTGTGGACCGTGCGCGAGCTGCTCGACGCGATGAAGGGCAGCATCGAGGTGGAGCGCAACCCCGAGGGCGGCGCCACCTTCACGATCGACATCCCCGCGTCGAAGCGTTAGGCGAGCGGCGGCGCCGCCCGCCACGGGCGCGCTCAGCCGGGGAAGGTGGAGGCGACCTCCTGCGGCTGGCTGAGGGTGGTCTCGCGGTACAGCCCGAGCGCCTTGAGCACCGGGGCGTCGCTGATGGCGAACAGGTCGCTCGGCTCGCTGACCTGGTGGTCGACGGTCGCCCAGGACGGCACCGCCAGCATGTCGCCGGGCCCCCACTCGAAGCGGGTGCCGTTGATCACGCTGGCGCCCGCCCCGCGGTAGACCACCAGCACGCTGGAGCCCACCTTGCGGGTGGTCGGGGTGCGTTCCCCCGGCACGATCCGGTGCATCTCGCAGGCCATGGTCGGCATCACCGGGCGGCCGCTGGTCGGGTCGGTGAACTCCAGGCTGGCCATCGGCCCGCCGCTGGAGGCGAGCAGCCCGTCCAGCGCCGCGTCGGTGTCGGCCCAGCGGTAGGCCAGCAGCGGCGAGTGCCCCGGACCGGGCGCCGCACCGGCGCCGGCCGGCAGCAGGCCCTTGGAGGGGTAGCGACGCTCCGAGCGGTTGCGCCCCTCGATCGGCTGGAGCATCTCGTCCGGGTAGAGCTCGAAGAAGATCGCGTCCAGCGCGTTGACGGTCGGCATGTCCAGCCCGTCGAACCAGATCATCGGCCTGTCGCTGGCGGAGTTGTGGTCGTGCCAGTTCCAGCTCGGCGTCAGCACCAGGTCGCCGGGGTGCATGTCGCAGGCGTCGCCGTTCACGGTGGTGTAGACGCCGTCGCCCTCCAGCACGAAGCGGATCGCCCCGGGGGTGTGGCGGTGCGCGCCGGCGTGCTCGCCGGGGTTGAGGTACTGCACCGCCCCCCAGAGGGTCGAGGTGGCGTAGGGCGCGCCCTCGAGCCCGGGGTTGGCCAGCGACAGCACGCGCCGATCACCGCCGCGGTCGATGGTGATCAGCTCCCCCGCCCGCTCCGCCAGCTCCCGCAGGGTCTTCCAGCGCCACAGCCAGGGCACCGTGCGCGGCCTGGGCTCTGGCGGCATCAGCTCCTGTGCGATCGGCCAGAGCGGCTTGAGGTCGTAGCCGTCCAGATCGGCATAGAACTGGTCGAGTCGAGTCTGCTCGGAGGTCTGGGTCATCGGTGACACCTCCACGATCTCTCGGCGCGCTATGTGCAGACTGCCACACCGGACCGGGTGACGCCCACGCCCGGCGCTACAAGGCTCGCCGCAGCATGGACTCCGACACCTCCGGCCGGGAGGGCAGCGGCTGGTGGTCGCCGGTCGGCTCGAAGCCGGCGCGGCGGTAGGCGCTCAGCGCCGCGGTGTTGCCGTCGACCACCCAGAGGACCAGCTCGGTGACGCCGCGGGCCCTGGCCCAGTTGGCGGCGGCGTCGATCAGCTCGCCGGCGACGCCCTGGCCGCGGTGGGCCGGGTCGACCCACATGCCGAGCAGGTGCCCGCGCGGCGGCCGCCCGCCCTCCAGCCGCACGGTGGTCATGCCGGCCGGGGCCGCGCCGTCCCCCTCGGGCCCGGTGGTGGCCAGCAGGGTGACGATCTCCGGGCCGCCGGCGGCGCGCTCGCGCCACATCCGCTCGGGCGCGGCCGCCTCCCGCGCGTGGGTGCTGGCGAACGCCTCCGGCGCGTCGGCCAGCGCCCGCAGGCGCAGCTCCCGCAGCAACGGCCACTCGTCGGCGCGCAGCGGCCGGACCAGCATCGGCACCTCCTGTCGTCACTCGCCCGGAACGGCGCCGGGCCCGGTCGACAGGGTGCCGCACCGACGGCATGATTGCCGGCGGAACGAGCCGGAGCGGCGACGGGGGCGTGGTGGACAAGCCGGTGTTCTTCCTGGCGCACGACCAGCAGGCCGTGCTGGAGGCGCTGGCGAGCGACCTCGGGCGGCGCTTCGCCGCCGACTACCGGATCCGCTCGGCGAGCTCGCCCGAGGTGGCGCTGGCCGCCCTGGAGGGGCTGGCGGCGGATGGCCAGGAGGTCGCGCTGCTGGTCGCCGGGCAGTCGCTGGGCAAGAGCAGCGGGGTCGACTTCCTGGTGGCCGCCCACGAGCTGCACCCCAGGGCCAGGCGGGCGCTGCTGATCGGCCGCGGCGAGTGGGCCGCCGGCGGGACGCACCCGGCGGTGCGGGCGATGACCCTCGGCCAGGTCGACTCCTACCTGTTCCATCCCTGGACCATCCCGGAGCGCTGGCTGTACCTGCCGGTCAGCGAGCTGCTGGCCGACTGGTCGAACGCCGGGCCGCCGGTGGAGGAGGCCATCCGGATCGTCGGCTCGCCCTGGGACGCGAGCACCCACCAGCTCCGCGACGTCCTCAGTCGGGTGGCCATCCCCCACGGGCTCTACCCGCCCGACTCCGAGACCGGTCGCCGGCTGCTGGAGCAGGCCGGGCAGGACGGCAGCCGCCTGCCGGTGGTCGTCTTCTACACCGGGAGGGTGCTGGTCGAGCCGAGCTTCGCGGACCTGTCGGAGGCGCTCGGCTTCCGCACCAGCCCGCCGCCGGACGGCGGCCGCTACGACCTGGCGATCGTCGGCGCCGGCCCGGCCGGGCTGGCCGCTGCGGTCTACGCGGCCTCCGAGGGGCTGCGGACGCTGCTGCTGGAGCCGGGGGTGCCAGGCGGCCAGGCGGGCACGACCTCGCTGATCCGCAACTACCTCGGCTTCCCCCGCGGGCTCAGCGGCGAGGACCTCGCCAACCGGGCGCTGGAGCAGGCCTGGCTGTTCGGCGCCGAGGTGGTGCTGGCCAACCCGGCCAGCGGCCTGCGGGTCGATGGATCCGACCGGCTGCTGCGCCTCTCCGACGGCCAGGGGGTCGCCGCCCGCTCGGTGATCGTGGCCACCGGCGTGTCATGGCGCCGCCTGGAGGCGCCGAGCCTGGATCCGCTGCGAGGCGCCGGAGTGTTCTACGGCGCCTCGGTGGCGGAGGCGCGCGCCAGCGAGGGGCAGCGGGTGTTCGTCGTCGGTGCCGGCAACTCGGCCGGCCAGGCCGCCGTCCACCTGGCCAGGTACGCCCGCTCGGTGACGGTGGTCGCCCGCGGCGAGCGGCTCGGCGCCCGCATGTCGGACTACCTGGTGCGCCAGCTCGAGGCGCTGCCGAACGTGACCGTGCTGACCCGCACCGAGGTCGCCGGCGGCCACGGCCGCGGCCGCCTCGAGGGGCTCACCCTGAGCGACCGGGCCGTCGGCGGGACCAGGACGGTCGCGGCCGACGCCCTGTTCGTGCTGATCGGCGCGGAGCCGCACACCCGCTGGCTGGGCGACCTGGTGGCGCGCGACCCGGGCGGCTACCTGCTGACCGGCCAGGACCTGATGGCGGCCGCAACGGCGCCGCGCTGGCCGCTGGAGCGCCCGCCGATGCTGCTGGAGACCACCGTGCCGGGGGTGTTCGCGGCCGGCGACGTGCGCCACCGCTCGGTCAAGCGGGTCGCCTCGGCGGCCGGCTCCGGCGCCGTCGCGGTCCAGCTGGTCCACGAGTACCTGGGCGGCTGAGCACGCCGCGGGCCGCCGCGGCTCAGGCGCCGCCGGCGGCTCCGCGCCTGGCGAGGTCGGCGGCGATGTCGGTGATCATGTCCTCCTGGCCGCCGACGGTGCGCAGCCGGCCGCACTCCAGCAGGATGTCGCGCACCGGCACGCCGAACCGCTCGGCGGCGCGCTCGGCGTGCAGCAGGAAGCTGGAGTAGACCCCGGCGTAGCCGAGCGCCAGCGCGGCCCGGTCGATCGTCTGCGGGCGGTCCATGATCGGGCGGACCAGCTCCTCGGCCACGTCCATCACTCCGAGCACGTCCACGCCGGTGGCGATGCCGAGCTTGTCGAGCGCGGCCACCAGCACCTCGGTCTGGGTGTTGCCGGCGCCGGCGCCGAGCCCGCAGGCGCAGCCGTCGACGCAGCCGGCGCCCTCGGCGATGGCCGCCAGCGAGTTGCCGATCGCCGAGCCGAGGTTGTTGTGCGCGTGGATGCCCACCTCGACGTCGTCGTCGAGCGCCTGGCGGAGGGCGGCCACGCGCCGGCGGGCGTCGTCGGGGGTCATCGCCCCGGCGGAGTCGACCACGTAGACGCACTGCGCGCCGTAGCTCTGCATCTTGCGGGCCTGCTCGACCAGCTCGGGCGGCTCGGCCATGTGGGCCATCATCAGGAAGCCGATCGCCTCCATGCCGTGGTCGCGTGCCCAGCGGATGTGCTGCTCGCAGATGTCCGCCTCGGTCACGTGGGTGGCGATGCGGGCCACCGACGCGCCGTGGCCCGCTGCCTCCTCCAGGTCGGCGACCGTACCGATGCCGGGCAGCAGCAGCACCGCCAGCTTGGCGTTCGGCATCGCCTGACGGGCGGCCGCCAGCAGCTTGGCCTGCGGCTCCAGCGAGCGGCCGTACTGCAGCGACGAGCCGCCCAGCCCGTCGCCGTGGGACACCTCCACGGTATCGAGCCCGGCTCGGTCCAGCCCGGCGGCGATCCCGGCGACCTGCTCGACGGTGAACTGGTGCGCCTTGGCGTGGCTGCCGTCGCGCAGGGTGGAGTCGATCACGCGCACCCGCCGGGGCTCAGCCACGGGCGCCCACCTCCCCCGCCGCCCGCAACCGCTGGGCGACCAGTTCGCCGACCCGTACCGCCGCCGAGGTCATGATGTCGAGGTTGCCGGCGTAGCGCGGCAGGTAGTCGCCGGCGCCCTCGACCTCCACGAAGACGGTCACCCGGGTGGCGCCGCCGTCGTCGTCGAACAGCGGCTCGCCGCGCAGCCGGTAGCCGGGCACGTACGCGCCGACCGCTGCGACCATGCGCCCGATCGACTCGGCAACCTTCTCGCGGTCGACCTGGCCGTCGCACAGCGCGTAGACGGCGTCGCGCATGACGATCGGCGGCTCGGCCGGGTTCAGCACGATGATCGCCTTGGCCCGCTCGGCGCCGCCGACCCGCTCGATGCCGCGGGCGGTCGTCTGGGTGAACTCGTCGATGTTGGCGCGCGTGCCGGGGCCGGCGCTGCGGCTGGCGATGGTGGCCACGATCTCCGCGTAGCGCACCGGCGCGACCCGGCTGATCGCGTGGACCATGGGGATGGTGGCCTGTGCGCCGCAGGAGATCAGGTTCAGGTTGGCGCCGGCGATCACCTCGTCCGGGCTGACGCCTGGCACCACGGAGGGGCCCACCGCCGCCGGGGTGAGGTCGACCGCCACCCGGCCGACCGCCGCGAGCCTGGGCGCGTGCTGCTTGTGCGCCCTGGCCGAGGTGGCATCGAATACGATCCGGCCGGAGTCGGGCTCGGCCAGCAGCCCTTC
>DASVXQ010000314.1:0-1553 GCA_036392615.1 Actinomycetes bacterium | reverse complement strand
CCCGAGCCGCCGGCGCAGCGGCCCGAGGCCGAGCGCGACCCCAACGTGCCGATCTTCACCCCCGCGACGCCCGCGGCCGACGACAAGCGACAGGCGGCCCGCGCCGCCGCCAGGGCCGCCGGCGCCCCGCCCAAGTCCGCGCAGGTCTCCGCCAAGGTGCCGACGGACGGCGCGCACGCCGCCGAGCCGGTGTTCAACGCCGCCCGGCTGCGCAGCGGCAAGCGGCCCGGCGCGCTGGACAAGAACGGCAAGCCGATGACGCCCTACGTGGTGGCCGCCAGGATCCTCGACGAGCGCGACGAGAAGGAGTCGCTCACGCCCGAGGGCCTGGTGCAGGCGCTGGCGGAGGAGGGCCTGAACGTCACCCCGTCCACTGCGCAGGAGTTGCTGCGCGAGCTGCGCCCGCCGCTGCGGAGCCGCCTGGCCTCGCAGCGCTCCGGCGCGGCGGTCGGCAACGGCCTGGCCGCCAAGGGCAAGAACCGGGGCTAGCCGTTCGCTCAGGCGAGCGGCTGGCCGCCCTCGGGGACGAGGTCGGTGAGCACCGAGCCCTTGAACTCGGGAGCGATCGCGTCCATGTAGACGATGTCGTAGCGGCGCCCCATGCTCACCGCGCCGCCGCGCCGGCGGCCGATCTCGCGGAAGCCGGCCTTGGTGTAGGCGCGGATCGCGCCCACGTTCCACTCCCACACCCGCAGCTCGATGTTGTAGAGGCCGAGCACGGTGAAGCCCCACTCCAGCATCAGGCGGGTCGCCTCGGTGCCGAAGCCGCGCCCGCGCCGCTCGCCGACCATGATTCCGAAGGTCGCGGTGCCGCTGTAGTGGTCGATGTCGCCCAGGCCGGTGGTACCGACCGGCGCGAGGTCGTCGAGGTCGTAGATGGTGAACGCCGCCTGGGTCGACTCCGACCTGCTGGCCTCCTGGTACCAGGCGCGCTCGGCATCCTCGGTCATCACGCGATGGCTGCCGAGACCGCGGGCGACCTGGAGGTCGTTCACCCAGCGCTGGTAAAGCGGCAGGAGGTCGGCGCGCAGCGGCCCGAGCCCCACCCGCTCGCCGGTGACCACCAGCCGGGCCTCGCCGGCTCCATCGTCGGTCACGGTCATGCTCCACCTCCTCGGCCGCCCCGGTGCGTCCGCAGCCAACCTTGACGGCCGCCCGCCGGCGGGGTCAACGCGATTTCGCCCCGCCCGCCGCTCAGCGCCGCGCCCAGGACTCGACCGCCCTGGCGCCGTAGGTGGCCTGGAGCCGCTCGGGCGTGAGCGTGTCGCCCGTCGGGCCGAAGCCGAACTGGCGGCGGTTCAGCAGCCACACCCGGTCGCTGGTGACGTGCGCCAGCGCCAGGTCGTGGGTGGACACGAGCACCGCCGCGCCGCCGGCCCGCGCCCGCGCGAGCGCCTCGATCAGCAGCTCCTCTGAGGTGGCGTCCACGCCGGTGAACGGCTCGTCCAGCAGCAGCAGGCGCGCCTCCTGGGCGATCGCCCGCGCCATCAGCACGCGCTGGCGCTGCCCGCCCGACAGCGCGCCGAAGCGCGCCCTCGCGCGGTCCGCGAGGC
>DASVXQ010000313.1:0-3633 GCA_036392615.1 Actinomycetes bacterium | reverse complement strand
GCCCCGGCCGGGCCGTCGGCGACCACGGCGACGCGGGCGCCGGCCTGCAGCAGCGCGTCGGCCTTGCCGAGCGAGACCGCGCCGGCGCCGACCACCACGGCGCGGCGGCCGGCGAGGTCGAGGCTGACCGGATAGGCGAATCGTGGTGGACCGGGGGAGGTCCCTGGGTCTGGGCGGGGGTCGGCCACCCTCTGGCTCCTTCCGAAGACGCTTGCGTGCACCCGCTGGTGCCGGCTTCCGCCTGGCGCGGGCTTTCCACCCGGCGAGCCCCGGTGCTGTCGCGTGAGGAACCACGGGACCTCGGCAGGTGCCGAGCCCCGGACGGCCACAGCACCGCACGGTGCCCGAGCCGGCCGGGGCCTGTCAAGCGGCGCCGCGGCGAGCGGATTTCCGCGCGTCGACATTGTGTTGGTATGATTCAGACGCCCTGTCGGCAACCTTCCGGACGCGCACGGCGGTCGCGCCAGCGTGCCCGGACACGCTCATGCGGGAGGCGGCACCAGCGTTGAACGGCGAGACCACCAGGCTCCACGACCGCCGTCACGGCAGGCGCAGCGAGCTCGACGGTTCCTGGCGCCTGCGGGCTGCCTGCCGCGCGGTCGAGGGCGACCTGTTCTTCGCCGCCGACGGGGAGCGCGGTCTCGCCAAGCGCCGCCGCGAGCGCGCCGCCAAGGCCATCTGCCTCGGCTGCCCCGTGCGCGAGGAGTGCGCCGGCTACGCGATCGCCGCCCGCGAGCCGCACGGCGTCTGGGGCGGCCTCTCCGAGCAGGAGCGCGAGCGGATCTGGCGCGGTCTGGACCACACCCCCGGGCCGGCCTGAGCGCCGCCGGTCAGGACAGCTCCTCGGCCAGCGGCGGCTCGCGCGTGGTGAAGGCGGCCCAGGCCCGCTCGGTCTGCTCCGGCGGCGCGGTCTGGTGCTCGGGGCAGTCCAGCCGGATCTGGGCGTCGCCGAAGGGCGCGTCCACCAGCGCGCAGTGGTGCGGCTGCGGCTCGCCGGCGTGCGTGTAGGGGCGGAAGTAGCGGCAGGTCACGCACATCTGGCTCACCGGGATGCGGCCGCGGACCTGGAGCGCCCGGACGGTCTTGAGCAGCGCCCGGTACAGCGCCGCCTGCTCGTCCTCCTCGAGCGTGCCGACCGCCTCCAGCAGCACGTCGGGCCAGCCGGCGGCCTCCTCGGCCTCCGCCTGCCCGGTGACGGTCAGGAACACCGCCACCGCGCGAGCGTCCCCCGGGTCGCGCTGCTTGGTCACCAGGCCCTTGCGCGCCAGCGCGGCCACGCTGTCGCTCACCGTGGCGGTCGCCACCGCCAGGCGCTCGGCCAGCTCGGAGACGCGCAGCCCCTGGCCGCCGGCGGCGCGCAGCACCACCAGCACCTGTCCCTGGGTGGGGTTGAGGCCGCGGCGGCCCGCCTTGCTCCAGGCGTGGTGCCGCATGGCGACGCCGAGCTTCGCCAGACCGGTGACCAGCTTGCCGGGCAGCAGCTCCGGCGTATCGGGGAACGCTCCCGCCACGACCGCTCCTCGGCGATGCTGTCCGATACGATATGAGGAGTCCTGAATATAGGTGGTCGCGTCGTTGGCGTCCAGCGGCCCCAATGCGAGCAATCATCTGGAGCTGCACGTCGTACGGGCAGTTATGGTCGCCGCCGCCAGAGCGGCAGAGGTCAATTTCCACCAACGGCGGGGGCCCTAGCCGAGCCGCTCGACGATGGTGGCATTGGCCATGCCGCCGCCCTCGCACATGGTCTGGAGCCCGTAGCGGCCGCCGGTCCGCTCCAGCTCGTGGAGCAGGGTGGTCATCAGCTTGGCGCCGCTGGCGCCGAGCGGGTGGCCGAGCGCGATCGCGCCGCCGTTGACGTTGGTGCGCTCCAGGTCGGCGCCGGTCTCGCGCTGCCAGGCCAGCACCACCGGGGCGAAGGCTTCGTTGATCTCGAACAGGTCGATGTCGTCCATGGTCAGCGAGGCGCTCTTGAGCACCCGCTGGGTCGCCGGGATCGGCCCGGTCAGCATCATCACCGGGTCGCTGCCGGCCAGCGCCATGGCACGGACTCTGGCGCGCGGCCGCAGGCCGAAGCGCCGCACGGCGCCCTCGGAGGCGAGCAGCAGCGCGGCCGCGCCGTCGGAGACCTGGCTGGAGAGCGCGGCGGTGATGCGCCCGCCCGGGCGCAGCGGCTCCAGCGCGGCCATCTTCTCCATCGAGACGTCCGGCCGGAAGCCCTCGTCGCGGGTCACCCCGGCGTAGGGGGTGACCTCGCGCTCGAAGCGGCCCTCGGCCCAGGCGGCGGCGGCGCGGGTGTGGCTGGCGAAGGCCACCCGCTCCATCGCCTCGCGGCTCAGGTCCCAGCGCTCGGCCATCAGCTCGGCCCCGCGGAACTGGCTGACCTCCTGGTCGCCGTAGCGGTCCAGCCAACCCTGGAAGCCGATCGGGCTGCCGTAGCCCGCCTGCGCGCCCGCCAGCGCGCCGCCCGCCAGCGGGACCATGCTCATCACCTCGACCCCGCCGGCGACCGCCAGGTCGTAGGCGCCGGCCAGGATGCCCTGGGCGGCGAAGTGGATCGCCTGCTGGGAGGAGCCGCACTGCCGGTCCACGGTGGTGCCCGGCACCTCCTCGGGCAGCCCGGCGCCGAGCCAGGCGGTGCGG
The DNA here is from genome assembly GCA_036392615.1 of Actinomycetes bacterium. Lineage (GTDB taxonomy): Bacteria > Actinomycetota > CALGFH01 > CALGFH01 > CALGFH01 > DASVXQ01. The sequence goes on along the minus strand of DASVXQ010000313.1, from coordinate 993 downwards.
GCGATGTTGAAGGTCTGCGCGCCCACCTGATCGACGCAGCCCATGATCACGTCGTCGACACCTGCCGGGTCGGCGCCGGCGCGCCGCAGCACCTCGGTGAGCACGTGCCCGGCGAGCTCGGCGGGGTGCACGGACGCCAGGCCACCGCCCCTGCGTCCGGCCGGCGTGCGCACCGCCTCAACGATATAGGCCTCGGCCATCGGCAACCTCCTCGATTCGCCGCCGGTGGGGTGTAACGGAATCCCTGGAACGCGCGGTATCCAGTCAAGCATGCCCCGCACTCCATGATCTCCGCATGCGATAAGATTCGCCGCCAATGCACACGTCGTAGGGGGTCCTCCGATCGCCACGGGCGACCGACTGGAATTCGCACACCAGCTCTTCGATCGGCACGCCGAGGGGATGTACCACTACGTCCTGGCGTGGACCGGAGAGCAGGCCACCGCCGTCGACCTGACCACCTCGGTCCTGCGCACCGCGGTGGGCCGCATGGACCGGCTGGTCGACGGCGCCGACGCCGACGAGCTGGAGGTGCGCCTGATGGCGCTGCTCCGCGCGGCGGTCGCCAAGCGGCGGGCGCGCTCCGGCAGGCCACCGGAGCCCACCGCGGTCCCCGAGGAGTTCATCGGCCTGTTCGAGGCGCTCGGCCGGCTCGACGACACCCAGCGCGAGGTGCTGGTGCTGTGCGACCTGCTCGGCCAGGACCCCGACCGGGTGGCGCGGCTGCTGGGCTGCGACCGCGAGGTGCTCGACGGGCTGCGCGAGGCCGGCGCCGAGTCGCTCTGGCGGGCGATGAACGACGCCCCCGAGGAGACGGCCGTGTCGACCTGGCAGCGGCTGACGGTCGGCGCCGCCCTGCGGCAGGCCGCCGCGGGCTGGCTGCATCCGGCCGACGGCGCGGTGCTCGCCTACGTCAGCGAGCAGCTCTTCGGCGCGACGCCGGTCGGCGTCCCCGCCGCCCCCCGCCTCCGCGGCGCCCCCAGGCCGGCTCCG
>DASVXQ010000312.1:0-1828 GCA_036392615.1 Actinomycetes bacterium | reverse complement strand
CGACGCCGAGCTGGAGGCGCTGCGGACCCGCCTGGCCAGCGGGCTGTTCCTGCGCGGCGAGGTGATGCGCGCCTGGCAGGACTTCGTCGGCGCGGGCGACGTGGCGCGCTGGCTCGCCACCGGGCTCGGCCGGCTGCGGGCCTGGTTCGTCCGCGCGGTCCAGGGACCCGGCGCCGCACCGCAGCTCGAGCACGCCAAGGAGCAGGCCTTCGAGGAGCTGACCGCCGCGCTGATCCGCCACGCCGACGCGGCCGCCGGCGCCACCGCCGAGGACTGGGCGGCCGACCCGGCCAGCGAACCGCTGCTGGCCGCCCATCCGGACCTGTGGGGGCACGACCCGAAGCTGCCGGAGCGCGCCAGCGCGGAGCTGACCGCCTGGCTGGGCCGCCTGACCCGCACCGTGCAGGAGCGCGGCCGCAGCCGGCGGACCGCGGCGTTCACCGCCTCGGTCGGGGTGAACGCGCTCGGGGTGGCCACCATGCTGGCGGTGTTCGCCCACACCGCCGGGCTGACCGGCGGCGAGATCGCCATCGCCACCGGCACCGCGGTGGTCAACCAGAAGCTCCTGGAGGCGCTGTTCGGCGAGGCCGCCGTGCGCAACCTGGTGCTCGAGGCCGAGACCGACCTGCGCGCCACCCTCAAGCGGGTGCTGGAGGGCGACGCGGAGCGCTTCCTGCGTCTGGTGCCCCCGGCCGAGGTCAGCCCGGCCGACCTGCAGGCCGCCGGCGAGCGGGTGCTGGACGAGGCCGGCCGGCTGGCCAGCGAGGGCGCGCTGGGCGCCGACCCGGAGCCACCGCCGCTCGAGCCCCGGCGGTCCGGCCGGCTCGCCCGGCTGCGCCCCGGGCGCGCGGTCGAGCCGGCCGAGCGGCGGCCGGAAGGGGAGGCGCCGGTTGACTGACCTCGACGCCTGCGTGCGGGCGCTGGAGGGCGTCGCCGAGGCGGCCGGGGCGCTCGGGCTCGACCCCGGCCCGGCGCGCGCCACGGCGCAGCGCACGCGGCGGCGGCTCGGCTTCCCCGGCACCGCCTTCGTGCTGGCCCTGGCCGGCGGCACCGGCGCGGGCAAGTCGAGCATGCTCAACGCACTGGCCGGGACCACGGTGAGCCCGGTCGGCGCGGTCCGCCCGGTCACCGGCGAACCGGTCGCCTGGGTCCCCGCCGACCAGGCCGACGAGCTGCGGCCGCTGCTGGAGTGGATCGGGGTCGAGCGGGTGGTGACCCATCGCGACCAGCGCTTCGACGACCTGTGCCTGATCGACCTGCCCGACTACGACTCGGTGGAGCGGGGCCACCGCGCCCGCGTGGACGAGGTCCTGCCAAAGGTCGACGCGGTCTGCTGGGTGCTCGATCCGCAGAAGTACAACGACCGCGTGCTGCACGAGGACTACCTGCGCCCGCTCGCCCACCACGCCGAGCGGGCCCTGTTCGCGGTCAACCGGAGCGACACCGTCGGGCGCGAGGCGGCGGTCCGCGAGCTGGTGGCCGACGTGCGCCGCACCCTGGCGGCCGACGGCATCAGCCGCCGGCCGGTGTTCGCCGTCTCCGCCGCGCCCGCCGACGGGCAGGGCACCGGCGAGCTGGAGGCGCTGCGCGACTGGCTGGCCGAGCGCATGGAGGCCAAGGCGATCGTGGTCGAGCGGCTGGCGGCCGACTGCCTGGCCGCGGGCGAGGCGCTGGCGGCCCAGGCCGGGCTCACCGGCGAGGGCGCCGGGCGGCCGCTGGCCGACGCCAGGGCGCTCCAGACCGCGTCGCAGCGGTCGGTCGCCGCCGCCCGCTCGGCGGTGGACGTCGCCGGGGTGCGCACCGCCTGCCTGCGACGGGTGCGCGCCGA
>DASVXQ010000311.1:0-1709 GCA_036392615.1 Actinomycetes bacterium | reverse complement strand
CGCCACGACGGCGTACCGCGCGGCGGGCCACTGCCGGGCGGGGAACCCCGCCCCTGGGTGCAGCACGATCGCGCCCGGCGCCGGGCTCGGCTCGGCCGGCCGGTGAAGGCCCAGGTCGGCCGGGTCGCAGGCGATCCCGGCGCCGCCGAGCAGCCGGCACCAGCGCCGCACCTCGTGCAGGTCGTCCCGCCATCGCGGCCCGGGGACCTCCGGGTGCTCGGGGTGGGCGTGGGTCAGCAGCCTGCCGGGCCGCAGCGCGCGCAGGATCGCGATGCTCTGCGGCCCCCGGCCGTGCAGGTTCACCGCCACCTCTGGCGGCGGCGCGGCCAGCGGGACCAGCCCGGCGGTGGGCAGCAGCTCGTCCACCGCTCCGGTCAGCGCCGCCAGCTCGCCCAGCGGGGCGGGCGCGGCCAGCACCACGCGGCGCTCTGGGTAGGCGCGCCGCAGGCCGCGCAGGGCCGGCACCGCGGTGAGCAGGTCGCCGAGGCCGAGCGCGCGCAGCACCAGCACGGTCCCGGCGCGCGGCCGCCCGCTCACGGCCAGGAGGACTCCTCCGAGGCGGCCACCACCAGCTCGCGGACCTCACAGCCGGGCGGCTGCCGCAGCGCGAACACCACCGTGGCGGCCACGTCCTCCGGCTGGTTGAGCTTGGCGTCCGGCGGCGGCTTGTACTGCTCGTCGCGGCCGTCGAAGAAGGCGGTGCGCATGCCGCCGGGGATCAGCAGGGTCACCCCGACGCTGCCGCGGGTCTCGGCGGCGAGCGCGCGGGTGAAGCCGATCACGCCGAACTTGGAGGCGCAGTAGGCGGTGGCGTCGGGCAGCGCCCTGAGCCCCAGCGTCGAGGCGCAGGTCACCACGGTCCCGCCGGAGCGCTCCAGGTAGGGCAGGGCGGCACGGACCACCCGGGCGGTGCCGAGCAGGTTGACCTGGACGACCCGCTCCCACTCGTCGGCCGGCACGTCGCCGAGCGGCCCGCAGGCGTCGATCCCGGCGGCGGTGAACACCCCGTCCAGCCCGCCGCCGGCGCGCTCGACCAGCTCGGCCACGGCCCGTTCGGTGGCCTGGCGGTCGGCCAGGTCGACCAGCTCGTGCTCGACGCCGTCCGCCGGAGCAGCCCGGTCCAGCACCAGCGGCCGCCCGCCGGCGTCGCGCACGGCCGCGACCGTGGCGGCGCCCAGGCCGGACGCGCCGCCGGTGATCAGCACGGTTCCCAGTGACTTCATCAGCCTCCTCCCCCGGTTGCGGAGAGCTCGCCCCACATGGCCCGCACCAGGCGGGTGGTCGAGTAGCCGTCCGACAGCGGGATCAGCACGGTGCGCCCGCCGTGCCGGCCGACCAGCGGCGCCTCGGGCAGCTCGCCGAGGGTGTAGTCGCCGCCCTTGACCCACACGTCCGGCCGCAGCCGCTCCAGCAGCGCGGCCGGGCCGTCCTCGTCGAACAGCGCCACCGCGTCGACCGGCTCCAGCGCCTCCAGCATGGCGACCCGGCCCCGCTCGGGGACGATCGGCCGGCCCGGGCCCTTCAGGCGCCGCACCGAGGCGTCGGAGTTGAGGCACACCACCAGGCAGTCACCCAGCGCGCGGGCCTGCCGCAGCAGGTCGAGGTGCCCGGGGTGCAGCACGTCGAAGCAGCCGCCGGTGGCCACCACCCGCCCGCCGCGCCGGCGCACGCCGGCGGCCAGTTCCAGCGCCGACGCCGGCCGCGCGGCC
>DASVXQ010000310.1:0-6200 GCA_036392615.1 Actinomycetes bacterium | reverse complement strand
CCGCGCTCCCGGCCGCGCCGGTTCGAGCGCGGGCGGCGCTCAAGGCGCGGGCAGGGTTGGCGGTGCCGGTCGATCGGCGCGCGCTGCGACCCGCCGCGACTCGGAGTCGCCTGGCACGCGCTCGTCCCGACCCACGGGCGCCACAAGGGCGGGGACTCCAGCGCCGGCTGTCGCCGGCCCGCGGACAACGCCTGCTCCGAGGAAGGCGCGTGGTTCGGCACCGGGCGCTCGACGCGGCGCGAGCGTCCCCTCGCGGTCATCCGCGCGCTCGCAGCGACCCGGCGATCCGACATCGCGGTCGGCGGCCCCGAGGCGAGCCAGCGGCGCAGACTCCCGACAAGCGCCCGGCCCTCGCGAAGCTGGTGGCTCCCGTTCCCGGTCGGCCTCGGGCACGCGAAGCGCCAGGGGCGCGGGCGGGCCCACCGAGGGGATCCGGCTCAACAAGGCGTTGAGCGCTGCGGGTCTCGGGTCGCGGCGGGCGGTCGAGGAGTTGGTTCGAGCCGGGCGGGTGGCGGTCGACGGCGAGGTCGTCGAGGAGATGGGCCGTCGGGTCGACCCCGCCACCGATCAGGTCGAGGTCGACGGCTCGCGGGTCGTGATCGACGACCGGCTGCGGTACTGGATGCTCAACAAGCCGGTCGGTGTGGTCAGCACGGCCGACGACCCGCAAGGCCGCCCAACGGTCGTGGAGATGGTCCCGCAGGACCCGCGGGTCGTGCCGGTCGGTCGCCTGGACCTCGACACCGAGGGGCTGATCCTGCTCACCAACGACGGCGAGCTGGCCAATCGCCTCACCCACCCCCGCTACGGTGTGCAGAAGCGGTACCTTGCTGAGGTCGAGCAGCTGCCGGGCAACGCGGTCCGCAAGATCCAGCAGGGCATCGAGCTCGACGACGGTCCTGGCAAGGCCGAGCGTGCGCGGGTGGTTGGGAGCTCCGGCAGGCGCCGGATGATCGAGGTGGTCATGGTCGAGGGACGCAAACGCGAGGTTCGCCGCCTGCTGGAGGCGGCCGGCGCGCCGGTGCGGCGGCTGGTCCGCACCGCCATAGGCCCCCAGCGGCTGACCGGGCTTGCCCCGGGCGAATATCGCGCGCTGCGTCCCGAGGAGGTCCGAGGCCTCTATCGGGCCGCGGGCCTCTGACGCTCACCCGACGAAGGCGACGAGTCACCAGGTCGATCAATCTCCTTATCTACTTGTGCCTGAAGCGAGGAATCGTCATGGAGCCCAACCCGTGAACATCAAGGCAGAGCACGCGGCCCCGCGCCGGCGCGATCACCGCGGCGGGCGGTGGTGAGCGCGATGGCGACGGCGGCGAAGTGGCCGCAGCGGCTGGCGATCGTCGGGACCGGATTGCTGGGCGCTTCGGTGGGGCTGGCGGCGCGAGCGGCCGGTGTGCCGGAGGTGGTCGGCGTGGACGCCGACCGGCAGGAGCTGCGCGATGCCTTCCGGCGGGAGGCGATCACCGAGCGGGGCCGCTCAGTGGAGGAGGCGGCGGATGGTGCCGACCTCGTCGTGGCGGCGACGCCGGTGCGCTCGCTCGCCCAGGTGCTCGCCCGCTCCCACGCGGCGAACCCGAACGCGGTGCTCAGCGACGTGGGCAGCACCAAATCCCACCTTCTAGCGGAACTCGCGAGTTTGTCCACAAATCTGGGCCGGGTGGTCCCAGGGCACCCGATGGCCGGGTCAGAGCAACGCGGAGCGCAGGCCGCTCGAGCGGACCTCTTCCATGGCGCGGCCTGGGTGCTCACCCCCGCCGCCCACGTGGACCACACGGCGCTGCGCCGCATGACGCGATTCGTCCGCGGGCTGGGCGGGCGGCCGCTGATCCTTGACCCGGATCTTCACGACCAGGTGGTGGCGTTCGCCAGCCATCTGCCACAGCTCGCGGCCACGGCGCTGATGGGCGCGGTCGCCCAGGTGCAGGCGCCCGCCGCGCTGCGGAGCCTGGTGGCCAGTGGGTTCAAGGACACCACCAGGATCGCGGCCAGCGATCCGGACCTGTGGGTGGACATCTGCGCCACCAACGCACCGAGCATCGTGGCCGCCCTCGACGCGCTCGGCGACCGCCTGACGGTGCTGCGCAAGCTGGTGGCATCCGGCGACCGGGACGGGCTTCGCGGGGTGCTCGGGGAGGCGCAGACCGCTCGCCTGCACATCCCCACCAAGCCCGGCTCGTCGCCGCGCGGGCTGCGCGAGCTGGTCGTCCACATCGCCGACCGGCCGGGAAGCCTCGCCTCCGTGTTCCGCATCCTCGGCGCGGCGGGAGTGAACGTCGAGGACCTGAGCATCGACCATGAGCTCCAGGGCGGCAGCGGAAACCTGCGCGTCTGGGTCGCGGGGCGCGAGGCGCTCGGCGTGGCCCTCACCGCACTCAACGGCGCCGGCTGGACCGCCCACGAGGCCGAGGGCGCCTGATGCGGCAGCGCCGTCTGGAACGCCGCGAGGCCGAGGGCGCCTGATGCGACGGCGCCGGGTCGAACGCCCACGAGGTCGAGGGCAGCTGGGAGGCCGGTGCTGAGCTCGCCGAGACCACCACGGGCCGAGACCAGCACGGGCTGAGAACACTCGAGAAGGCGATCGCATCAGGCGTTTGGCGCGCTGCCTGGTCCGGGAACCGGCAGCCGGGTGCCGTACCTCGCCCGGGCCGCCGGCACTTCATCGGACGGCCCGCTGCCAGCGGGTAGACTCTTGCCCGCGCCAGTGTCTCGGCGCGAAACGGTCTGCGCGCCAGCTGGCGCCTCAGGAGGATCTCGTGACCATGACCAACGCCGGCGAGCGACGGACGCCCGCGGACGCCCGGCCAGCGCCCACCGGCGACGTGGTCGTCGCGATCGACGGGCCGGCCGGCTCGGGGAAGAGCACGGTCGCGCGCGCCGTCGCCGAGCGCACCGGCCTGCGTTACCTCGACTCCGGTTCCACCTACCGGGCGCTCACCCTGGCGCTGCTGCGGCTCGGCACGCCCGTGGACGACCCCGAAGCGGTCGAGGCCGCCGCCAGGAACGTTCGACTGGCGCTCGAGCTCGACCCACAGCCCAGCGCGGTCTCGCGTGTCCTGCTGGACGGCCGGCCGGTCCAGTCCGAGCTGCGTGCGCCGGAGGTCAACCGGGCTGTTTCGGCGGTCTCCGCCGTGCCCGCGGTGCGCCGGCGGATGGTCGCGCTCCAGCGCGCCGTCATGGAACGCGGCGGCGTGGTAGCCGAAGGGCGCGACATCGGCACGGTCGTCTGGCCGTCGGCGGAGCTCAAGGTGTTCCTGACGGCCTCACCCGCCGAGCGGGCGCGCCGCCGCGGCAGCGCCGGCGGCCCCGCCGAGTCGGCGGAGCAGGTCGCTCGCCGGGACCATCTCGACTCCAGCCGGGCGACGTCGCCGACGCGGGCAAGCGCCGACGCCCTGGTACTGGACTCGACCGGCCGTTCGGTCGACGACGTCGTCGCCGAGGTCGCCCGCCTCGTCGAGGCGGCGCGCGCCCGCCGGGCGCGATGAGCGCGGCACGGTCCTACCGCGCCTACCGGATCGTCGGCCTGGTGGTGAAGCCGCTGATGCGGTTCTGGTTCCGCATGCGCGTCGAGGGCGCCGGAAACGTTCCCGCCGAGGGGCCGGTCATCCTCGCCGCCAACCATCGGAGCAACATTGATCCGGTGCTGGTCGCCAGCGCGCTCAAGCGGCCGGTGTCGTTCATGGCCAAGTCGGAGCTGTTCGTCGGCCCGCTCGGCTGGATCCTCCAGCTGATCGACCAGTTCCCCGTGCGTCGCGGCAGCATCGACCGCGCGGCGCTGCGCCACAGCTCCACGGTGGTGAGCGACGGCGGCGTGCTCGGGCTCTTCCCGGAGGGGCGCCGCGGCGACGGCAGCTTCGCCACCATCCAGGAAGGGCTCGCCTACATCGTCCTGCGGGAGCCCTGCCCGGTCGTGCCGATGGCGATCTTCGGCACCGAGCGGGTGCGGCGCCGCTTCGGCTGGCTGCCGCTGGCGACGCCGGTCCGTATCGTGGTGGGGAAGCCGATGACCAGCCCAGGTCCCGGAACCGGTAGGGCTGACCGGCGCGCCGCCTCGGAGGCGTTCGGTCAGCTGCTGCGCGACTTCCTGGCCAGCATCGATACTGGTGACGACGCTAAAGCTATAAATCCCCAAAGAAACAAGACCGTAAAGTGATGAATCGACAAAGCGATAAGTCGCTAAATCCACCATCGGACCCGGAGCGGGCGGCGAACCGCGCTGTGTCCGCCGATGCGCCAGGCGACCCGGTCGTGCAGGACCCGGGAACCGACCAGCGGGAGGCGGGTGCAGCCCAGCGGGAGGCGGGTGCAGCCAGCCGGGCTGAGCGGAGCGATCCGGCGGCGCGAGCCGGCGGCGAGCCGGACGCGCGTGCGGCGGGCGGGGCCACGCGGATCAGGGCGGCGGCGCGGAGGTCGGGGTTGCCCAGGGTGGCGATCGTGGGGCGGCCGAACGTCGGCAAGTCGACCTTGGTGAACCGGATCCTGGGGCGGCGGGCGGCGATCACCCAGGAGACGCCCGGGGTGACGCGCGACCGGGTGACCTATCAGGCGGAGTGGGGTGGCCGCGCGTTCGAGGTGGTCGACACGGGCGGCTGGGAGCCGCGGGCGAGCGGGTTGCAGGCGCGGGTGGTGGCCCAGGCGGAGCGGGCGATGGCCGAGGCGGACCTGCTGCTGTTCGTGGTGGACGCGACCACGGGCATCAGCCCGGAGGACGCGGCGATCGCGGCGCGACTGCGCCGCGGGGACGTGCCGGTGCTGCTGGTGGCCAACAAGGTGGACGGGCCCGCGCAGGAGCTCCAGACCGGGGTGTTCTGGTCGCTCGGGCTGGGTGAGCCGCTGCCGATCTCGAGCCTCCACGGCCGCGGCTCGGGCGACCTGCTCGACGCGCTGGTCGAGCGCCTGGGCACGGAGCGGCGCGACGCTCCGGACGACGACCAGCCGGCGGTGGCGATCGTCGGGCGGCCGAACGTGGGCAAGTCGAGCCTGCTGAACCGCATGGCGGGCATCGAGCTGGCGATCGTCGACCCGACTCCCGGCACGACCAGGGACACGGTCGACTCGGTGGTCGAGCACGACGGCCAGGAGTACCGGCTGGTCGACACCGCCGGGATGCGCCGCTCCTTCCAGCAGGCGGAGGGCGCCGACTACTTCGCGCTGGTGCGCAGCTTCGAGGCGGTCGACCGCGCCGACGTGGCGCTGCTGGTGCTGGACGCTCCCGAGGGCGTGACCGAGCAGGACCAGAAGGTCGCGGTCCGCGCCGCGGAGGCGGGAGCCGCGCTGGTGCTGGTGGCCAACAAGTGGGACCTGATGGACGACGAGGCACGCGAGCGCTTCGAGGTCGATCTGGAGCGCCGGCTGCACTTCGTCGACTGGGCGCCGCTGCTGCGCACGGTCGCCCGCACGGGCCGCAACGTCGACAAGATCTGGCAGCACATCGACGCCGTGCTGGCCGAGCGCGCGCAGCGGGTCCCCACGCCGGCGCTGAACCGCTGGCTGGAGCAGGCGACGGGCCGCACGCCGCCACCGCCGGTGCGCGGCCGCTCGGTCAAGATCCGCTACGTCACCCAGGCCCGGGTCAACCCGCCCGAGTTCGTGTTCTTCACCACCGGGCCGCTCGCGCCGGCGTACAAGCGCTACCTGGAGCACGACCTGCGCCGCGGCTTCGGGTTCCAGGGCACGCCGCTGCGGATCGTGGACCGGATCCGCAAGCGGGAGGACCAGCGGTCCGGGGGCGGCTCCGGCCGCCGGCAGGGCCCCTCCCGCTGAGCGCACCGCGGCCGCCGCGATGCGAGCGCCGAGGACGACCCGCCCAGCGCATCACTGAAGCTCCACCGCACCCTGCGACCGCCCGGCGGACGAAGCTGAGCCAGAGCGTGAGATGCGGTTCTCGAGCGCCGCTCGGCGGCTCGGTCCGAGCGCATTGGTCGGGACGGCCGGATTCGAACCGGCGACCCCCAGTCCCCCAGACTGGTGCGCTAACCAAACTGCGCCACGTCCCGAAGCGGGCTCAGCCTACCACGATCCCAGGCGCCGTCAGCCGGTCCGATTGGCTGGAACCGCCCCGGTCTGCCGGCTGCCCGGCGCCCCCCCGGAGGTGTGGGCTACGCTGCTTGAGTATGAGCCAGAGCAGGGATGAGCGCCCCGAGGCCGCGGCCCCTCCAGACCCCGCGACGGCGCCGGCGGTGCCGGCCGCCGCGGCCCCGCCC
>DASVXQ010000309.1:0-6542 GCA_036392615.1 Actinomycetes bacterium | reverse complement strand
GCGGCGAGTGCGAACCAGGAGCAGCGCGACCGCGGCCGAGCCGGCCACGGCCAGCGGGATCGACGGCGAGCCCGGCCACGGCCGGGGGCGGGGCGGCGGGGCGGCGGTGCCGCCGGCTCCGGTGGCGACGCCGCCGGAGGTGGTCGGCATGGTCCTGACGCCGGCGCCGTCGCGGACGGGGAGCAGCTCGTTTGGCTGGCCGGCGCCGCCGGTGAGGATGGCGGTGGTGACGGTGCCCGCCTGGAGGCTGAGGGCGCCGCGGTACACCGTCGCGCCGTCGCCGGCGCGGCGGACCCGGACCGGGTACCTGCCGGGGGTGAGCTCGGCGTAGCGGCCCGCCGCGCCGAGGCGGAGGCCCTTGGCGAGGAGCTTGCCGCCGGCGACGACCTCGACCGGTCGCCGGTCGAGCAGGCTGTCGACGAAGCGGACCCTGGCCTTGCCGCGGGTCAGCGGCGAGAGGTCGTCGCGCAGCAGGACGCCCCGCAGGTGGGCCTTGGGGCCGACGACCGCGACGCTGTAGTGGCCGCCCGGCTGGAGCCTGCCGGTCAGCGAGACGGCGGCGGGGGCGGTCGGGTCGGTGCCGGCCGGCCGGACCTCGTAGGTGAACCGCCCGGCCGCGACGCCCCAGTAGGCGGACACGGCCTTGTAGAAGACGTTCGGGAAGACCTGGTCGCGGTTGAGGCTGACCGCGTAGATGTCCACGTATGAGGCGTTGGGCGACAGGTGCGCCACGCGCACCTGCGCGGTCGGCTGGCCGGCCCGAGCCATGGCGGCGCTCGGGACGGCGAGCAGCACGGCGGCGGCCGCGAGGGCGCTTGCCGCGGCGGGCCTCAGGAGTCGCATGCTCACTCCTCTTCGAGTCGGTCGGTGGGGTCCCGAGTGGCATTCGGGCCCCGCCGGCGCGCGGCTTGCTCGCGGCAAACGTGGATTTGTGGATGAAGCGCAAGGTTGCTTCATCGACGCCCCATCCGCCGGGCTCGGGGCTCCGAAGACCCGGCGACCGGACAGTCGCTCCGAGGAGGCGGATGGTGCCGCGCAACTTCCTGCGAGCTCGTCGTGGCCGTGGCGCCGCGCTGCTCGGACTGGCGCTGTGCGCCTCGCTGGCGCTGGGCACGGGCATGACCCGCGCGCTGGCGACCCCCAGCCTGTCCGACCTCCAGGCCAGGGCGACCCAGCTGCGCGCCAGGCTCGACGCGCAGAACCAGCGGCTGGAGACCATCGCCGAGGACCTCGACGCCGCATACGCGCGTGGCACCAGGCTGCTGGCCGAATCGTCCGCGCTGGCCAGGCGACGCGACGCCGCCCGGCGCGCGGTCATCGGCGCGGGCGCCGACCGCCAGTCGCTGCCGCGCCTGGCGGCGGCGCGCGTCCGGTTCGAGGCGCTCAACGACGCGCTCGGCCGGCGGCTGGAGGCGCAGGCCCGCCTGGCCATGCGGCTCAAGGCCCAGCAGGACGAGGCGCGTGCGATCCTGGCCGACCTGAAGCGCGAGCTGCGCACCATGGACCGGCGCGTGGCGGCGCTGATCGCCGAGCAGCGGCGGCGCCAGGAGGCCGAACGCCAGGCCGCCTGGTCCCGCTGGACGGCGCAGACGCGGCCGGGCGCCGGCGTCGCGGCCGGCCCGGCCTCGGCGATCGCCAGGCGGGCGGTCGACGTCGCGCTGGCGCAGCTCGGCTCGCCCTACCAGTGGGGCGCCGAGGGCCCCGACACCTTCGACTGCTCCGGCCTGACCAGCTTCGCCTACCGCGCCGCTGGGCTGACCATCCCGCGGGTGTCCCGCGCGCAGTACGCCGCCTATGGACGCGTCCGGCCGGTCCGGCGGACCGATCTGGCGCCCGGGGACCTGGTGTTCTTCGCCACCAACCCCGTTGACCCGGGGACGATCCACCACGTCGGCATGTACATCGGCCGGGGCCTCATGGTCGAGGCGCCGCACACCGGCGCGGTGGTCCGCACCGCCTCGATCTGGCGCGGTGACTACGCCGGCGCGGTCCGCCCTGCCGCCGGGCGGTAGGCTCGGCGCGTTCCGCGATCCGCGGCTCACATCCGGCCGGCCGGGGGCGTTATCGGGGTATGAGACGGCAGCCATTCGAAGCGGTGGTGGACCGGTACGGGCCGACGGTGCTGCGCGTGTGCCGCGCGATGCTCGGCCCGGCCGCGGCCGAGGACGCCTGGTCGGAGACGTTCCTGTCGGCGATGCGCGCCTATCCGGGGCTGCGGCCCGACAGCAACCTGGAGGCCTGGCTGGTGACCATCGCCCACCGCAAGGCGATCGACCAGCTCCGCGCCCAGCGGCGACGGGCGGTCCCCACCGGCGAGGTGCCGGAGCGGCCCAGCCCCGACGGCGTGCCGGGCGGCTGGGAGTCCGACCTGTGGGCCTCGCTGCGGGCGCTGCCGCTCAAGCAACGCCAGACGGTCGCCTACCACTACCTCGCCGGCCTGCCCTACGCGGAGATCGCCGAGATCCTCGGCGGCACCCCGGAGGCGGCCAGGCGGGCGGCGGCCGACGGCATCGCCGCGCTGCGGAGGACCTATCTGGAAGGAGCGGCACGATCATGAGCCTGAGCGCGCGCAACCCTGGCGCCGTGGAGCTGTTGGCGGCGCTGCCCGAGGCCGACGAGGCGGCCCAGCGCCGGCTGCACGCCCGCCTGGCCGCCGCGGCGGCCGCGGAGGGCATCCTCGACGTCGCCTACCGCACCGTCGACACCCCGGTCGGGACGCTGCTGGTCGCCGCGACCGGCCAGGGGGTGGTGCGGGTCGCCTACCTGGTCAGCGAGGACCCCGACCGGGTGCTGGAGCAGCTCGCCGAGCGCGTCAGCCCGCGAGTGCTGCGCGACCCGGCGCACCTCGGCCTCGACCGGGCCGCCAGGGAGATCGACGAGTACTTCGCGGGCCGGCGGCGGCGCTTCGACCTGCCGCTGGACTTTCGGCTGTCGCACGGCTTCCGCCGCACGGTGCTGTCGCGCCTGCTGGAGATCGAGTACGGCAGCACCGCCAGCTATGCGGCGGTCGCGGCCGCCGCCGGCAGCCCCCGGGCCGTGCGCGCGGTCGGGACGGCCTGCTCCACCAACCCGCTCCCGGTGGTGGTGCCCTGCCACCGGGTGATCCGCAGCGACGGGCTGCTCGGCGGCTACGCCGGCGGCACGGAGAACAAGGCGACCCTGCTGGCGCTGGAGGCCGGCGCGGCGGCGTGACCGGGGGGGAAATCCCCCGGCTGAACACGGGGGATGGTCGGATTCCGGGCGGCGTGGGGGCGCCGATAGCGTGACCTCGATGGCACGCGGGCGCGTGCCGCTGGACGGGTCGTCAAACGCTGCATGCGCCGCCGATGCAGGACCGGCACTCCAGGAGGTCAGGAGGATGATCGAGGCCCGGGGTCTCACCAAACGATACGGATCGACGGTCGCGGTCGACGCGCTCAGCTTCGAGGTGCGGCCGGGCACGGTGACAGGCTTCCTGGGGCCGAACGGCTCCGGGAAGTCCACCACCATGCGGCTGATCATGGGGCTGGACGCGCCGGACGCCGGCCAGGCGCTGGTGGCCGGGCAGCCGTACCGCGCGCTGCGCTGGCCGCTGCGCGAGGTCGGCGCGCTGCTGGAGGCGCGCGCCTTCCATCCCGGCCGCAGCGCCGAGCACCACCTGCTGGCGCTGGCCGCGGCCAGCGCCATCCCGCGCCGGCGGGTCGCCGAGGTGCTCGGCATGGTGGGGCTGGAGGCGGTGGCGCGCAAGCGGGCGGGCGGCTTCTCGCTCGGCATGGCGCAGCGGCTCGGCATCGCCGCGGCGCTGCTCGGCGACCCCGGCGTGCTGCTGTTCGACGAGCCGGTCAACGGGCTGGACCCGCAGGGCGTCCGCTGGGTCCGCGAGCTGCTCAGGTCGCTCGCCGCGCAGGGCCGCACCGTGCTGGTCTCCAGCCACCTGATCAGCGAGATGGCGCTCACCGCCGAGCACCTGGTGGTGATCGGGCGCGGCCGCCTGCTGGCCGACACCACGGTGGCCGAGCTGACCTCCCGCGGCGGCTCGCTGGAGGAGGCATTCCTCGAGCTGACCGGTGGAAGCGCCGAGTACCACGGGATCGAGCCGGCCGCGGGGAGGGCCTTGTGAGCGCCGCGCCCGGGCTGGCCCCGGTCCCCCGGATCCCCGCCGGGCGCTACCGTTTCCGGCAGGTCGCCCGGATGGAGTGGATCAAGCTGCGCAGCCTGCGCTCGACCGTCTGGATCCTGGTCGCCACGGTGGTGGTGATGATCGGCATCGGCGTGCTGGTGATGGCCAACACCAAGGTCCCAGCGCCGGCCGACCGCACGTCGTTCGACCCCACCAACAACGTGCTCGCCGGGGTGGCCCTCGGGCAGCTGGCCATCGGCGCCCTGGGCGTGCTGCTGATGACCGGCGAGCACTCCTCGGGGATGATCCGCGCGACCCTGGCCGCGGCGCCGAACCGGCCGCTGCTGCTGGCCGCGAAGGCGGCGGTGTTCGGCGTGGCCACCCTGGCCGTCGGCGAGATCGTCAGCTTCGTCGCCTTCCTGGCCGGCCGGGCCGCCCTGCCCGCCGCGGTGCCGCACCCCGACCTCGGGCAGCCCGGCGTGCTGCGTGCGGTCGTGCTGAGCGGCGCCTACCTCTGCATGGTGGGGCTGATCGGCCTCGGCATCGGCGCGGTCGCGCGGCACACCGCCGCCGGGATCGGCGCGCTGGTGGGCCTCCTGTTCGTGCTGCCGCTGGTAGTGGCGGGGGTCGAGGGCGGCCCGGAGCCGCTGGCGAAGTTCTTCCCGACCTTCGTCGCGGGCAACTCGCTGGCGGTGGCCAAACCGGTGGCACAGATGCTCTCGCCCTGGGCGGGCTTCGCCGTGCTGTGCCTCTGGACCCTGGCGGCGCTCGGCGCAGGCGCCTGGCTGCTGGCCCGCCGCGATGCCTGAGCAGGACAATGGCGGCGTGGGCAAGATGGCGCCGCTGACCGCGACCCCGTCGTCCGGCAGCCGTCCGGGCGGCGGGGCCGTGCGGCGGGTCGCCGGGGAGGTGCTGCGCGCGCCGCTGGACCGGCGGGCCTGGATGGAGCTGCTCGCCTGCCTGATCGGCCTGCCGCTCGGCCTGGTCGGGTTCCTCGCGGTGGTCGTGACGCTGGCGCTCGGCGCCGGCCTGTCGGTCACGCTGGTCGGCACCATCCCCGGGCTGCTGCTGCTGGCCGGCGCGCTCGCGCTGGCCCGCGCGCTCGGCGGCCTGCACCGGTGGCTGGCCGCGCGGCTGCTGGGCGAGCGGGTCGCCGAGCCGCCGCCGCCCCGCCCGGCCCGCGGCGCCCTCGGGCGCCTGGGCGCCAGACTCCGGGACGGGGCCGCCTGGCGCTCGCTGGCCTACCTGGCGGCGAAGCTGCCGCTGTCGGTGCTGGGCGGCTACGCGGCCGGGCTGTGGGTGCTCGGGGTGGTCAACATCTCCTACCCGTTCTGGTGGGCCGGGTTCCGCAACCACCCGCCGGGCACCACGCTGCGGCCGGTGCCGGTGATCACCCTGCTGCCGATGGGACGGTTCGAGATCAACTCCTACGCCGGCACCTTCGCCGCGCTGGCGGTCGGCGTGGCGACCGTGCTGCTGGCGCCCTGGGCGACCAGGGTGGTGGCCGCCGCCGACCGCTGGCTGGTGCGCGCCCTGCTCGGGCCCGGGGCGATGGAGGCGCGGGTCCGCGACCTCGAGGAGACGCGCGCGCTGGCGGTGGACGACTCGGCTGCCACGCTGCGGCGGCTGGAGCGCGACCTGCACGACGGCACGCAAGCCCGCCTGGTGGCGCTGGCGATGAACCTCGGCATGGCCAGGGAGAAGCTCGGCGAGGGCGGCGAGGCGCCGGACGCGGACCGCGCCCGCGAGCTGGTGGCCAGCGCGCACCAGACCGCCACCGAGGCGATCGCTGAACTGCGCGACCTCGCCCGCGGCATCCACCCGCCGGTGCTCGACGGCGGCCTCGAGGACGCGCTGCGGACCCTGGCGGCGCGCAGCGCGGTCAGCGTCGACCTGCGGGTCGACGTGCCGCACCGGCCCACCGCGGCGATCGAGACCATCGCCTACTTCTGCGCCGCCGAGCTGCTGGCCAACGTGCTGCGGCACAGCCGGGCGCGCCACGCCACCGTCGAGGCGGCCGAGCGCGACGGGCGGCTGCGCCTGCGGGTGCGCGACGACGGCGTCGGCGGCGCGCGGCTCGGCGCCGGCAGCGGCCTGGGCGGGCTGGCGCAGCGGGTGCGCACGGTCGACGGCAGCCTGGCGATCGACAGCCCGCGGGGCGGCCCCACCGAGGTCGTCGTCGAGCTGCCGCTGCACGCGTGAGAGCATGCCGGCCATGCGGGTGGTGATCGCCGAGGACGCCGCGGTGCTGCGCGAGGGCCTCGCGGCGCTGCTGGCCGACCGCGGGCACCAGGTGTGCGCGGCGGTCGCCGACGGCGAGGCGCTGCGCGCGGCGGTCGCCAGCCACCGCCCGGACGTGGCGATCGTGGACATCCGGATGCCGCCGACCCACACCGACGAGGGGCTGCGGGCCGCCAAGGTGATCCGTTCGCGGTGGCCGGAG
>DASVXQ010000308.1:0-11570 GCA_036392615.1 Actinomycetes bacterium | reverse complement strand
GCGCGCGGCGGGCCGCCGCCGTGGACGTAGCCGTCGCCGTAGCGGGCCATGCGCGCGAAGGCCCGGCCGGTCGAACCGCCGACCAGCAGCGCGGGCCCGTCGGGCTGGGCCGGCCGGGGGCCGACCGGGCCGCCGTCCTGGAAGGCCTCGCGCAGGTAGGCGAGCTGGCGGTCGAAGCGCTCGCCGCGGTCGCGATGGTCGATGCCCATGACCTGGTAGTCCTCGTGCCTGGCGCCGATGGCCACGCCCAGGGTCAGCCGGCCGCCGGAGAGCGCGTCCAGCGACGCCGCCTGCTTGGTGAGCATCGCCGGGCTGCGGAGCGGGCCGATCACCACCATGGTGCACAGGCGCACCCTGGTGGTCACCGCCGCCGCGGCGGCCAGCGAGAGGAAGGGGTCGTAGTTGCCGTAGGCGATCCGGTCGATCACCCCGAGGCTGGAGAACGGCCCGCTGTCGGCCCGCCTGGCCCAGTCGACCACGAGCTCCCCGGGCGCGCCGGGCACGCCCGCCGGAAGCCCGACCCCCACCTGCATCGCGCCCTCCTCGCCGCCGCGCGCCGCCTCGGGTCCATCCGTGACGACCGTCAGCACATCGTGCCACCCAGGAGGGCCCGAAGAAAATCCACCGCCGGGGAGGGGCGGGCCGCGGGACCCGGCCGAGCGGGCCCGGCGCCGCTACGGGCTGGGCGCTCCGACGGCGGGCTGCTCGTGGGGCTGGGGGCGGCGGGAGGCGGGGACGGCCCAGAGGCCGTAGACCAGGCCGGCGGCGACGAAGGCGACCAGCAGGCCAAGGCTGGAGCCCTGGAAGGCGCCCTTGGCCCACCAGCCGAGCCAGGTGAAGCCCTTGGTGGTCGAGGTGATCAGGCCGAGCCCGATCACCACGCCGACCAGCCAGGCCACCACCCCGGCCGGGTTGACGGTGCGCCTCCCTTCACCGCCGTAGAGCGCGCGCACGTCGTAGCCGTCGCGGCGCAGGGTCGCCAGGTCGACCAGGAAGACCGCCGCCCAGGCGGCCAGCGGCACCCCGAGCACCAGCAGGAAGCCCTGGAAGGTCCCCAGGAAGTCCTTGGCGATGAACAGCATGTAGATGTTGCCGAGGATCATCAGCACGCCGTCGATGGCGACCGACTGGTAGCGCGGCAGCCGCACCCCGAGGGTCAGCAGGTTCAGCCCGGAGCTGTAGATGTCCAGCAGCGCGCCCGCCACCAGCCCGCCGGCCGCGACCAGCATGTACGGCACCAGGAACCAGGTCGGCAGCGGCTCGGCGAGGTCGCCGAGCGGGTTGGCGGACGTCGACAGGCCGGTGCCCTTGCTGGCCAGCAGCACGCCGAAGGTGATCAGCACGATCGGCCCGATGCTGCAGCCCAGCACCGTCCAGCCGACCACCCCGCGCGAGCTGGAGCGTCGCGGCAGGTAGCGGGTGTAGTCGGCGCCCACGTTGGCCCAGCTGATGCCGAGCCCGGCCATGATGATCGAGGTGGCCGGCAGGAACCCGGTGAGCCAGTTGCCGGTTGGCAGGTCGGCCAGCTTGCTCCACTCGACCTGGGGCAGCTCCAGCGCGATGAAGCCCACGGTCAGGATCGCGAACGCCCAGGTGAACCAGGTCTGGATGTGCACGATGGTGGCGTGGCCCAGCAGCCCCACCGCGATGGTGACCCCGGCGATCACCAGGAAGGCGATCACCGTGGTGTGCGTCCCGGTGGCCACCCCCAGCCGGTCGAGCAGGCTGTCGACCGCCAGTGTGGCCAGCGCGACCAGCACCGTCTCCCAGCCGACCAGCGACAGGTAGCTGGTGAGCGTCGGCAGGACGTTGCCGACCCGGCCGAAGGCCGCGCGCGACAGCGCGAAGGTGGGCACGCCGCTGCGCTTGCCGGCCACTCCGACGAAGCCGACCAGCAGGAACGACAGCACGGTGCCGACCACGCCGGCGAGGATCGACTGCCAGACGTTGAGCCCGAAGGAGACGGCGATCACGCCGTAGACGACCGCCAGCACGCTGATGTTGGCGGCGAACCACACCCAGAACAGCTCCGAGGGCCGGCCGTGCCGCTCCTCGTCCGGCACCGCGTTGATGCCGTTGGTCTCGATGCTCCAGGTCCGATCCGTCCCCGGCTGCTCGCGCTGGCCGGTCGCCTCGAGGCTCATGGGTGCGGTCCTCCTCCGTCGCCAGATCCCGCCCTTCACAATGCACCGCCCGGGAACGGGATTCCAACGGATTCCAGGACGGCGTGGAACCGCTTCCGCCGCTCCGCCAATGTCAGAAGTTGCCGTCGATGGTTATGTCGCAAGTTGGTGGTTGACGGCAGTCCGCGCGATATGCGACTGTCGGTCTTGCCCGCAATGCCCGTTCAGAGCGAAACCGCCGAGGACGGGCGTCCGGTGGGAGGTGCATGGATGGACGAGTGCAACTGGACGAGTTGTCGAGCACTGGCGAGGCTCGACCTCATCGCCGGCGCCGGCCCGTCCCGGGTGGTCGGCTCCTTCTGCGTGCCGCATGCGAGCATGGCCAGCCTCGACGTGCAGGCGGAGGCGGGGGAGCCGACCTGGTACGACTGGCACCGCGAGCGCGCCGAGGCCCAGGCGGCCGCCGCGGGCGCCTTCGGGGCGAGCGCCGCGGTCATCCCCCTGTTCCGGCAGCGCGCCACGGCCGCGGCCGGACGGCGGATGGGCCGCGCCCGCTCCCGCTGATCGCCTCGGGGTGCGCCGGCCGGCGCTCAGCCGGCCAGCTCCTCGACGAGCGCTGCCACCAGCGCGGCGCGCTCCGCCATGGCCGCGAGCACCACGTGCTCGCCGAGGGCGTGCGGGTTGCCGCCGACCGCGCCGAGACCGTCCAGCGTCCGCACGCCGATGCCCGCGGTGAGGTTGCCGTCGGAGGCGCCCCCGACCGTGGCCGACTGGAGCGGCTCAAGGCCCAGCTCGACCGCCAGCTTGGCGGCGACGGCGAACAGCTCGGTCGAGGACCGCTCGGCCAGCGGCGGCCGGTTCGGTCCGCCACGGACGGTCAGCCGGGCGCCCTCCAGCACCGGCTCCAGCCGGTGGAGGTCCTGGTCGATCCGAAGCTGCTCCTCGGGGAGCAGGGCGCGCACGTCCACCCGGAAGCGCGCCGAGGCCGGCACGGTGTTCTCGGTGGTCCCGGCGCTGGCGACCGTGGGCGTCACGCTGGTGCCGAGCTCGGGCCGGGCGAGGCGCTCCAGCGCCAGCACCTGGTGGGCCAGCTCGATCAGCGCGTTGACGCCCTTCTCCGGCTCGAGCCCGGCGTGCGCCGCGCGGCCGCCCACCTCGACCTCGTAGCGGCTGGTGCCCTTGCGGGCCACCTTGAGCGCGCCGGCCGGCCCGGCGCTGGGCTCCAGCACCAGCGCGGCGCTGGCGCCGGCGGCCTCCGACTCGATCAGGGCGCGCGAGGTCTCGGAGCCGACCTCCTCGTCGGCGGTGACCAGCAGGGTGACGCCGTCGCGACGGTCAAGGCCGGCCAGCGCGAACAGGCCCTGCACCAGCCCGGCCTTCATGTCGAAGGCGCCCGGCCCGGTGGCCACCCCGTCGGCGATCCCGAAGGGCCAGCCCGCCAGGGTGCCGAGCGGCCAGACGGTGTCGTAGTGGCACAGCACCAGCACCCTGGTGGGCCCGCCGAAGCGCCAGCGCAGGTGCACCAGGCCGCCGACCGCCAGTCGCTCGGGCGCGCCGCCGAGCAGGCCGGCGCCGAGCTCGGCGATCCGGTCGGCGCAGGCGCGGAGCGCGGCGGGGTCGGCCGAGGGCGACTCGGCCTCGACCAGGGCCCGCAGCGCGGCGACCATCTCGTCGAGCCGGCCGCGCAGCGCCCGCACGCGGGCGCGGCCGTTCACCGGTCCACCCGCCGGCGCTCGACCGAGACGGTGATCTCCTCCAGGAACTCCGGGTCGACGGTCACCCCCAGGCCGGGGCCCACGGGCACGCTGACCACCCCGGGTGGCTCCAGCACGAACGGCTCGGTGATCAGCTCCCTGCGCCAGTAGCGCGCGGACGCGGAGGTGTCGCCCGGCAGGGTGAAGCCGGGCAGGGCGGCCAGCGCCAGGTTGGCGGCGCGGCCGATGCCGGTCTCGAGCATCCCGCCGCACCACACCGGCACGCCGTTGGCGACGCAGACGTCGTGGACCCGCCGCGCCTCCAGGAAGCCGCCGACCCGGCCGGCCTTGACGTTGACGATCGCGCAGGCGCCCAGCGCGATCGCGTCGGCGGCGGCGCGGGCCGAGATGATCGACTCGTCCAGGCAGACCGGCGTGCGCAGCTTCCTGGCCAGCGCGGCGTGCCCGCGCAGGTCGTCCTCTGGCAGCGGCTGCTCGATCAGCAGCAGGTCGAAGGGGTCGAGGCGGGCGAGCGTCGGGGCGTCGGCCAGCGTGTAGGCGGCGTTGGCGTCGACCTGGAGGAGCACGTCGCCGAAGCGCTCGCGGACCGCGCGGACCGGCTCGACGTCCCAGCCGGGCTCGATCTTGAGCTTGATGCGCGGGTAGCCGTCGGCGAGGTAGCCGCCGACGGTGTCGAGCAGCTCCGGGACCGAGCCGGCGATGCCGACCGACACGCCGGCGGGGACCTGGTCGCGCACCGCGCCGAGGTAGCTCGCCAGCGGCATGCCGTGCTCGCGCAGCTCGGCGTCCAGCACCGCCAGCTCCAGCGCGGCCTTGGCCATGGCGTGGCCCTTGACCCCGGCGAGCGCCGGTGCGACCCGCGCGGCAGTGAGGTCTTCCGCGACGCCGGCCAGCCGTGGCAGCAGGTGGTCGCGGATCACCTGGTGGGCGCCGTCGGCGTGCTCCGAGGAGTAGAGCGGCTCGGAGCCCGCGACGCACTCGCCCCAGCCCTCGGCCGCGTCGGTGGTCGCCTTGACCAGCAGGATGTCGCGTTCGTGCTCGACCCCGAACGAGGTCCGGAAGGGCGCCACCAGCGGCAGGCGGATGCGCCGCAGCTCGATCTCCTGGAGCTTCATCTGCTCTCCTTGGCGGAACGGTCCTCGAGCACGTACCAGCCCGACCGGGTGATGCCGGTGGCCGCCAGGCCGCGGCCGAGCGCCTCGCCCATGGTGGCGCGCAGCGCCGCGCGCCAGCGCCGTGCCAGCTCGGGGTCGGCGCCGCGCATGGCCACGATGTCGCCCGGCACCTGGGCGAGCAGGGTTGCGCCGGGTGGTCCCGGGTCGCCGGCCAGCGGCCGGCCCCCCGGGCCCTCCCGCAGCAGCACGCGCGCCCCGGCGCGGCGCAGCGCGTCAAGGTCCGGCTCCGGCACCGGGCCGCGGCTGGCGGCGACCGCCCGCTCGCTGGCCAGCGGCCAGCAGACCAGGCAGCGGTCGCTCTCGTCGCCCACGTTGATGCCGTCCGGCATGCGGCCGTAGAAGTCCGGCAGGTACTCGACGATCTCCGCGCCGAGCTTCACCAGGTTGAGGTGGGCGTTGCGGCGCACCAGCGGGTCGAACGTCCAGCTGACCAGGTCCAGCCCGCGCGCCAGCGCCCAGGCGCGCTGATGCTGCTTGAGCGCGAAGCCGATCCCACGGACCTGGGCCGCGTCGAGCACCCCGGTGATGTGCGAGTGCAGCCCGAAGGCCTCGCCCGCCGGGTGCAGGAAGCCGACCGAGGCGCCCACCATGCGGCCGGCCAGCCGGGCGCCGGCGACGTAGTTGCCGCTGTGGGCCAGGGCGCGCAGCAGCGCCGGGGTGCACGGCGCCTCGGCGCGGTCGGTCTGCCAGATGTCGATGAACAGCTCGGCGGCCTCGGTGAGCTCGCCGATCTCGTGCAGCTCGGCCAGCTCGACGCCGGCGCGGCGCGCCGCCGCCTCCGCGGCCGAGCTGGCCTGCGCGACCAGCGGCGGCGCGGCCGTGCCACTCACGCGGTCGTCCGGTCCAGCCCGTCCCACAGCAGCGTGCTCAGGTGGCGCACCAGGGTGACGCGGGGCACCTCCGGGTCGACCAGCCACCAGGTGCTGGCCGCCTGGACCATGCCGGCGATCGCGTGCCCCCACGGGCCAGCCGGCGTGGTGTCCCGCGAGGCCGCCTCCAGCCGCTGGCGCAGCAGGTCGGCGATCGCCTCGCCCACGTGGTAGCCGAAGGTGAACCCCGGGCGCGTGGCGTGCTGGGGGTGCAGCAGGAACTGGTGGACCTGCGGGTCGCCCTGCACGAAGGCGAGGTAGGCGTCGATCGCCGTGACCACGTTGGCGTGCAGGTCCCCGCTGGTCGACACGGCGGTCTGGAAGCGGCTGGTCAGGTCGGCGCAGTACCGCTCGGCGACGGCCTGGTAGATGCCGGCGCGGTCGCCGAAGTAGCGGTAGACGATCGGCTTGGTGATGCCCGCCTGCGCGGCGATCTCGTCCATCGACGCGGTCGGGCCCTCGCGCCGGATGACCTCGATGGCCGCCTCCAGCAGCTCCAGGCGCCTCGCCATGCGGCCGTACAGCGTCGACGGAGCGGCGTGGCCGCCGCTCTCCCGTTCAACGCCCCCCTTGCTCACCATCTTGTGGAGAATTCTACGGCAGAGGGTCCACGCCCCGGCGAGGATGTTCCCCAGCCCCGCCCGCGCGGCGTAGGCTGCGGCCGTCCCGACCCGCACGGCAGACCGCCGGGCGGCCGTCCCACGAGGAGTCCGATGGCCGAGACCGCACCGCCCTCCAGCCCGTCCAAGTCGCTGCGCGACGTCGCCGCCCTGATCACCGGGGGCGCTTCCGGACTCGGCGAGGCCACCGCCCGAGCGCTGGTGGACCGCGGCGCCAAGGTGGCGATCGTCGACCGCGACGCCGACCGTGCCAAGGAGGTGGCCGGCTCGCTCGGCGAGCGCGCCCGCGCCTACGCCGCCGACGTCACCGACGAGGGCGAGGTGCGCCAGGCGGTCGACGGCGCCAGGGCCGACCTCGGCGAGCTGCGGGTCGCCGTGCTGTGCGCCGGCATCGGCTGGGCGCAGCGGACGGTCGGTCGCGACGGGCCGGCCGACCTCTCCGCCTTCGAGATGGTCGTACGGGTGAACCTGATCGGCACCTACAACGTGCTCCGCCTGGTGGCCGCCTCGATGGGCGGCAACCAGCCGGACGACGGCGGGCAGCGCGGCGTGGTGGTGATGACCGCCTCGGTGGCCGCCTTCGACGGGCAGATCGGGCAGACCGCCTATTCGGCCTCCAAGGGCGGCGTGGCCGCCATGACCCTGCCGGCCGCCCGCGACCTGGCCGGCGTCGGCATCCGGGTCTGCACCATCGCGCCCGGGGTGTTCCGCACCCCGATGCTCGCCGGGCTGCCCGAGCCGGCCCAGCGCAGCCTCGAGGCGGCCGTCCCGTTCCCGTCGCGCCTCGGCGAGCCCGCCGAGTACGCCCTGCTGGCCTGCCAGATCGCCGAGCACCCCTACCTCAACGGCGAGATCATCCGGCTCGACGGGGCCCTGCGGATGGCGCCGAAGTAGCGGGCGATTCCTGCCGCCGGTTCGTGCCGGCAGCCGTCGCCGGGCGCACCCGTGCCCGGCGGAGCACGGGTGCGGCGGCGAGGGGTCGACGCGTCCGGGGCAAATGCCGCGCCAGACGCGGACCGCGAGCCTCCGGCGCTCCCCCAAACGCCGGGCGAGCGGCTCACCTCGCCGCCGCGAGGCCGGCGCCTCCCCCACAAGGCACCGGCCGTCGGTGGCTCGTGTCAAAGGTCGCGCACGACGCCCGCCGGATCAAGCGGTAAACGCGCATCGCCTGCCTGACCGGGGAACGATGCCCTCAATCATGGGATCCCGGCGGGCCGTCCGGGCCGCGCCCCCACTCGCCGGGCGGCGCCTGGTGGCCTTCGCGCAGGTGCCAGTAGTCCCTCGCCTCGGTCACCTGGCCGGAGCCGTCGAAGCGGGCGATCGCGCAGCCGGCCAGGGTCATGGGGGCGCCCCGCTGGTCCGTGAACCTCGCCCAGTACTCCACGCAGGCCCGGTCGCCCTCGACCACCGGCGTGCCGAAGCGCACCTCGTCGACCTCGCGCTCCTCGGCGAAGGCGCCGGCGACGTAGTCGCGGACCGCCTGGCGTCCCACGTGCGGCGGGCGGAACGGGGTGGAGCGGTGCACGCAGTCCTCGGCGTACAGCGCCACCACCGCCTCGACGTCGTGGGCCTTCCAGGCGGCGGTCCAGGCGGCCGCCCACCGGTCGGCCGCCGCACGAGCATCCATCGGCCATCTCTCCATTCCCCGAGGCATTGATCAACGCCGTCGATAGCACAGAGCTTTTCGGGACAGTTCAATCCCGTTGCAGCTCATCGGCCCTCTCTTCTCCGCATTTTCCGCCTGTCCGGATCTTTACAACTTCGAGACCAATCCGTAGGGTCTGGCCACCCCCCAGACGTCCCGAGCTCCACGGAGCGAGATCCCAACCGGCCAGCGGCGCTGCTGCCGCCACGGCCGGCGCGCACTCGCGCCGGCCGTGGCGTGCCGCCGGGGAGGAACCGCCGATGCGTTACAGCCGACTGCTCGCCTGGCTCCTGCTGGTGTTCGTGGTCGTTGGCATCGGCGCGCAGCTGCTGCGCCACGTCCTGCCGCACGGCGGCTTCGAGCCCCAGGAGATCTCGCGGGTCGTCAGCCCGGCGATCACCACCATGGCCGGCACGGTCGCCGCCGTCGGCCCCCCCGCCAGCTCGGTTCCGTCCACCACGCGGAAGCCGTCCAAAGCCTCCAGCCAGGCCACCACGAGGTCGTCGCCGGCCACCAGCCGCTCCACGACCGCGCCGGCCGCGACCGGACGCCCGGTCAGCGCGCCGAGCCATTTCCGCACTCTGGCGCCTGGCGCGAGCCTGCCGAGTGGCGGCCGGTGCGCCGCCTGGGTGCGCTCCAGGCCGCTGCCGGAGCGCAAGGCTGTCAACCGGCCCTTCAACCAGGTCACCGGCCACCGGGTCGGCTCCGGCCTGTTCGACCCGGGCGCCACCGATGCCCGGGCCAACAGCCGGATCGCGGCGCGCATCGACGGCGGCTTCACCGGCACGACCCAGGAGATCCTGCGCTGGGCGGCCTGCAAGTGGGGGATCGACGAGGACCTCGTCTACGCGCAGGCGGCGGTCGAGAGCTGGTGGCGGCAGACCACCCAGGGCGACCTCGGCTCCGACGCGTCCGCCTGCGCGCCGGGCCACGGCCCCGGCGCCGACGGCACGCCCGGCCGGTGCCCGCAGAGCTTCGGCATCCTGCAGAACCGCTACCCGTTCGAGCGCTCCACCTGGCCGGGCATCGCGCGCTCCACCGCGATGAACGCCGACACCGCCTACGGCATCTGGCGCGCCTGCTTCGAGGGCTACGAGCACTGGCTCAACGACGTCGACCGCGGCCGGCAGTACGGCGCCGGCGACGCGCTCGGCTGCATGGGCCGCTGGTTCGCCGGCCGCTGGCACACCGCAGCCGGCGACCAGTACGTCGCCAAGGTCGAGGACTACCTCGCCCGCCGCATCTGGGAGACCCCCGACTTCCAGGAACGGTGACCGGCGAACCCGGCGGCGACGTCATCGGCACCGAGCGGCTGCTGCTCACCCCGCTGCGCCCCGAGGACGCCGACGAGATGGTCGAGGTGCTCGCCGACCCGCGGCTGCACGAGTTCATTGGCGGGCGTCCCGCCACGCTCGAGGAGCTGCGCGAGCGCTACGCGCTGCTGGCGACCGGCTCCGGGCGGCCCGATGAGGTCTGGCGCAACTGGATCGTGCGCCGCCGCGCCGACGCGCGCCCGGTCGGCACCGTGCAGGCGACGCTCGTCCGGCGGCGGGGCGGCTGGAGGGCGACCATCGCCTGGGTGATCGGCGCCGCCTGGCAGCGCCAGGGCTTCGCCTCCGAAGCCACCGTCGGTCTGATCGGCTGGCTGCGGCGCCAGCGCGTGCGCGCGGTGTTCGCCCACATCCACCCCGGTCACGAGGCGTCGACACGGGTGGCCATGCGCGCCGGGCTGGCGCCGACCAACGCCGAGGTCGACGGCGAGCGCGTCTGGCGGGCGGAGCTCGACGACCTCTGAGGACCGCTGCTCAGCGGCGCACGGGCGGCAGGTAGCTCGCGTCGGTGATCGCGTCGCCGGCGTGCTCCAGCACCCAGACCGAGCCCTTGGGCCAGGTGGCGTCGTCGCCGATCGGCGCGCCGCGGTCGTGCAGCCTGGCCAGCAGCGGCCTGATCAGCTCGCCGTGGGTGCACCAGACCACGTCGTCGTCGCCGGCCAGCAGCAGCTCGACGGCGCGGTCCGGGTCGGCGTCGACCGCCAGGGTGGGGTCGGTGCGGACCTCCAGCCCCCGTTGCCTGGCCAGCGGCTCGACGCTCTGCACGCACCGGGCGGCGGGGCTGGAGAGGATCCGGTCGATCGGGCAGGCGGCGAGCAGGTCGACCAGCCCGTCGGCTTCGCGGCGGCCGGTGTCCGACAGCGGGCGCTGGTCGTCCGCTCCGTTCCACTCCCGCTTGTCGCCGGCGTCGGCGTGACGGACCAGGTAGCGCACCCGACTTCCTCCCAGCTCCGCTTCCACTGCTGAATACAGCCGCAGGCTACCTGGTCCGTCATCTGCTTGTTGACACGAGTGATGGCCATTTCTAGCCTCTGCGAGACAGGGAGGCGACCATGCTGAAGAGGATCCGCGCCGCGCTCGCGCGCCTCATCCCGGTCGGTCGGGCGCCCAGGCACCGGG
Source organism: Actinomycetes bacterium (assembly GCA_036392615.1). Taxonomy (GTDB): domain Bacteria; phylum Actinomycetota; class CALGFH01; order CALGFH01; family CALGFH01; genus DASVXQ01. The sequence goes on along the minus strand of DASVXQ010000308.1, from coordinate 973 downwards.
CCCACGACCCTCGCGACGCTCGCAGGTACCGCGCCGGCGGCGACATCGACATCGCCAAGGGACAGTCGCACGGGCTGCCTCCCGGCGGGCAGCCGCCGGGCTTCTAGCGAAGCGCCGCGATATGGGGTACCGGCGACTCCGCCGGATAGGCGGTGATCGCCGATGTGCCCTGGTCGGCGCGCTCCTGTCGTCGACTCGACGCTCCCTGCGGCCGGGGCCTCGACGACCTACGGGACCACCACCACCGGGCACATGGCGTGGAGCACCGCCGCGTGGGTCACCGAGCCGAGGATCAGGCCGCCGAAGCCGCCCCGGCCGCGCGAGCCCAGCGCCAGCAGGTCGGCGTTGGACGACGCCTCCAACAGCGCGTCGGCCGGATGCCGCTCCTGCACCACGACCGGCTGCAGCTCGATCCCGTCGGCGCCGACCCCGACCACGATCCCGGCCATCGTCCCTGCCACCTCCGCCTCGGCTCGCCTCCACCGCAGAGCATCCAGCACGCCGACACCCCCGGCGGAGCGTCGCGCCTCCGCCGCGCCGCGGCACCGGAGCGGTAGTCTCCATGCGGCGGTGGTCGGTGCGACGGCGACGAGACGGGGGGGAGCGTGGCAATGGCGGAGCCGGCCCGGCAGGTCGTCCCTCAGCTGGTGCTGAGCCCGCTGACGAGCGCGGCGATCTTCCTGGTGGTGACCATCGACCCCGGCGGCGAGGAGGTCGTCCGCGACCTGCTGGCGGACCTGCCGGCGCTGGGGCGGGCGGTCGGGTTCCGCGTCCCGGAGCTCACCCTGAGCTGCGTGGTCGGCATCGGCTCGCAGGCGTGGGACCGCCTCTTCGCCGGGCCGCGGCCGGCGGAGCTGCACCCATTCCGCGAGCTGGTCGGCCCGCGGCACCGCGCCCCGTCGACGCCCGGAGACCTGCTGTTCCACATCCGCGCCGGCCGCCGCTACCCGTGCTTCGAGCTCGCCGGCCAGAT
>DASVXQ010000307.1:0-24083 GCA_036392615.1 Actinomycetes bacterium | reverse complement strand
GAGCACCGCGCTCCAGGTCGCCTCGCTGCTGCGCTACGCGGAGGGCCTGGCGCCGCTGGACGTCTACCAGCTCGAGCACGGCCGGGTGGGCACGCCGGGCGTGGTGCTGCACGACCTCACCGCCGCGTTGACCGCGGGGATCGACCAGCTCACCCGCCCGGTCGACGCCATCAAGCACCAGGCCAAGACCGTCACCGTGGGGATCTCGCGCCTCGACGAGGCGCTGCTCACCGTGCCGCTGGTGCGCGAGCTGCTGGAGGCCGGCGCCCCGCGCGAGCAGCTCGCCTACGGCAGCCTGCGGACGGTCGCCGAGCTGGACCCCGCGGTCGCCGCGGTGGCCGGCTTCACCCGCTACCGCATCACCGGCGACCCTTCCAGCGACGGCGCCACCATCGAGGTGGCCGACCGGGGCGGGATCTCGCTCGAGATCCCGTCGCGGACCGACAGCGACCACCGGCTGCGCGGCACCAAGCAGCGGGTCGCCGCAGAGCGCCTGGTGCTGGCCGCCCGCGGCCGCGGCGACGGCCGCACCTTCGTGCTGGTGCCACAGGTCAAGGGCGACCACGTCACCGGGCTGGTGCTGCTCCACGTCGAGCTGCGCGACCGCCTGCCGGCGGGGCGCATGCGCCGCGTGCTGGAGGGCTACCGCGACCGCCTGGCGGAGCTGCGCAGCGCGGTCACCGAGACCGAGCCGGCCTTCGACGAGTCGCTGCTCGGCGAGCTGCCGGTGGCGCTGCTGCTGACCGCGCCGATCGAGGTGCTGGCCGACCACTGGTCGGGCGGCCGCGCGGCCAAGGGCTAGCCCCCCGGGCACGACCCCGACCCGGGCGTGTAACGCGCCAGCCGGCCGCGACGCTCTCCAAGGCGAGATGCGCCGACTGCCGCTGCACGGGCGGGCCTCGGGCTCGTCCGCCCTCGACCAGCAGGCCGCCGGCCGGTCCCCCGCCGGCCGGCTCGCCGGCGAACGGCTCGGTGTCCGCGCTGCCGCCTCCCACGTGGCAGCGGGGCCGGGCCGGGCCGCCGCGCCTCGAGCCGCGGTCGCGGGTGTTGCGGCCGTGGCGCATCTCGCGCCCAGGTCCGGATGGCGGTGCCGGGACCGGGCGCTTATGGCACCAAGCCCTCGGCGACTTGGCCGAGCGGCAGGGCACCGGAAGGAGCGCAGCGAGTAGTCCCGCCCCGTGGCTTGCTCGCCGCTGGCCGAGGACCCTCCCCGGTCCCCTGGCCAGCCTCCGACCGGCGCCGCGCCTGGGCGGTCGCCGCGGACGCTGTCCGCGGCGCCCCCAGGCCGTGACCCGGCCCCGGCGCGGATGGCTAGATCCTGCGGGCGTTCTGGATGGCCCGCCAGACGCGCTCGGGCGTGGTGGGCATGTCCACGTCGGTGACGCCGTAGGGGCGCAGGGCGTCGACCACCGCGTTGTGGACCGCCGGGGTGGAGCCGATCGCGCCCGACTCGCCGATGCCCTTGGCGCCCAGCGGGTTGAGCGGCGACGGCGTCTCCATGCGGGCGGTCTCGAACGACGGCAGCTCGGCGGCGCTGGGCATGGCGTAGGTGGCCAGCGAGCCGTTCAGGTTGTTGCCGTCGGCGTCGTAGCCGACCCCCTCCCAGAGCGCCTGCGCCGCGCCCTGGGCGATGCCGCCGTGCACCTGGCCCTCGGCGAGCAGCGGGTTCAGCACCGTGCCGGAGTCGTCCACCGCCACGTGCCGCAGCAGCCGCACCAGGCCGGTCTCCACGTCCACCTCGACCACGGCCAGGTGCGCGCCGAACGGGTAGGTGCTGCCCGGCTGCTTGAACGACACCTGCGCGGTCAGCAGGCCGTCGGAGTCCGCCCCGGCCGGCCGGCGGTCCGGGTCGGCGGTCGCCTCGGCCAGCGAGGCCCAGGTCAGGGCGGTGTCCGGCGCGCCGGCAACCCCCAGACCGTGGCCCGGGTGGACCACCACGTCCTCGACCCGCGCCTCCAGCAGGTGGGCGGCCAGCTCGCGGCCCTTGGCCAGCACCTGCTCGCTGGCCTGGTAGACGGCGGTGCCGCCGACCTGGAGCGAGCGCGAGCCCATGGTCCCGGAGCCGCTCGGCAGGCGGGCGGTGTCCGAGTGGACCACCCGCACCTGCTCCAGCTCCACGCCCAGCGTGCTGGCGGTGAGCTGCGCCCAGGCGGTCTCGTGACCCTGGCCGTGCGGCGAGGTGCCGGTGAGCACGGTCACCGAGCCGTCCCGCTCGACGGTGACCCCGCCGACCTCGGCGCCGAAGCCGGTCACCTCGACGTAGGTCGACAGGCCGATGCCGAGCTGGCGCCGGTCGCCGCGCTCGCGGCGCCCGGCCTGCTCGGCCCGCAGCTCCCGGTAGCCGGCCAGCTCCAGGGCGCACTCGAGCGCGGCGGTGTAGTCGCCCGAGTCGTAGGTCGCGCCGGCGACGGTGTCGTAGGGGAAGGCGTCGGGGGGCAGCAGGTTGCGGCGCCGCACCTCGGCGGGGTCCAGCTCCAGCTCGGCGGCGAGCCGGTCGATCATCCGCTCCAGCAGCCAGGTCGCCTCGGGCCGGCCGGCGCCACGGTAGGCGGCGACCGGCGAGGTGTTGGTCGCCACCGTGCGGGCGTGGCCCTCGACCCGCTGCACGCGGTAGGGGCCGCAGAGCATCTGCACGGTCATGCCCGGCATCAGCGCGGCGTCGCCCGGGTAGGCGCCGCCGTCGGCGAGGATGCGCAGCCGCAGGTCGGTGATCACGCCCTCGCGGGTGGCGCCCAGCTCCACCTCCTGGACCTGGCCGCGCCCGTGGGTCATCGCCAGCATGGTCTCGGAGCGGCTCTCGACGTAGCGCACCGGGCGCTCCAGCCGCCGCGCCAGCGCCGCCACGATCACCTGCTCGGGGTAGGTGACGATCCGCGCGCCGAAGGCGCCGCCGACCGCCGGGGCGACCACCCGGAGCTGCGCCGGCTCGAGCCCGAGCACGCCGCAGATGGCCTCCTGGGCGAAGAACGGCGCCTGCGTGGGGACCCAGACGATCAGCCCGCCGGTCGCCTCGTCCGGAGCCGCCACGGCGGTGTTGGGCTCCATCGGCGCGGGGATGACCCGCTGGTTCACCATGCGGGCGCGCAGCACCACCTCGGCCCGGTCGAGTTGGACGGCGTCGCCCTTCCAGGGCGCCTCGACCGAGACGTTGCTGTGGTGGTCGGGGAACAGCAGCGGCGCGTCGGCCGCGGCCGCGGCGACCGGGTCGGTGACCACCGGGAGCGGGTCATAGTCCACCGACACCGCCTCGGCGGCGTCGACCGCCTGCTCGCGGGTCGCGGCGACCACCACCGCGACCGGCTCGCCGATGAAGCGGACCACGTCACGCGCGAGCGGCGGCCGGGCGAACGCCGGCGGCCCCATGCCGGGCGCCATCGCCTCCAGGTCGAGGTCGGCGGCGGTGAACACGCCGACCACGCCCGGCATGCCGGCCGCCCCACCCGTGTCGATCCCGCCGATGCGGGCGTGCGCCATCACCGAGCGCACGAAGGCCGCGTGCACGGCGCCAGGGATGGAGAGATCGTCGGTGTAGCGGGCCGCTCCGGTCACCATGGGCGGGTCCTCGACCCGCCGGACCGCCTCACCAAGGCTGGTTGCCATAGGGGCAAGCTAGCGCAAAGCGGGCGCCCCGTGCCACCAGCGCAAATGCTGATCCTTTGGAGCGGGCGTCCGCGGCGCGCCGAGGTCCGGCGCCGCCCGCTCAGGCCTCGACCTGGACCCGGCGGCGCAAGGTGACCCTGGTACCGCGCGGGGCGACCCGCTCCAGGCGCACCTCGTCGACCAGGCGTCCCATCAGCCACAGGCCACGGCCGCTCAGCGACGGCTCGTCGCTCTCCGACGGCTGCTCCTCGTCGTCCCGGTCGGGCGCCGCCGGCTGAGAGGAGCCTCGGTCGAGCACGGTCGCCTCGGCCCAGCCGTCCTCGACGCGGACCATCACGTCCACGGCGCCGCCCCCCTCGGACCCGTGCAGCACCGCGTTGGTGGTCGCCTCGTGCAGCGCCAGCAGCAGGTCGTCCAAGTCGTCGTCGCGTATCTGGCCGCGCAGACCCGAGCGCACCGTCCGGCGCAGGTCCCCGAGGCGCGCGGGGGAAGCCGGGAACTGAATCTCCACGTTCGACCCCCCTCGGCCCTGATCGAGGTCATCGTCTCCCTGCAGGCCTACCCGTCCGTCCCCGAGCCCTAACGACCACCCTCCCCGTGGCGCGAGCGGCGGCGGGCCATGCTGGTGAGCTCGCGGTACAGGGCGATCAGGAGCTGGCGCTGGTTGGGGGTGAGGCGCTCGTCCGCCAGGATGGCGTCGGTCACGGTCACCTGACGGAAGGTCACCGGGGTGCCGCGGGCCGGTCCGAAGCCGAGGAACTGAGCCAAGGTGCCCTGCGGCAGGCCGAGCGCGTACTCGATCGCGAACACCCGCTCGCGGGCAGGAGTGGTCTTGCCCGTCTCCCACTGGGTGACCGCGCTCTGCTCCACGTCCACCATCCGCCCGAGGTCGTGCTGGCTCAGCTTCCGAGCCTTCCGGGCGGCGATGAGCTGGCGGCGGAACTCCTCCTTGTCCATCGGCTCTGAATATAGAAGAGCCACTGATGCCGATGGGTCCTGTTCGCGCCGGCCGTCCACCGTCCGCCGAAAAGTGACCTGGCTGCTGATGCCGGTCATATGCGGGATTGCGGCGGGTTGACGAGGAATAGGAATGCTGTTAGGTTACGCGCATGAACAAACAGGACTACTTATCAGAAGCCATCCGCGCCGCCCGCCGCCGCGCCGGCCTCTCCCAAGCCGAGCTCGCCGCGGCGCTCGGCGTGCGGCAATCCTCCGTCAGCCAGTGGGAGCGCGGCAGCACCCGCCCCTCCACCGACCACCTCCTCGCCCTCACCTCCATCCTCCGCGCCACCCTGCTCGACTTCTCGGCCGCGGCCGCCGGCAGGGAAGAGGACGGGGATGGGTCGGGCAGTGGCCCGGCGGATGGCGAGGTGGCGGTGGGGGCCTCCTCGGCGGTTGCGCCGGGCGCTGGAGCTGGGGAGCAGGCGCGGTGAGTCTGGAAGGGCCTGGCCCGGATCCGGGGGCTGAGGAAACGCCGCCAGGGGCGGGGGATCCGTCGCCGCGGCTGGAGGCGGCGCTGCACTATGCGGCGGCGGGGCTGCCGGTGGTGGCGAGCCACTTTCCGGTGCCGCTGCGGACCTCGCGGACCCCGGGACGGCCGGCGCTGGGCTGCTCCTGCGGCGAGGCGACCTGCACGACGCCGGCGCGGCACCCGGCCTGGTCGCTCACCGAGCGCGACGCGACCACCGCCACGGTCGACCTGGTGCGCTGGTGGATCAGCATCCCGGACGCCAACCTGGCCACCCCGGCGGCACCAGGCCTCGGCCTGGTGGAGCTCTGTCACCGCGCCCCACCTCACCTGGTGGTCGGCTGGCTGGCGACGCACGGCATCGCCGCCGGACCGCTGATCGCGGCCGGCCCCGGCTGCCTCCAGTTCCTGGTCACCCCCGGCAGTGGCGGCTGGAGCTTCCGCATGGTGGAGCACGGCAGCGTGCTGCGGCTCGGGCCCGGCGGCGGGCTGGTGCTGCTGCCGCCCAGCCGCCTGATCTCCGGTGTGTGGACCCGCTGGCTCCAGCCGCCGGAGCAGGCCGGCCCGCCGCCGGACGGCGACCGCCTCTTCGAGGCGCTGCTGCGCATCCCCGGCACGGTCGAGCTGGCCGGCTCCGTGCCGCGCGAAGCGGCCAAATCCCTCGAAAGCGGCGGTGATGCCCCCGACTGAGCCGTCAATCTCAGTTGCTATCCAAAACGCTTTCCCCAGAGTTCTGGCTGGTCAACCGCATGGAGTCTGTGCGAACCTGTCCGAAACCGGACTGACTGCGGGCACCTTTCGTTCTGTCCAAGCTATCCTGTTCTACGGAGGTGTCCCAGCGAGGGACAACAACCTGGGGAGAGTCGCGTATGAACCAGACGAGCAGGCAGCGGTATCTGCTCGGTTCGGAGGTTGCCGAGCTACTGCACGTTTCGCCCAAGACCGTGGCGCGCTGGGCCAAGGAAGGGAAGCTGCCCTGTATGCGGACCCTCGGCGGCCACCGTCGCTACCCTGAGCGCGAGATCCAGGAACTTCGGGACAAGCTCTTCACCTCTCCCGAGTTCGACACGATGGCAAGCTGACACGTCGATTCCGGCACGACCCGCGGGAGCCGCTCGCGGGTCGTGCGCGTTCCCGGGCCGTCCGCTACAGCGGGGTGGACGACTCCGGCCGGAACGCCGGGCCGTGGCCGGGGACGATCAGCGAAGCCTCGGCGAGCACCCGCTTCCGCCCGGCGCGCAGCAGCTCGCGGTCGGGCGCGTAGGGGTCGTCGGCCGGGCCGCTGGACGACCACCACAGGTGGGTGCAGGCGACCAGGCCACGCGCGGTCCCGACCAGGGTGGTGATGTCCTGCGGCGAGTGGCCGGGCGTCTCGATCAGCCGCACCGACGGGCTCAGCAGGAATCCCTCCGCCGGGCGGCTGTCCCAGCGATCGTCCTGGTAGATGGCCCAGTGGTCGTGGTAGCGCGCACCCGGGAACAGCCCGGCGTTGATGGTGTGGTCCGGGTGGTGGTGGGAGAAGACCACGTCGGTCACCTCGCCGGGGTCGACGCCGTGGCTCGCCAGCGGATCGAGGATGGCCCGCTGCCCGGGCACCATCCCGGGGTCGACGATGATCCTCGCGTCGCCGTCGAGGATCAGCACCACCGTGCTGGCCACCCGGCCGCCCAGGTAGCCCTCGAAGAGGACGTGCAGCTCGGCGGCGCTGGCTTCGGGCAGGTCCGGGCTGGTGCTCATCGAGTCCCCCAGGTGTAGGTCTGCTTGACGAGCTTGAGGTACACGAACACCTCCGTGTCGCGCACACCAGGGATCGCGCGGATGTCGTCGTTGAGGATGTCCAGCAGCTGCTCGTCGTCGGAGACGACCAGCTCGACCAGCAGGTCGAACGAGCCGGTGCAGATCACCACGTAGTCGATCTCGTCGAGCGCGGCGAGCTGGTCGGCGATCCCGCGCAGGTCGCCGTCGGCGCGGATGCCGATCATCGCCTGGCGGGCGAACCCGAGCATCAGCGGATCGGTCACCGCCACGATCTGCATGACGCCGGTGTCGAGCAGTTTCTGCACCCGCTGGCGCACGGCCGGCTCGGAGAGGCCGACCGCCTTGGCCAGGGTGGCGTAGGACCGCCGGCCGTCCTGCTGCAACTGCTCGACGATGTCCTTGTTGATCTGGTCGAGCACTGGTGGCTCGCCGGCGCTCCCGGGGCTGCTCGGTGCCATCACGGCTTCCTCTCCACGCGGTCGTCACGGGCGCTGGCCAAGGTGGGGCGGGCAACGCATGATGGCCAGGGCCACGACAGGGAGGATCGCACATGCGCGTTGCACTGGTTGGCGCCGGTGGCGTGGGCTCGTCGATCGTGCGGATCGCCGCGCGGCGGGACTTCATCGAGCAGATGGTGGTGGCCGACTACGACCAGGCCCGCGCCGAGCGGGCAGCCGGCGCCGGCGGCGAGCGCTTCCTGCCGGCCAAGCTCGACGCCTCCGACACCGCCGGGGTGGCCGAGCTGCTGCGCGCCTACGGCTGCGACGTGCTGCTCAACGCCACCGACCCGCGCTTCGTGCCGCCGCTGTTCCACGCGGCGCTGGACGCGGGCGCCGACTACCTCGACATGGCCATGTCGCTGTCCGAGCCGCACCCGGAGGCGCCCTTCTCGCAGGCCGGGCGCAAGCTCGGCGACGACCAGTTCGCCGAGGCGGCGGCCTGGCTGGAGCGGGGCCGGCTGGCGCTGGTGGGCATGGGCGTGGAGCCCGGCCTGTCGGACGTGTTCGCCCGCTACGCCGCCGACGAGCTGTTCCAGCGCATCGACGAGATCGGCGTCCGGGACGGCGCCGACCTGGTGGTCGACGGCTACGCCTTCGCGCCCACCTTCTCGATCTGGACCACCATCGAGGAGTGCCTCAACCCGCCGCTGATCTGGGAGCGGGAGCGCGGCTGGTACACCACCGAGCCGTTCTCCGAGCCGGAGGTGTTCGAGTTCCCCGAGGGCATCGGCCAGGTCGAGTGCGTCAACGTCGAGCACGAGGAGGTGGTGCTGATCCCGCGCTGGGTGGACACCGGCAGGGTCACCTTCAAGTACGGGCTCGGCCAGGAGTTCATCGACGTGCTCGCCACCCTGCACAAGCTGGGGCTCGACTCGACCCGGCCGGTGCGCGTCGGCCAGGTCGAGGTGGCCCCGCGCGACCTGGTGGCCGCCTGCCTGCCCGACCCGGCCACGCTGGGCGACCGCATGCACGGGCGCACCTGCGCCGGCACCTGGGTGCGCGGGCTCGGCAAGGACGGCGGGCCGCGCGACGTCTACCTCTACCAGGTCGCCGACAACCAGGAGGCGATGCGGAGGTGGGGCGCGCAGGCGGTCGTCTGGCAGACGGCCGTCAACCCGGTGGCCGCGCTGGAATTGCTCGACGCCGGCGTCTGGGCCGGCGCCGGGGTGCTCGGCCCTGAGGCGTTCGACGCCCGCCCTTTCCTGGACCTGCTGCCCGACTACGGCGCGCCCTGGGGCCTGCGCGAGCAGCCCGTCTCCTAGCGCGGCCGCCGCCTGGGCCCGGGCCTTGACCCTCACACCGTGTGAGGCGGTAGACCGGGAGGCGCCATGTTCACCATCGGAGACTTCGCCAGCCACGGCCGGGTGTCGGTCCGCATGCTGCGGCACTACGACGCCATCGGGCTGCTGCGCCCGGCCATGGTCGATCCCGCCACCGGCTACCGCTGGTACGAGGCCGGGCAGCTCGCGCGGCTGAACCGGCTGGTCGCGCTGAAGGACCTCGGCTTCACCCTCGAGCAGGTGCGCTCGATCCTCGACGAGAAGGTCAGCGTCGAGGAGCTGCGCGGCATGCTGCGGCTGCGCCAGGCCGAGCTCCAGGCGCGCATCGCCGGCGACACCGCCCGGTTGGCGCAAGTCGAGGCGAGGCTCCGGATCATCGAACGGGAGGGCGCCATGCCAGCCGACGAGGTCCAGGTCAAGCGCATCCCGGCGGCCCGGGTCGCCGAGCTCAGCGGCCTCGCCGCCGGCTTCGAGCCGGAGTCGATCACCCCGGTCATCACCCCGCTCTACGACGAGCTGATCCGCCGGCTGGAGCGCGCCGGGGTGACGCCGACCGGCGCGCCGGTCGCCTGGTACGAGAACGCAGCGGACGGGGACGGGGTGGTGGTCCACGCCGGCATGCCGGTGGACGTCGAGCACGGCGACGCCCACGGCCTCCAGGTGGTCGACCTGCCGGCGATCGAGCGGGCCGCCACGATCCTGCACCATGGCTCGATGGACGCGGTGATGTCGACCGCCCAGGCGCTGGCGCGCTGGATCGAGGCCAACGGCTACCGCTCGGTCGGCTACAGCCGCGAGCTGTACATCGACTGCGGCGAGGACCGGGACACCTGGGTGACCGAGCTGCAGGAGCCGATCACCGCCGCGACGGGCTGAGGAGCCGGCCATGGAGGACCTACTGTTCCAGCCGGCGACCACGGTGGCGCGGATGCTGCGTCAGCGCGAGCTGTCCTCGCGCGAGCTGACCCGCGCGGTGCTCGAGCGGATCCAGAGCGCCGGGGCCGCGCTGCACGCGGTGGTCGAGCTGCGCGGCGAGGAGGCCCTGCGGGAGGCGGCCGCCAGCGATCAGGCCGCCGCCGGCGGCGGCGAGCTGGGGCCGCTGCACGGCCTGCCGATCACCGTCAAGGAGGCCTTCGACGTCGAGGGGCTGCCCACCACCTGGGGTAACCCGGAGTGGCGTGGATTTGTCGCCGGCCGGGACGCGACCGTGGTGGCGCGGCTGCGGCAGGCCGGCGCGATCGTGGTCGGCAAGACCAACCTGGCGATGATGCTGGGCGACTTCGGACAGTCCGCCAACCCGCTGTACGGCGCGACCAGCAACCCCTGGGACCCCGCCCGCACCCCGGGCGGCTCCTCCGGCGGGGCGGCCGCCGCGGTGGCGGCCGGGCTGTCCTTCCTCGACTACGGCTCGGACCTGGTGGGCTCGATCCGCATCCCCGCGAGCTTCTGCGGCGTCTGTGGGCTGCGGCCGAGCGTCGGCCTCGTCCCGCTGACCGGGTTCCAGCCGCCGGGGCCGCCGCCGGAGGAGAGCGACCACACCTACCTGTCCACCGTCGGGCCGATCGCGCGGTCCGCCGCCGACCTGCGTGCCGCGCTGCTGGCCACCGCCGGGCCTGAGGGCGGGGCCGCCAGGGCCTGGTCGTGGTCGCTGCCGCCGGCGCGCCGCACCCGGCTGCAGGACCTGCGCGTCGGCGTGGTGCTCGACCACCCGGTGGCGCCCGTCTCCAGCGAGGTGGGCGGGCCGCTGTCGGACGCGGTCGACGCGCTCGCGCGGGCCGGCGCCACGGTAGTCGAGGGCTGGCCGGACGGGGTGGACCCCGAGGCGAGCTTCGCGTCGTTCGGCTTCCAGGTGGGCCTGTTCTTCGCCTTCCAGCAGCCGGGCGAGGACTTCGCCAAGCTCTCGGAGGTGGCCGAGCAGGAGCGGCGGCGCATGGCCGCCCGGGCCGCCTGGGGCCGCTGGTTCGACCAGTTCGACGTGTTCCTCTGCCCGGCCAACTTCACGCCCGCGTTCCCGCACGACGGCCGGCCCTTCGAGGAGCGGACGATCACCACCCCGGAGGGGGAGCGGCGCTACGACCGCCAGGCGTTCTGGGTGTCGCATGCGGCCCTGCCGGGACTGCCCGCTGTGGTGGCGCCGGTGGGGCTGACAGCCGGCGGGCTGCCGGTGGGCGCGCAGATCGTCGGCCCGCTGTTCGAAGACGGCACCGCGATCGCCGCCGCCGAGCTGCTCGCCGAGGTGACCGGCGGCTACCGGCGGCCGCCAGGCTAGCCGGCGGGGCTGGTGATCCGGGTCTCGGCGGCCCGCCGGGTGGCCCGCTGCTGGCGCCACCTGTCGAGCAGCAGCGGCAGCTCGCCCTCGAGGAACAGGTAGAAGTCGCGCATCTCCGCGATCTTCGCGCCGGCTGGCGTGTCGGCGCCCCCGACCGCGGCGACGCCCTCGTCGGAGAGGGCGGCCAGCGCCTTGAGCAGCTCCGCCTCGAGCATGCTGGTCTGGTACCAGGGGTTCTCCGGAAGGCTGTAGGCGTCGCGCCGGGAGCCGCGCACCGGCACGCGGTTGATCAGCCCGATGCGCGTCAGGTAGCGCACCGCCCCCGAGATGGCGGCGGCGCTGACGTCGAGCCGCTCGGCGAGGTCGGCGGCGGTGAGCGATTCCTCGTCGGCGGTCATCATCGATCCCAGCACCCGGGCGGGCATCCTCGGAAAGCCCCACTCGGTCAGCATCATCGCCAGGTGCTCGACGAACCGGCGGACGCCCTCCTCGTCGCGCTGGCCCCGCGTGCGGTCGGCCATGCCGCCTCCCCCCTTGTCGCTGTCCGTCAGAGTGGTTTCACAGTGTAACAGGTCGTCATATAATAATCAGTCTTCACAACTCTGTGAAATGAGTGTAGTCTCCTGAGCCATGGAAACCGTCATCAGAGCGTCCGGCTTGACCAAGAGCTTTGGCCGGACCAAAGCGTTGGACGGTCTGGATCTGGTCGTCCAGGCCGGCGAAGTCCACGGCTTCCTGGGGCCGAACGGGGCCGGGAAGTCGACCACCATCCGCATCCTGCTCGGCCTGCTGCGCGCCGACGCGGGCGAGGCCGAGCTGCTCGGGGGCGACCCCTGGCGCGACGCGGTCTCGCTGCACCGCCGGCTGGCCTACGTGCCGGGCGACGTCACCCTCTGGCCGACCCTGACCGGCGGCGAGATCATCGACCTGCTCGGCCGGCTCCGCGGCGGGCTCGACGCCAAGCGGCGCGCCGAGCTGATCGAGCGGTTCGACCTCGACCCCACCAAGAAGGGCCGCGCCTACTCCAAGGGCAACCGGCAGAAGGTCGCGCTGATCGCCGCGCTGGCCTCCGACGTCGAGCTGCTGCTGCTCGACGAGCCCACCGCCGGGCTCGACCCGCTGATGGAGGCGGTCTTCCGCGAGACCGTCGAGGAGTTCCGTGGCGACGGCCACTCGGTGCTGCTGTCGAGCCACATCCTGGCCGAGGTCGAGGCGCTCTGCGACCGGGTCAGCATCATCCGCAACGGCCGCAACGTGGAGAGCGGCACCCTGAGCGAGCTGCGCCACCTCACCCGGACCTCGATCGCCGCCGAGACCGCCCGCCCGGTGCCGGAGCTCGCCTCGATGGCGGGAGTCCACGACCTGCGCAGCAACGGCACCCAGCTGCGCTGCGAGGTCGACACCGCCGAGCTCGAGCCCTTCCTGCGGCGCCTCACCGACGCGGGCGTCCGCAGCCTCACCAGCCAGCCGCCCACCCTGGAAGAGCTGTTCCTGCGCCACTACGGCGACCGGATCGAGCAGGACGGCGAGGCCCCAGGCGGCGGCGAGCCGCTCGTGCGGCTCGAGCAGCCGAGCAACGACGGCGCCGCGCCGGTCGGCCGGGAGGCGGGACGATGAGCACGCTCGCGGGCACCGGCTCGCTGCTGCGCCTGGCGCTGCGGCGGGACCGCGTGAAGACCCCGGCATGGGCGCTGGGGATCACCTTCTTCGTGGTGGTCACCGCGTCCAGCTTCGACCAGCTCTACAAGACCGCCGCCGAGCGGGCCAAGTTCGCCGCCAGCATCGCCGGCAACGGCACCTTCAAGGCGCTCTACGGCCCGCTGCACGCGGCCACCACCGGCGGCTTCACCGCCTGGCGCGCCGCCGGCAGCGCCGCCCTGCTGGCCGGGCTGATGAGCCTGCTGCTGGTGGTGCGCCACACCCGCGCCGACGAGGAGGCTGGCCGTTCCGAGCTGGTCGGCGCCGCGGCGGTCGGCCGCCACGCGCCGATCGCCGCCGCGCTGCTGGCGGCGGCCGTCGCCAACCTGCTCACCGCGCTGCTGATCACGCTGGGGCTGACCGGCCTGGGCCTGGAGGCGGGCGGCTCGCTCGCGCTCGGTCTGGCCACCGCCGGCGCCGGGCTGGTGTTCGCCGCCCTGGCGGCGGTGTTCGCGCAGGTCGCCTCGACCGCGCGCGCCGCCAGCGGGACCACCGGGCTGCTGCTCGGCCTGGCCTTCGTGGTGCGCATGGTGGGCGACTCCGGCAGCGGCACGCTGTCGTGGATCTCGCCGACCAGCTGGGCACAGGAGATCCGCTCCTTCGGCGGCGACCGCTGGTGGGCGCTGGCCCTGCCGCTGGCGGCCACGGTGGTGCTGATGCCGGTCGCCTTCGCACTGGTCTCGCGGCGCGACCACGGCCAGGGCCTGCTGGCCAGCCGGCCCGGTCCCGGCAGCGCGCCGGCCAGGCTGCGCAGCTCCTTCGGGCTCGCCTGGCGGCTCCAGCGCGGCGCGATGCTCGGCTGGGGCGCCGCCTTCCTGGTGCTGGGCGCGGTCACCGGCGCGATCGCCAAGGACATCGGCAACGTCTTCGGCGACAACCCCGAGCTCACCGACGTGCTGCGGCGGCTCGGCGGGAGCAGCGGGCTGGTCGACGCCTACCTGGCGGCGACCCTCGGCCTGCTGGCGCTGGTGGCCGCCGGCTACATGATCCAGGCGGTGCTGCGCATCCGCGCCGAGGAGACCTCACTGCGCGCCGAGTCGGTGCTGGCCACCGGGGTGAGCCGCTGGCGCTGGGCCGGCGCCCACCTGGCCTGCGCGCTGCTCGGCGTGGCGGTGATCATGGTCGCCGGCGGCGTCGGCATGGCGCTCGGGCACGGGCTGCGCATCGGCGACCTGGGCGGCCAGCTGCCCAGGCTGATCGAGGCGTCGCTGCTCCAGGTGCCGGCCGCCTGGGTGCTCGGCGGGCTGGCGTTCGCGCTGGCCGGCCTGCTGCCCCGGCTGGTCGCGATCGCCTGGGTGGTGTTCGGGGTGTACTTCGCCATGGTGGAGCTCGGCGAGAGCCTGAACCTGCCCGACTGGGTGCTCGACGTGTCGCCCTTCCGCCACGCGCCGCAGTTCCCGGCCTCCGACCCGAAGGCGCTGCCGCTGCTCGCCATGGCCGCGGCCACCCTGCTGCTGGTGCTGGCCGGCAGGTTCGGCCTGCGCCGCCGGGACATCATGTAGGGCGATGGAGCGCGACGCCGGCCAACCTCGGGACGCCCCGCCAGGGGCGTCCCGAGTGCGTCAGGAGGCCGCCCGCGTCTCCTCGTCGCGCCAGATCAGCTCGCGCTCGTGCTCGGAGAGCCCGCCCCACACCCCGTAGCGCTCGTGGTTGCTGACCGCGTACGCCGCGCAGCTCTCGCGTACCTGGCAGGTGGCGCAGATCGCCTTGGCGGCGCGCTCGCGGCGGCGCTTGGAGGAGCCCCGCTCGCCGTCGGGTGAGAAGAACAGGTCGCGGTCGGCCTGCCTGCAGGCGGCCCACAACCGCCAGGACCAGAAGTCAGCGGGGACCGAGGGCTCTTCGATCAGCAGGTCGTACATCGTGGACCGACTTCCTTGTCTGGCCATGGCCGCCGCCGTCTCCGGTGGCGGCAGGCTTCTACATCATGTAGAAGTTCTACCACATGTAGAACTTCTACTGCGAGTAGAATCTGGCCATGGTGAAACAGCACAACAGCGTGCCTGTGGTACGGCTCGGAGAGCTGGAGCGCGCGGTGATGGAGACGCTCTGGGACCTCACCTCGGACTGGGACCCTCACCCGTCCGGCGACACCGGCGGGACGCTCGCCCGCACGGCGACCGCCCGGCAGGTGGCCGACCGGCTCGGCGCCGACCGGCAGCTCGCCTACACCACGGTGCTCACGGTTCTGGACCGCCTGGAGCGCAAGGGCCTGGTGCGCCGGCTGCGCCAGCATCGCGCCCACCGCTACGCGCCGATCGCCACCCGCGAGGCCTACGCCGCCGAGCTGATGCTCCAGGCGCTCGGCAGCGCCAGCGACCGCGACGCGGCGCTGGTGCGGTTCGTCGACGCGGTCTCGCCAGAGGAGGCCGAGGTCCTGCGGCGCGCGCTGCGCGGCGAGGGCGCCGACCGGCAGGAGAGCGGCCCGTGACCACCGTCCTGGGCCTCGGCGCGCTGGCGGGCGTCCTCGTCTGCCCGATCCCGGCGCTGCTGGCCCGCTCGACCTGGCCGCAGCGGGCCCCCGCTGCCGGCCTGGTCCTGTGGCAGGCCATCGGCCTGACCAGCGCGCTCGCCGGCATCGGCGCCGGTTTCGCCCTGGCGGTCCTGCCGCTGCACCCGCACCTTCTGCCCGGCCTCGGGCGACTCGCCAGCCAGACGCTGGCCGGCCGCCCACTGGCCGGGCTCGGCGTTGTGAACCTCATCGGGCTGGCCTGGGCGCTGGCGCTGACCGGCCGGCTCGCTGGCGGGCTGGTGGTCGCCACGATCCGGACGCTGCGCTCGCGGGCGCGCCAGCGCCGCCTGGTGGACATGGTCGCCCGGCCCTACCCGCCGTCGCGCCACGCCCGCGTGCTGGACCACCCCGCCGCGATGGCCTACTGCCTCCCCGGCCTGCTGCGGCCGCGGGTGGTGCTCAGCGCCGGCACCCTGCACCTGCTCGACGACCAGCAGGTCGCCGCCGTGCTCGCCCATGAGAACGCCCACACCCGCGCGCGCCACGACCTGGTGGTGCTGCCGTTCCGCGCGCTCTACTCGGCGCTGCCCTGGGTGCCCTGGGTCGCCAGGGCGCACCAGGCGGTCACCATGCTGATCGAGATGCTCGCCGACGACCGCGCCTGCCGCAGCCACCAGCGCCGGGTGCTGGCCACCGCGCTGGTCGAGGTGGCCACCTCGACCGCCTCGGCGGCGCCCGCCGGCGCGCTGAGCGCCGCCCACGGCCCGCTGGTCGCGCGCGTGCGCCGCCTGATCGACCCGCCGGCCCCGCTGCCGGCCTGGCTGCCGCTGGCCGCCTACCTCACCGCCTTCGCGCTGATCGCGCTGCCCACCCTGCTGCTCGCCGTCCCGCTGGTCAGCCGCGGCTAGTCCCGTAGCGCTCAGACGGGCTCCGGCTGGGAGCGGTTGGGGTCCTGGGTGCGGCCCACCACCACCTTGATGGCCTGATCGGCGGCGCCGTCGCCGCTGGTGTGCGGCGCCGCCACCACCGCGACGCTGAGGCCGTCCTGCGCGGCCAGGCTGGCGGCGTCCGGCGCAGTGGTCGACCAGGAGCGCCGCACCGGCAGGATCACCAGCGTGCCCGGCCGCGCGTTGCGGCGGCACCAGTCGATCCGGTCGGCGGAGTAGTCGAAGCTGCAGCCCTCCAGCGGCGTGAGCGGCGGGGTGCCCCTGGCGCGCTCGGGTACCACCACGTCGAGGTGCAGGCCGCCGCGGCGCAGCCGGGCGGCCAGCTCGATGGCGATCGGCAGCGACGGCTCGACCGCGCCCAGGTCGGCCGGGCTGAGCGCCAGCACGGCCCGCTGGACCGGCGGGTCGGCGGACCCCAGCAGCACCGTCGGCACCGGCGAGGCGCTGGCCACCTGGTCGTCCAGGCCCTGCGGCGCGATCCGCCGGGTGACCGCGCCGAACCGCGCGGCCAGCAGCAGCAGCGTGCCGTGCTCGCTGGCCACGGTGTGGAGGATGCCGGACTCGACCGTCTGGTCCACCCGCTCGAGCACGTCGGCGTCCACGCCGTGGCGGCCGATGATCGCGCTGGCGCCGTCGAGCAGCTCCTTGTCGCCATCGTGGTTGGTCAGCGGCCGCACCCGTACCGGCACGACGACCCCGCCGTCCGCCTCGGCGATCCGGTCGGCCAACCAGGTGAGCTGACCGAACGGCTCCAGGGTCACCACCGGCAGAATCACCACCCGGCCGAGCCGCCGCCCGCTGACCACCGCCGGCTGGATCCGCCGGGCGGAGCGGTTGGCCAGGATCGAGGACAGCAGCAGCGACAGCGCGATCACGATCAGCACCGCGTTGACCACCGTCTGGCCGATCAGGCCGATGTCGAAGCCCACGAAGGTGGCTGCCAGGGTGGCGGCCGCCTGCGCGGCGGTCAGCGAGTAGACCGCGCCGGCCTCGGCCCAGGAAAAGCGCAGCAGCCGGTGGGTCGCCGCCGCGGCCAGCGCCTTGCCGCCCAGGCAGGCCAGCGCGAACACGCCCGCCAGCCCGAGCGTCGCCGGGTTGGCCACCACCTCCGGGTCGATGATCAGCCCCACCGAAAGCAGGAACAGGGGGATCAGCAGGGCGGAGCCGAAGAACTCGATCCGCTCCATCAGCGGCCCGCCGTTGGGCACCAGCCGGTTGAGCGCCAGCCCGGCGAAGAACGCGCCGACGATGTCCTCGATGCCCAGCACCTGGGCCAGCACGCCGGCCGACAGCAGGCAGGCCAGCACGAACACGAAGCGGAGCGTGCGCTGCTGGCCGAGCCCGGCGAAGAACCAGCGGGCGATCCACGGCAGCGCCAGGAAGCACCACGCGCCCAGCAGCGCCAGGCCGATGAGCAGGTGGGCCAGCAGCACCGGGCCGCTGACCTTGCCGGTGGTCACCCCGGCGACGCCGGCCAGCACGATCAGCGAGAGCGTGTCGGTGAGCACGGTCGCTCCGACCGCGGTGGCCACCGCCCGGTTGGTGGTCAGGCCGTAGCGGCGGAACACCGGGTAGACCACCAAGGTGTGCGAGGCCCACACCGAGCCCATCAGCAGCGCGGCCGCCAGCGCGAAGCCGAGCCCCAGCGCCGAGCCGAAGCCGAACAGCATCGGCACCGAGAAGCTCACCAGCGCGAAGATGCCGGCCGCGCGGCGGTTGCGGCGGAACACCTCGAGGTCCAGCTCCAGCCCGGCGAGGAACATCAGGTACAGCAGCCCGAGGTGGCCGAGCGCCGGCACGACCGCGTCGGTCTGGTGGATGATGCCGAGCCCGTGCGGCCCGATCACCAGCCCGCCGACCAGCAGCCCTATGATCCCGGGGATGCGCGCCCGCTCGGCCAGCAGCGGCCCGACGATGATCGCCACCACCACCGCCAGGAACTCGCGCGCCGGCCCGGTGGGCATGTCGAGGTGGAACAGCTCTTGCAGCAGGTGCACCGGGCCCTCCCGAGCTATGACGAGAACTGGATCGCCGGGACCGTGTCCGGATCCTGCCCGAACGCCGGGACCAGCCAGCGGTCGGCGAGCGCCGCGATGGTCCCGTCGGCCTGCATCGCCCGCAGGGCCGCGTCGACCGCCTCCTGATTGGACGAGTCCTTGGGGAGCACCGCCCCGTAGCGCTCCCCGGTGACGAACTGGGCGACCACCTGGAGCCGGCCGTGGCTGTCCTTGGCCTCCACCAGCCCGAGCGGCAGGTCGAGCAGGACCGCGTCGACCGTGCCGCCGCGCAGCGCGGCCAGCAGCTGGTCCAGGCCGGCGTAGCCGCGCGCGGGGTGGCTCGGCCGGATCACCGTGGCGACGAACGACTGGCTGGTGGTGCCCAGCTGGTAGGCCCAGTGGCGGGCGCGCGCGGTGGCCAGGTCGGGCACCTCGGTGCCCGGGCGCACCAGCACGCCGAGGTTGGCGTCCCAGTAGGGGGTCGAGAAGCGCTCGCGCCGCTCGCGCTCGGCGGTGATGGTCACCTGGGCGAGCGCCAGGTCGGCGCCGCCGGCCAGCGCCCCGCTGGTGATGCCGCTGAAGGGCTGGTCGACCACCCGGACGCGGCCGAGGTGGAAGCGGTCGGCCATCTGGAGAGCGATGCCGTACTCGAAGCCGCCATGGACGGTGGCCGCCGACGAGCCCTCCCAGAAGCCGGGGGCGGGCAGGTTCGTGGCCACGGTGAGCACGCCGGCGTGGCGCGGGGTGAAGCCGCCGGTGGCCTCGCTCGGCAGCGACGTGCCGCAGCCGGAGGCGAGGGCGGCCAGCAGCAGCGCGGCGACCACCACGACCGCGAAGCGGCGCATATCGGCTCCCCGAGCTGGGCGGCGGCGCCAGCATCCCTGTCCTTACTCTCTGGTTCGGCCGGGATCGCCCGGACCTGGAGCCGTCGGGTCGCCGTCGTCTAGCGGCCGATCAGGCGGTTCAGCGCGGCGGCGGCGCGTGACGGGCGGCCGGTGCGGGCCTCGGAGCGGTCCGCCCACAGGGCCATCCGCAGTGCGCCGTTCACCCCCATCCAGCGCAGCGGCTCCGGCTCCCACGGGCGCGAGCGGTGGTCCACCCAGGGCAGCCGGGTGAGCTCGCTGTCGCGGCCGGTGAGCAGGTCGGCCAGCGTGCGGCCGGCCAGGTTGCTGGTGCCGACCCCGTCGCCGACGTAGCCGCCGCCCCAGGCCAGCCCGGTGGAGCGGTCCAGCCCCACCGAGGCGCACCAGTCGCGCGGCACGCCCAGCGGCCCGCCCCAGGTGTGGGTGATCTCCACGCCCTCCAGCACCGGGAACAGCTCGACCAGCACGCGCCGCAGCGTGGCGAACACCGCCGGCTCCCGGTCGAAGCTCGGCCGTACCCGCGAGCCGAAGTGGTAGGGCGCGCCACGGCCACCGAAGGCCAGGCGCCCGTCGGCGGTGCGCTGGCCGTAGATGATCACGTTGCGGAAGTCGGAGAAGGTCTCGCGGCGGGCCAGGCCGATCGCGCCCCACTGCTCGGCGCTCAGCGGCTCGGTGGCGATCATCAGCGAGAACACCGGCGCGATCGCCCGGCGCAGGCCTGGCAGCCCCGGGCTGTAGCCCTCGGTGGCGCGGACCACCTGCCGGGCGCGGACCGTGCCGGAGGCGGTCCTGGCGACCCCGGGCTCGATCCCGGTGACCTCGGCGCCCTCGAACAGCTCGACGCCGAGGCGCTCCACCGCGCCGGCCAGGCCCTGCGCCAGCCGGAGCGGGTGGATCGCCGCGCAGTGCGGCGTGTACGTGCCGCCGAGCACCTCGGTGGCGGCCAGCATGCCGCGCGCCTCGTCGGCGTCGAGCAGCCGCAGGTCCCGCTCGCCGAAGCCGAAGGAGCGGGCCTCCTCGACCTCCTGGAGCGCCCGCTCCAGTTGCAGCGGCGAGCGGGCCAGCACCACGGTGCCGCCCCTGGCCCAGTGGCAGTCGATGCCCTCGGCCCGGACCACCCGCTCGATCTCGTCCAGGGTGGCGTGCATCGCGCGCTGCATGGCGATCGCCGCGTCCCGCCCGGCCATGCGGGCGAGCTTGGCGGTGCTGGCGGGGAACAGCGCCGAGCACCAGCCGCCGTTGCGCCCCGAGGCGCCGAAGCCGGCGCTCTCCCGCTCCAGCACCGCCACGCGCAGGCCGGGGTCCCGGCTGGCCAGGTAGTAGGCGGTCCACAGGCCGGTGTAGCCGGCGCCGACGATCGCCACGTCGACCTCCAGGTCGCCCGCCAGTGGCGGGCGCCGGGGGAGTGGGGACGGCATGCTGTCCCGCCACCAGGACAGCGTGCCACCGGTGCGGGCAGTGGCCACGGCGAGCTCCTCGGTCCGGACGGCGCCAAGGCCTCGACGATGACAGAAGCCCGCCGCTTCGCCCAGTGGAACCGGCGATCAATGGAACCCGTGACAACGGGAACGGCCCTCCAGGGGGAGGCGCCCGTCTGGAACAGCGGGCCGCTCGCCGGGAAGTTGACCGACAGGCTGAGGGGGCGAACAGGCATGGGCAACGCAATGACCAGGTAGGATCGAGGTTCGAGCCGCCGGGTGGTGTCCTCTGGACCTTCGGCTCAATCTCCCGACAATTGCGGCTCAGGAACCCAGCACGAATTGACCGGCTGACCGCCGATCGAGCCGCACCGATTCTCCGGCGCCGTGACTGTGCCGAGCGTGTGGGGGCTGGCGTGGAACCTGCTCGGCGGGTCCCGGTCATACCCTGGTCCAAGCGCGCATAAACCCCCTCTGACCAGCGGATGCTCCGCCGCTCGGCGCGGCTTCGCGCGACCGCCGGAATTCGCCTTGGAGGCTTCGCCCGCAACCCCGTAGACTGTTGCCCGCAAGAACCGGGGCTGGCTCGTGACAGGAAGGGGTGTCATGGAGCTGGCCCTCGCGTGTCTGCTCCCGCATTCGCCGTGGAGTGGGCGATGAGCGCATCGAGGCAGTCGACCACCGCGCCATCGACCCGGTCCGATCCGCGCGACGAGAGCACCGAGCGCTTCCTCCAGGACCTTCTGGCCGCGCTGACCGCGGCCAGGGCCGGCGAGACGCTCCGGCTCGACCCCCGCAGGCACGGGCTGCCTGGCGAGGTGGCGCGCGCCTACAACGACCTGCTCGACCAGAACACGCGCTTCTCCCGTGAGCTGTCGCGGGTCGCCAAGGTGGTCGGGCAGGAGGGCCGCATGACCGTGCGGGTCCAGCTCGGCAACCCCACCGGCACCTGGGCGACCGCGGTCGACGCGGTCAACTCGCTGATCGACGACCTGGCCCGCCCGACCGGCGAGGTCGCCAGGGTCATCTCGGCGGCCGCCCAGGGCGACCTCACCCAGAAGATGGCGCTGTCGATCGAGGGCCGCCCGATGAAGGGCGAGTTCCAGCGCATCGGCGAGGTGGTCAACTCGATGGTCGACCAGCTGCGCGCCTTCGCCGACGAGGTCACCCGGGTGGCGCGCGAGGTCGGCACCGAAGGCAAGCTGGGCGGCCAGGCCACCGTTCCCGGGGTGGCCGGCACCTGGAAGGACCTCACCGAGAACGTCAACCAGCTCGCCTCGAACCTGACCACCCAGGTGCGCAACATCGCCCAGGTGACCACCGCGGTGCAGCGCGGCGACCTGTCGCAGAAGATCACCGTCGAGGCGCGGGGCGAGGTCGCCGAGCTGAAGGACACCATCAACACCATGGTGGATCAGCTCTCGTCGTTCGCCGACGAGGTCACCCGGGTGGCCCGCGAGGTGGGCACCGAGGGCAAGCTCGGCGGCCAGGCCTACGTCAAGGGCGTCTCGGGCACCTGGAAGGACCTGACCGACAACGTCAACCAGCTGGCCGGCAACCTGACCACCCAGGTGCGCAACATCGCGCAGGTGACCACCGCGGTCGCCAAGGGCGACCTGTCCCGCAAGATCACCGTCGAGGTGCGCGGCGAGCTGCTGGAGCTGAAGAACACCATCAACACCATGGTCGACCAGCTCTCCTCGTTCGCCGACGAGGTGACCCGGGTGGCCCGCGAGGTCGGCACCGAAGGGAAGCTCGGCGGCCAGGCCGAGGTCAAGGGCGTCTCCGGCACCTGGCGCGACCTGACCGACTCGGTGAACTCGATGGCCGACAACCTCACCGACCAGGTGCGCAACATCGCCCAGGTGACCACCGCGGTGGCCCAGGGGGACCTGTCGCAGAAGATCACCGTCGACGCCCGCGGCGAGATCCTCGAGCTGAAGAACACCAGCAACCGGATGGTCGAGCAGCTCTCCGCCTTCGCCGCCGAGGTCACCCGGGTGGCCCGCGAGGTCGGCACCGAGGGCAAGCTGGGCGGCCAGGCCGAGGTGGAGGGCGTCTCGGGCACCTGGAAGCGGCTCACCGAGAACGTCAACCAGCTGGCCGGCAACCTCACCACCCAGGTGCGCGCCATCGCCGAGGTGGCCACCGCGGTGACCAAGGGCGACCTGTCGCGCACCATCGCGGTCGACGCGCCAGGGGAGGTCGGGCAGCTCAAGGACAACATCAACCAGATGATCGCGAACCTGCGCGAGACCACCCGGCAGAACCAGGAGCAGGACCGGCTGAAGTCGAACCTGGCGCGCATCGGCGCGATGCTCCAGGGCCACCGCGACCTCGAGACGGTCTCGCGGCTGCTGATGTCGGAGCTGCCCCCGCTGGTGGAGGCGCAGTACGGCGCCTTCTACATCGCCCGCACCGGCCAGGGTGACGAGCTCGAGTACCAGCTGCTGGCCGGCTACGGCCTGCCGCCGCGCAACCGCCGGCCCAGCTCGTTCCTGGTGGGTGAGGGCCTGATCGGCCAGGCCGCGCTGGAGCGCAGGACCATCCTGGTGACCGACCTGCCCGACGGCTACATCACCATCGGCTCGGGCCTCGGCGAGGCCGCGCCGCGGGGGATCATGGCGCTGCCGGTGCTGTTCGAGGAGCAGGTGCTGGCGGTCATCGAGCTGGCGTCGTTCCGCTCCTTCGGGCCGGTCAACCAGGCCTTCCTCGAGCAGATCGTGGAGACGGTCGGGGTGGTGCTCAACACCATCATCGCCACCATGCGCACCGAGGAGCTGCTGGAGCAGTCGCAGAGCCTGGCCGAGGAGCTCCAGTCGCAGTCGCGCGAGCTCCAGACGCAACAGGAGGAGCTCCAGCGCACCAACGCCGAGCTCCAGGAGAAGGCCCGCCAGCTGGCACGGCAGAACCAGGCCATCGAGGTCAAGAACGCCGAGATCGAGCTGGCCCGCCGCGAGGTCGAGGAGCGCGCCGAGCAGCTCGCGCTCAGCTCGCGCTACAAGTCCGAGTTCCTCGCCAACATGTCCCACGAGCTGCGCACGCCGCTCAACAGCCTGCTCATCCTGGCCAAGCTGCTGGCCGAGAACAGCGAGGGCAACCTCACCGAGCGGGAGATCGACTTCGCGCGCAGCATCCACGTGGCCGGCAACGACCTGCTCAACCTGATCAACGACATCCTCGACCTGACCAAGGTCGAGGCCGGCAAGATGGACATCAGCCCATCGCCGGTCGAGCTGAGCGCGCTCTGCGCCGACCTGGAGCAGACCTTCCGGCCGATCGCCGAGCAGCAGGCGCTGGACTTCTCGGTGGAGATCGCCGACGGGGCGCCCTGGTCGATCGTCACCGACCAGCACCGCGTCGAGCAGGTGCTCAAGAACCTGCTGTCCAACGCCTTCAAGTTCACCGAGCGCGGCTCGGTGCGGCTGCGCGCCGGACTGGCGCCGCCCGGCAGCCGCTTCTCGAGCCCCAGCCTGCGCGACGCGCCGGAGGTGGCCGCCCTGTCGGTGGCCGACACCGGCATCGGCATCGCGTCCGACAAGCTGCTGGAGATCTTCGAGGCGTTCCAGCAGGCCGACGGCACCACCAGCCGCAAGTACGGCGGCACCGGCCTGGGCCTGTCGATCAGCCGCGAGATCGCCCGCCTGCTCGGCGGCGAGATTCACGTCGACTCCGAGCCGGGCGTGGGATCCACGTTCACGCTGTACCTGCCGGTCCACTACCCGGCGACGCGCAGCACGCGCCGCACCAGTTCGCTGGCGGATGCGCGCAACGTCGAGCCGACGCTGCCGCCGCCGGCGCGCCGCCTGCCGCCGTCGGCCAAGCCGGAGCCCGAG
>DASVXQ010000306.1:0-9289 GCA_036392615.1 Actinomycetes bacterium | reverse complement strand
TGGCGCTCACCTACCGCTGGGATCCCTATCCGTTCATCCTGCTCAACCTCGCGTTCTCGACCCAGGCCGCCTACGCGGCGCCGCTGATCTTGCTTGCACAGACCCGGCAGGCTGATCGCGACAAGGACCGCGAGCTCCTCGCTGAGCGCCAACGCGAGGAGATGGAGCGCAGGGACCAGCAGAGCGTCGCTGCGATCAAGACCGAAACCGACAGGCTGACGCGCCTGCTCGAGGCAAACACCGACCTGACCCGTCAGGATAAGGACCTTACGGAGCAGGTCGCTGATCTGACGAAGCAGATTCACGCGCTGCTGACCGCGCGCTGATCGCGGAGGGCCAACCACGAAATCCCCCGGAGGAGACCTGAGCCGTCCGAGTTGTCGATCGGCTCGTCGGTTCGAGCACTGCGCGGTCATCCACACCATCCTTGCGTTGGGAGGCGGGCAAAGAGCATGCTCAGCCTCGCCATCGACGGTGAGCGGTGACCTGGGGAACGACGCGTAGCACAGCGCTTCCCCGCCGGATGCTGACACGGAAGTGGTCACCTTACGGAGCGTCGCGGTCGAGGCCCGCACGAACGATGGAGGTGGGCCAAGGACCCGGTGGCGTCCCATGAATGGTGTGAATAACGGGCGCAGGTTCCTCTCGTTATGGCTGATGTTCGGCGGTTGTAGTGACAGTGATGGTCGGCTTGCTGCGGGGATTCGGGCGAGTCAGTGGCGTACCGCGCGGGTCAGCCTGCTGGCCAGGGCGAGAACGTGCTCGGCGAGTTCCGGTGGGTCGAGAATCTCGAACTCGGCACCGAGGATGGCCACATAGATGGCGAGCACGTCGGGTGATTCGGCGCCGGTGTGGAGGATGCAGGCGTGTTCGCCGTCGGCTTGGAGGTGGCCGACGGTGGGTGGGAGACGTTCGGCGACTGCGCTCGCTGGGGCGTGCAGCCGGATGCGGGCCTGGTAGCGGTAAGGCGTGGTCGATACCGACTGCGACACGTAGGCGGCAGGGCCGCCCCCGGGCGGGTCGCGCGGGGTGAATCGTGGCCCGGTGATCTGGGGTGAGGTGATCCGGTCGGCGCGGAAGGTGCGCCAGTCGCCCCTGGCCAGGTCCCAGGCGAGCAGGTACCAGCGGCGGCCGGTATGGACCAGTTGGTGCGGCTCGGCGGCGCGGCCGCCCTGGGTGCCGTCGTGGCTGGTGTAGCGGAAGCTGATCCGCAGGTGGTCACGGGCGGCGGTGGCGATGACCGTCAGCACCGCCGGGTCGACCGGCGGCCCTGCGCCGGGCAGTAGCACGGTGACCGAGTGCAGCGCGCTGACCCGGTGGCGCAGCCGGGCGGGAAGCACCTGTTCCAGCTTGACCAGGGCGCGGACCGATGCTTCCTCAATCCCGGTGATGGTCCCGCCGGCCGCGGTGCGCAGCCCGATCGCGACCGCGACGGCTTCCTCGTCATCGAGCAGCAGCGGGGGCAGCATCGCTCCCGCGCCGAGCCGGTAGCCGCCGGCCGCGCCCGGCGTGGCGTCCACCGGGTAGCCGAGGCCACGCAGCTTGTCGATGTCGCGGCGCAGCGTCCGGGGGCTTACCCCGAGCCGGTCGGCCAGTTCCGGGCCCGTCCAGTCCCGCCGCGCCTGCAGCAGCGACAGCAGTCGCAGCAGCCGAGCCGAAGTCTCCAACATGGTTCCAAGTCTGCCATCGATTGCGGACAGGACCTGACCGCAACAGCACCTAGCATGTCGGCATGGACGCCACCACTGTCGGCGGCACGCCGCCGACCAGCCGGAAGGAGAACGCGACCATGACGGTTGCTAGCCGTTCCGACGCCGAGATTCGGCCGTTCCGGATCGACATCTCCCAGGCCGACCTGGACGACCTCCGCGACCGGCTGGCCCGCACCCGCTGGCCGGACGAGCTGCCCGGCGCCGGCTGGGAAGCCGGGGTACCGCTGGGCTACCTGAAAGACCTGGCCGCCTACTGGCGCACCGATTACGACTGGCGGGCCCACGAGGCCCGGCTGAACGAGTTCCCCCAGTTCACCACCGTCATCGACGGCCAGAACGTGCACTTCCTGCACGTCCGGTCCCCCGAGCCGGGCGCGCTGCCGCTGGTCATCACCCATGGCTGGCCCGGCTCGGTCGCCGAGTTCATGAAGATCATCGGCCCGCTGACCGACCCCGCCCGCCACGGCGGCGACCCCGCCGACGCCTTCCACATCGTCGCTCCGTCGCTGCCCGGCTTCGGCTTCTCCACCCCACTCGCCGCCCCGGGCTGGGACACCAGCCGGGTCGCCCAAGCCTGGGCCGAACTGATGCACCGCCTCGGCTACCGCCGGTATGGGGCCCAGGGCGGAGACACCGGCTCAGTCGTCTCCCCCGAGCTTGGCCGCATCGACCCCGATCATGTCATCGGCGTGCACGTCAACAACCTGGGCACCTTCCCCTCGGGCGACCCGTCCGAACTGGCCGGCCTCACCCAAGCCGACCAGGCCCGCCTCGCGCTCATGACGACATGGGGCCGTGACATGACCGGGTATGCGATCGTCCAGTCCACCCGGCCGCAGACCCTCTCCTACGCGCTCACCGATTCCCCCGCCGGCCAGCTGGCGTGGATCGTTGAGAAGTTCAAGGAATGGACCGACCCAAGCGCCAGCCTGCCTGAAGACGCTGTCGACCGCGACCTGATCCTCACCGACGTGTCGGTGTACTGGCTGACCGGCACGGCCGGCTCGGCGGCCCGCATCTACTACGAAGGCGCCCGCACCTGGGGCCAAGCCCGGCCGAGGTCTCCAGTACCCACCGCGGTGGCGGTGTTCCCCAATGACCTCACCATCCGACCCCTCGCCGAACGCGACCACAACGTGGTGCACTGGGCCGAGTTCAGCCGCGGCGGGCACTTCGCCGCCATGGAAGCAGCCGACCTGCTGGTCAGCGATGTGCGGGACTTCTTCCGCCAGTTCCGCTGACGCCACCGGTAATGGCTGGGGCGGGCTGTTGCGGTGCAGTGACGGCGGCGGTTCGAGCAGCCGGCGGCGGTCTCGGCAACCAACTGGAAGTCGGCGCGAGCCCGAACGAGGTCGACAGGCGCGCCGGCCAGCAAGGTGCTATTCCCTCCTGGAAGGCGGCCAGCCTGGTTATCGCCGACGGCCCCGGCTGTGGGCTCGGCTGGCGGTTGCCGGTAACGGCGGTCGATCGAGGGACCAGTCAAGACGCCCGCATTCCTCCCGCTTGGTTTCCTTGCAAGTGTTTGTGGTAATTC
This sequence comes from Actinomycetes bacterium, assembly GCA_036392615.1. Lineage (GTDB taxonomy): Bacteria > Actinomycetota > CALGFH01 > CALGFH01 > CALGFH01 > DASVXQ01. Next base: position 6,043 of record DASVXQ010000306.1, on the reverse strand, counting down.
CCACAGGGTGAGACGGTGCATCGCATCATCGCTGCTCGTTGCCACTGCCTCCGGCTGCACAGGGCCGGTGCGGTCCTTTGGCGTCCATGAGTCCAAGGGGAGCAAGACCGCCGAGGCGATGGTCTCGGCGATCGAGACCGCGCGCTTGGCGGTCGGCGCCGCCGCACGCGACTGCGTCTACGGTCGCTATTTGGGGCAGGTGCTGGCCGGGGCGGAACAGGACGCGACCGCGGCCCAGGGCACGTTTGATGCCATCCAGCCGCCGGACCGGCGCGCCGACCGCCTCCGCGAGCAGCTCGACGATCTGTTGACCCCGACGGTCTCGAGCCTGGCCGACCTGCGGATCGCCGCCCTCCTGGGCGACTTTGTCGACCTCCCGAGGCTGGCAGCTCCTCCGGCCGAGCTGTCCAGGCGACTGTACGACCTCGCGCAGGCCCACCGGTGAGGAAGATCTTTGAGATCGCCCTTGGGATCCTGACCGCCATCGGCGGGTTCGTCGACATTGGCGACATCGTCGCCAACACCGAGACCGGCGCACGCTTCGACATGTCGTTGGCCTGGGTGGTCGTGGTCGGCGTGGTGGGCATCTGTGTGTTCGCCGAGATGGCCGGCCGGGTCGCCACCGTGTCCGGCCGGCCGGTGTTCGACCTGGTCCGCGAGCGGCTCGGCGCCCGGGTGGCGCTGGTGAACCTGCTCGCCTCGTTCTTCATCACCTTCCTGACTCTTGCCGCCGAGATCGGCGGGGTGGCGCTCGCGATCGAGCTGGCGACCAGCGTCAACTACCTGCTGTGGATCCCGCTGGTGGCCTTTTTGGTGTGGTTTGTTGTCTGGCGGGTGAAGTTCCAGGTGATGGAGAACGTCTTCGGCCTGCTCGGGCTCGCCCTGATCGTGGTGGCGGTGGCGCTGTGGCGGCTGCATCCCGACTGGGGCGGCCTGCTCCACGGCGCCACCCACCCAGCGGTGCCCAGGGGTGAGGGCCACCCGAGCTGGTGGTACTTCGCGATCGCGCTGCTCGGCGCGGCGATGACCCCCTACGAGGTGTTCTTCTTCTCCTCCGGTGCGGTCGAGGAGGGTTGGACCCGCTCGGACCTGATAGTCAACCGGGCCAACGTCTACATCGGGTTCCCCCTTGGGGGGCTGCTGTCGCTCACCCTCATGATCGCGGCGACGCTGTTCTTCGAGCCGCGAGGGATCGAACCAGGCCACCTCTCCCAGGTGGCGCTGCCCACCGCGCTGGCCCTCGGCAAGCTGGGCCTGGCCGCGCTGCTGGTCGGGTTCTTCGCAGCAACCTTCGGTGCGGCCCTGGAGACGTCGCTGTCCTGCGGCTACACCGTCGCCCAGTACTTCGGATTCCAATGGGGGAAGCTCGTGCGGCCCACCGAGGCCCCCCGCTTCCACCTCGTGACGCTCATGTCGATCGTGCTCGGCGGCGGGCTGGTGCTGTCCACCCTCGACCCGATCAAGCTGACCGAGTACTCGATCGTGCTCTCGGCGGCCGCGCTGCCACTGACCTACTTTCCGATCCTGCTGGTGGCCAACGACCCCGACTACATGGGCGACAAGGTCAACTCACGGTTCGGCAACGTGATCGGCTCGCTGTACCTTGTGCTGCTGCTGATCGTCGCCATAGTCACCATCCCGCTGATGATCCTCACCAAGGCAGGGAGCTGATCGCATGGCCGGACGCGTGCTCGACGCCGGGCTGCACCTGCTCGACCGCCAGCTCCGCGATAAGGACGGTCGGCTCGCCAGCAAGGTCGATGACCTGGAGTTCAGCTTCCCGGAGGGCGGCCCACCGCACGTCACTGCGATCCTGGCCGGCCCTGGCGCGCTCGCGAGACGGCTCGGCGGTCGCCTCGGCGCCGGGTTGGAGGGAGCGGCCAACCGCCTCCGGGAGGGCGAGTCGGCCTAGAGCCTCGCTCGTCGTCTCGTCGATATCGTCTGGGCGCTGCCGCGCTACGAGCGGGAGTTCACATCTGTGCCTTCCACCCGGCAGCCGTCATCGTGCCTGACCGAGGCGGGCCTCCTTCCGCTTCGGTAGGCCGCGCGCGGAGCTATTGGGCAGCACGGAATCCTCGTAGCCGTCCTTGCTGGCCCGACCGGCGAGCCCTACGCCTCGGCCACCCGGGTGTTCTGAATCGTGGACAACGGCTCCTCCCACCGCGGCCACCGCCCGGCCCTTGGGGTGGAAGGTCACCTCAGCTGACCTCGACGACCTGCGCCCGACCGAGCGATCCGGGCCTCCGGATCGACCACGACGTCGCGCATCCGCGAGAGGTCGATGACGAGCCCACCGTCGACCACGCAATAGCCCGCGGGGTCGGTCGCCCTCGGTGAGGACGTTGCCAGAGAGCGAGCGCCGAACCTCGCCCGGATCCTCGTCGGTCACTCTTCGGCCGGGCGGATGTTCTCGTTGAGCCGGAAGAGGTCGTCCGGGTCGTACTGACGCTTCACCTGGTCGAGCCGGTCGAGGGTCGCGGGCGGGTAGGCGCGTCGAACGCCCTGCTCCCCCTCGTCGCCGAGGAAGCCGACATAGGCCGCGGCGGTGCCATCCGAGAGCGCCGTCGCCAGGCTGCTCGCCCAGGCCTTGTGCTCCGGGCCCTCCTCCGGGCTCTCATCCATCGCGGCGACGTTCACCATCAGCTTCGCCCCGCGATAGCCGAACGCCGTGGCGTCGTCGGGGACGCGCGTCATCGCGCCGCCGAGCACGCGGAGCTGGGCGGCGGGTATCTGGGCGGTGGAGGTCTCGAGGTGCTCGAGGATCGTCTCCCCCGCCCCGGGGGCCAAGCCATCGACGAGCACGTTCGTCCCCCCGTCGATCGCCGGCCGCGGGCCCTCCGGCCCCTCGTAAATCTCCGGGTAGCGGATCGGGCGGACCATGTCGGCGAGCGGCGTCGCGAGCGCGCGGATGGGCGCGATCGCCCGCTCACCGGCCTCGGCATCCCCCGCGTAGACCATCCGGGCCATCACGACGGGCTTGCCGTGCTGCTCGGCGGGGACGAACGGCAGTGGCGGAGCCTTCGTGACGTTCGCGATGACGGAGAGCTCCTCGGGGGCGGCCTCCGCGGCGGCGACCAGCCCGACGATCACCTCGGCGCTCGCCGGGAGCATCAGCATCCCGCCGACGACCTCGTCGATCTCGTGGAGCCGGAACCGCAGCCTGGTCGCGACCCCGAAGTTGCCGCCGCCGCCCCGAAGCGCCCAGAAGAGGTCGGGATGGGTGTCCTCGTCCACCTCGAGCAGCTCGCCGTCGGCGGTGACCACTTCGGCGCCGAGGACATCGTCGATCGTGAGCCCGTGCTTGCGGACCAGGAAGCCGATGCCGCCGCCTAGGGTGATCCCCCCAACGCCGACGCTTGCCGTATCCCCGAGCCCGGTGGCGAGCCCGTGCTCGCCGGTGGCCTTGGTGTAGTCGCCGGCGGTGATGCCGGTCTGCGCCCAGGCGGTGCGGCCCTCGGGGTCGATCTCCACCGCGTTCATCTCGGAGAGGTCGAGGACGATCCCGCCTTCGGAGGTCCCGAACCCGGCGCGGCTGTGGCCGCCGCTGCGCACCGCGAGCTCGGCGCCTGTCTCCCGTGCCAGGTTAACTGTGCGGGAGACGTCGGATGCATCGGCGACGCGGACGATCGCCGCAGGCCGGCGGTCGAACCCGGTGAAAAAGACATGGCGCGCGTCGTCGTATCCGGGGTCGTCCGGGGCGATCACGTTGCCGTTCAGGTTGGCGCGGAGGTTGGAGATCGGGATATCGGGCGTGGTCTCCATGTGTACTCCTTTGCTCGGGGAGCGGGTCCTGCTATGCGCCGTCGGGCCTGTCACATCGACTCGATTTCAGGGGTCGTAAGCGAGTACCCGAAGTCTTGCCCGCAAACCGGCAAGTCCGTCCGGTCACCGCTCCGAGTTACGCGCGGCACTTCTGAGCTGGTGCTTACGACTTGGTGCGCGATTGGGGTTGAGACATGCTGGCCTGGCCGGTCCGGCTGGTGGTGGGTGATCAGCGGCGGGCGGCCCGGTCAGAGACCAGCCCGACGACGGCCAGGTGGGTCTGGGCGTAGTACTCGCGGCGTCCGATCCAGCGCTGCAGGGAGCGCCACTGTTTGGGCTCGGCGATGGCATGCTCGACACAGATCCGCCGAGAGGACTGCTGCTTGCGCGCCGCCTCATGCACGGTGATCTGCTCGGCGGCGGCGTCCTTGCGCGGTCTTGCTGGCGGGGCATGGACCTGGTCGGGGAACGCCTTGGCCAGGCCCTGATAACCGCTGTCGACCGTGGCCGTGACGGTCGGATGCTGGCGCAGCAGATCTTCGATGCCCTCGGTCTTGACCGCGGTCTGGTCGTGCATGCGGCCCGGGCGTACCGCCCCAGCCCACAGGGTTCGGCCGTGGCCGTCGGAGATGGTGGTGGTCTTGATGGTGTTCTGCTTCTTCTTGCCGGAGACGAACGCCCGCCGCCCGGGCCGGTTGGCTCGTGGCCGGCGGACCTGGGTCTCGGTGCCGTCGATGCGCAGTTGGACCCCGTGGGCGGCGGCGTAGGCGAACACGTCCGCCAGGGTGTGCAGCCGCACGCCGGGGGCATCGGGGACGGCGAAGCCACGGCCGGCCAGCAGCGGTCGGATCTGGTGCACCGCACGGGTGATGGTGGCCCGGTCCACCCCGTATAGCACCGCCAGGGCCTGGTGGGGCAGTTGGAAGCGCAGGATCACCAGGGTGACCAGCACACGGTCACACAAGACCAGACGATGGTGGGGGCCGGCGCCAGCGGCGCGCCGGCGCGGATGGCCGCGGCGCTGCTGTAGGGCGCTCTCGTGCGCGGCGGTCCACTGGTCGGCCAGTTCGGTGAGCAGGTCGGCGAGGCGTTGCCGGGGCAACCCGGTAAAGACAGGATCGGAGAGGGCCGCACGGGCCCATGCTGGCGTCGACACCCACGCATGATGACCGTGCGGCCCGTCCCATGCTCGCCAGGGCGACGCCCACGATGACCACGCCTTGGCCCACCAGGTCGTTAGGCTCACACAGCAGCGCCCCGGCTTGTCACCGAGCTGCACCAGGCCCATGCCCTAAACGCCGAGATCCTGCGCGACCCCGACGATGCCGGCCGCTCCACCCGGGAGTCCCAGGAGCAGGCGCAGCAGTCGCAGGCCAGGGCCTTGCAGGCTGAAGCCGAGCTACGGCCTGCCCGAGCGCGACCGGACCAAGCAGTTGTCGACCTGGCGTGGGAGGTCATTCACTTCACGACCCGTAGCCAGAGGTTCGTCACCAGGGGCGAGTGCGTCAGGCCGATCCGTTCGAGCTTGACGTTGGTGCCGCCCGGCCGGTCGAACAACCGCACGCCATCACCAAGCAGGACGGGCGCGATGTGCACCAGGACCTCGTCGAGCAGCCCCGCGTCCAGGCACTCCTGGGCGGTGGTGGCACCAAGGATGACGACGTACTTGTCGCCAGCGGCGGCCTTGGCGGCGGCCACGGCCTGTTTGATGTCGCCGCTGACAAAGGTGAAGCCGGCAGCGGCGGTCTCCGGGGCGTCGTGGGTGAGCACGAGCATCGGACCGGTCCACGCCCCGCCGTACGGTCTGCCTTCCTGGGTCTTGGCGAGCTGGTAGGTGCGGTTGCCGATGAGCAGGGCGCCGATCTGGGCGAGCACCTGGTCGGCGGTCGGGTTGGGGCCGAGGTAGTCGACCAGCCAGGCCATGTCGTCGCCAGGGCCGGCGATAAAGCCGTCCAACGACATGGTGATGTGCCAGAGAACCTTTCCCACTGGACCTCCATTGAGCGGGCCGGCTGGATCGACTCACGATGCTACGGCACAGCCTGGGCGGGGAATCCGTCACGCTTAGGCAATCGCGCACCAAGTCGTTAGTGTCATGACCCGACGCGACGGAGGAACGTGACCGATGGATGAGTGAGACTGGCTGGCGGGGCGCTTCGAGGCGCACCGCGGCCACCTGCGGGCGGTGGCCTACCGGATGCTCGGCTCGCTGAGCGAGGCCGACGACGCGCTCCAGGAGTCGTGGCTCCGGCTGAGCCGCTCCAGCACCAGCGACGTCCAG
>DASVXQ010000305.1:0-5383 GCA_036392615.1 Actinomycetes bacterium | reverse complement strand
CCGGCCTCGGCGAGGACGGCCAGCGCGGCGCGCAGCGGCGCCACCGCCTCACGCCCGAGCCCGTCGGTGGCCTCGTCGAGGTCGTGCTCCAGCACCGGCAGCAGAGCGAGCGAGCCGGTCCGGCCGGGGGCGGGCAGCTCGCCGGCGACCGGTCCGGCGCCGTCGAGGCCGGCGGCGGTGAAGCGGCGCAGGCAGTCGTCCAGGATCGCGCGCCGGTCGCGCTCGTCGCGCGGCAGCCGGTTGACCACCACCGCCAGCGGCACGCCGCGGTCGTGCGCGCGCCGCAGGAAGTCCCAGGGCACCGCGTCGGCGTAGCGCTGCGCGGTGGTCACGAACACCACCAGGTCGGCGGCCTGGAGCAGCTCGTCGGCGGTCTCGCGGTTGGCGGTCTCGACCGAGTCGAGGTCCGGCGCGTCGACCACCGCCACGCCCGGGAAGGCGGCCTGGTCGACCACCAGCTCCAGGCGGTCCTGGCGGGCCATCGCGCCGAGCACCCGGCCGGCGGCGAAGGCCTCGACCTCGTCCGGAGCGACCAGCACGACCGGCCGCCGGGTGGTCGGCCGGGTCACCCCCGAGGGGCTCACCCGCCGGCCGGCCAGGCCGTTGAGCAGCGACGACTTGCCCGCCCCCGTGGAGCCGAGCAGCACGGCCACCAGCGGCGCCTCCAGGTCGCGGACGCGCGGCAGCAGGTACTCGTCCAGGTGCCAGATCAGCCGGCGGCGCCGCGCGTCGCGCTCAGGATCGGCGCCAAGCGGCAGCCGCGGGCGCGCGCGCTCGACCGCGCCACGCAGCGCGGCCAGCGCTTCCAGCAGTGCGGCGGTGTCGGGCGCAGGCACAGCCCCTCCCAAGGTCGTGCTACCGGCTTTGGGAGTACCCGCGCCATGCGTCCAGAAATCCGCCCTCTGCCATGAAGCGCGCGGTCAGGGCGCCGCGGCGACGTGGTCGGCCGCGTGGGCCTCGCGCTCGCCCATGGGCCGCTGCGGACCGGTGGTGGTGTCCTTGGCGGTCTGCAGCTCCATCTCGGTGTTCAGCTCCGCGCCGACCAGCACCACGAAGGCGGTCAGGTAGAGCCAGAACAGCAGGATGATCACGCCCGCCAGCGCGCCGTAGGTCTTGTTGTAGTTGCCGAAGTGGCTGACGTAGAACGAGAACGCCAGCGAGGCGACGATCCACAGCACGGTGGCGATCGCCCCGCCCCAGCTCACCCAGTTCCACTTCGGGTTGTCGCGGTCGGGCGCGTAGCGGTACAGGATCGCCAGGGCGACGCTCAGCAGCACCGCCAGCAGCACCCAGCGCAGCACCGAGGCGGTCCACTGGAGCGGGGTCGGCCAGTCGTTGGCGACCGCCGGGAACGCCACGATCAGCGCCAGCGCCACGCCCATGAGCACCATCGCACCCAGGGTCATCAGCAGCGCCAGGCCGCGCAGCTTCACGAACTTGCGGGTCTCGGTCTCGTCGTAGGTCATGTTGACGCCGGTGATCAGCGCCTTCATGCCGCTGGAGGCGCTCCACAGGGCGACCAGGATGCCGAGCACGGTGGCCAGCCCCAGCGCGCCGCCGGCGCCGGCGGTGACCTGCTTGATCTGCTGGCCGAGGATGCTGGCGGTCTCCGGCGAGAGCAGCCGGGTCAGCCGGTCGATCTGGCTGCGGACGGTCTCCGGGTTGGCCACCAGCCCGTAGATCGACACGCCGGCGATCGCCGCCGGGAACAGCGACAGCAGCGCATAGAAGGCGACGCCGGCCGACAGCAGCGGCACCTGGTCCTGCTTGACCTCGGTCTTGACCCGCTTGGCAATGTCCTTCCAGCCCTTGGCCGGGATCTCCTGCGGCCGTTCCGCCTGCCGGCCGTGCCCGTCCTGGCGGGTGACCTCGGCGCTCCGGGTGTGCTCGGGGGGCGGCTCGCTGCCCGCCGAGGCGCCCGGGCCCTGCGGGCCGGTCGTCCCGTCCGAGGCGCCGGCGCTCCCCTGCCGGGTGGCCGCGCCGGCCGGCGCCTCCGGCGCCTGGCCCGCCCGCGCTGGCGACTTCCTGCTGGCGGTCCTGCGGCCGACGATCACGCCGGCGGCCAGCACGCCCAGGGTGGTCCCCAGCCGGCCCGCCGTACCGGCCAGCCCCGTGCGCCGTCTGGTTGTCTCCTGCTTCTCCATTGCGCCCTCCCCGCCGCATACGCCCGTCCCGACTGCCCCGGTTCCCGACGCCGGAAACCCCACCTGCCTTGGTGGCGCCGGAAAGGTTCGCTTCGCCCATGCTCGGGTACTCCTGCGGCACTTGACGACGCACTGCAGCCCAGAAAGGCGACCCCATGCGCTTCGGCAAAGGCCGTCTCGACACCTCCCAGGTCCAGGACGCGCGGGGATTCCCCGGTGGCCCGGTAGCGATCGGCGGCGGCGGGCTCATCGGCCTGATCGTCGCGCTGCTGCTCGGGCTGAACGCCCTCGGCGGAGGCGGTGGCTCGGGCAACTCGACCTTCCCGGGCATGGACCAGGTGCAGGGGGACAACTCGACCCTCCAGCAGGAGTGCAAGACCGGCGAGGACGCCAACACCAAGCAGGACTGCCGGGTGGTCGCCGTGGTCAACAGCGTCCAGGAGATGTGGTCGAACGAGCTGCCCAAGCACGGCGTCCAGTACAGCGAGGCGCCGACCCACCTGTTCACCGGCGCGGCCCAGACCGGCTGCGGCCAGGCGACCAGCGAGGTCGGACCGTTCTACTGCCCGCGGGACGGCACCGTCTACATCGACCTCGACTTCTACCACGAGCTCCAGAGTCGCTTCGGGGCCAAGGGCGGCCCGTTCGCGCAGTCCTACGTGCTCGCCCACGAGTACGGCCACCACGTGCAGGACCTGCTCGGCACGATCGACCGCGCCAACGGCGACCGGCAGGGCGCGGAGAGCGCCTCGGTGCGGCTGGAGCTCCAGGCCGACTGCTACGCCGGGATCTGGGCCAACCACGCCAGCACCACGCCCGGCCCGGACGGCTCGCCGCTGATCGAGCAGCTCACCCGCGAGGACATCGACGACGGGCTCAACGCGGCCGCGGCGATCGGCGACGACCGCCTCCAGCAGCAGTCGCAGGGCCGGGTCAACCCCGAGACCTGGACGCACGGCTCGTCGGCCGAGCGGCAGCGCTGGTTCCTCAACGGCTACCAGAGCGGATCGCTCGAGCGCTGCGACACCTTCTCCGCCAGAAGCCTGTAGGCCGGGCGTCGCGCCCGCGCCCAGGCGCCTTCCGGCGCCATCCCTAGCAGTGCCGCACGTAGCGGCAGGCGACCACGGACGGCGTCTCCACGGGGTGGCCGGCCTGGATCGACCAGGCGAGGCGCAGGAACTGGGCGTGCGACCAGATCAGCGGGGTGGCCGAGAAGGTGCCCTCGCCGAGCTGGAACCTCGGGCTCTGGCCGGTCGGCGGCAGGCCGTCCCAGACCTGCTCCGGCAGCAGCAGGCTCTGGTTGCCGGAGCGGGCCATGGTGGCGAGGCGGCCGCTCGCCGGCGCCCGCTGGCCGGCGGCCAGCTCGTACTCACCGCGCTCACCCGCGAAGATCGGCCAGGCCCGGCCAACCGTCAGATTGTCGCCCGGGTTGGTGATCACCCAGGGACCGCCGTCGCGGGTCTCGCCGTAGCCGTCGAAGTCGAAGCGGTGCCAGAACGACCCGTTCGGCGTGCGGACCTCCAGATGCTCATCAACCACCGGCAGGGTGCTCCGGATGGCCGGGTCGTTGGCGCGCTTGACGCCGAGGCGGACCAGCTCGAGGAAGCTCGGGTCGACCACGCGGCGCTGGTCGATCAGCGGGCCGCCGTCGGAGATCTGGATCGGCGTGGCCGCCTGGGGATTGCCGTCGAGGGTGATCCGCAGGTAGTAGGGCTGCGAGGACAGCGGGCCGTTGCGGCTGACCGTCCACCGCTCGACGTTGCGCTGCCAGTCGTCGGCCACGGCCAGCCAGCGGCGCGCCAGCGCCGGCTGGTGGTTGCGGGCGGCCAGGTCGGCGGCGCAGACCAGCCCGGCGATCTCGGCGGCCAGGGTCGCGGGCGAGTAACCGGGGCCGGCGTTCTCCCAGCGCTCCTGCGGGCTGGTCGGCCCGTTGGCCACCAGGAACTCGGCGGCGGCGCGGACGTGCCCGAAGTCGGCCGGGCCGTCGCGGCCGAGCTGCCACGCGAGGATGATCGGGTCGGCGACCTCGTCCATCTGCAGGCTGCCGAACTTCGGCGTGCCGTCCAGGCCGGAGTTCTGCGGGAACGAGCCGTCGGGCTTCTGCTGCACCTCGAACAGCCAGGTGAGCGCCCGGTTGGCGGCGCCGCGGTCGCCGGCAGCGAGCATCGCGGTGGCGATCTCGTACTGGTCCCGGGACCAGACGTCGTGGTAGGCGCCGGTGGCCATCAGGCCGGCGTCGAAGCCCCACGCCCAGGGCATCGACGGCGAGGCGACGAAGCCGCCGCGGAAGGTCTTGTCCTCGTCGGCGGCCAGGACCATCGCCGAGACGTTGTAGGTGTCGAGCCAGCTCGCCGCGCTCGCCGGCGGCGTCCGCAGCCCGTCGAGGTAGCCGTGCCAACCGCTCGCGTAGTCGCCGGCGATTCGGCCGAACCCGGTCGCCAGCGAGCGGGTGGCGGTCGACAGCGCGCCCGCGGTGCCGGGCCCGGCGCCGAAACCGAGCGAGAGGGTGAGCTTCCGGCCGCCGGGCAGGCCGGTGAGCGCCGTAAGAGCGGTCTGCACGACGTTGCCGTTCGGCGCCGAGTCGAACTGGAAGTCCATCCGGAAGTCGTCGCGCAGGTCGGTCCAGCCGTCGTTGACCCCGAGGTAGCCGTTGGAGGTGGCCCGGAACGCCGGCTTGGCGACCAGCGCGCTGGCGGTGGCGGCATCGTGGGCCAGCAGCGCCGCGCCCTGGCTGGAGGCGGTGTCGTCGTCGCCGTTGTTGGACAGCGACGGGTGGTAGAGCGCGTAGACCTGGTAGGGCCGGCCGTCCAGCGACTGGAAGTCGACGTCGACCAGCAGCGACGAGCGCGCCGGGTCGGTGGCGTAGGTCTTGACGATCCGGTACCTGCCCGACCTGGCGGTGTCGATCTGCTGGTAGCTGAGGCTGCGCCGGTCGGTCAGCCGGGTCCGGTGGTTGGTGGCGTCGCCCTCGAGGTCGGCGAAGGTGGCGCCGTCGCTGACGATCAGCTGGAGGTCGCGGACGCTCGGGGTGTCGAGCCTGGGGAAGTACACCTCGGTGAGCGCGCCGTCGTTCAGCGTGTACCAGACCTTGCTCGCCAGCGACCGGGCGGTGCCGAAGCCGTCCTTGTCGGCCGGCGTCCAGATGGCGCGGTCGCCGGGGCCGCCGGGGGCGACGCCGCCGGACGGCTGCGCGCCGGCCGGCGTTCCGGCCAGCGCCAGCGCGGCGAGCACCGCGGCGA
>DASVXQ010000304.1:0-20719 GCA_036392615.1 Actinomycetes bacterium | reverse complement strand
AGTCCCCTGCCTCCTGAAGTAGGTTGTCCGCTGGACGATCGAGTCACCATGGGTTACGTAATCAAGAGTCAGGCTCGGCAAGACCGGGCAAGCTCAGCGTAGGCCGTGATAGTTGCTCGGTCAAGGAATGGCAGGTCAAGGGACCCGCCCGAACGGCTAGAGCTGGCCGTACTGCCCTTCCGCCTCACTTTCCGCAGGGCCGTTGGTATCGACAAGCTCGCTGACCACCGGCTCGACGAGCTCGCCTGGATACCCGCGCCGCACGAGGTAGGCGGCGAGCCGCCGGTACTGCACTTCGGCGCGGAGGCCCTGGAGCTTCGCGAGCCGTGCCTCGGCCAGCTCGCGGCAGCGCTCGGCCCGGTCGCTGTGCGGCGCAGACTCCGCCGCGACCCGGGCCGCCAGGTCCGGGTCGATCCCCCGGTCCTTGAGCTCGACCACGATCCTCGGCGCGTCGACCCCCTGCTCCACCCGGCTGGACGCCAGCTCCCTGGCGAACGTCTCGTCGTCGACCAGCCCGACGGCGCTGAGCCGGTCGAGCGCCCGCTCGATGGCGTCGGCCGCGAAGCCCCGGCGGCTCAGGCGCTGCTCCAGCTCGAGGCGCGTCCGTGCCCGCGACTCGAGCAGCCAGAGCGCCGCCGAATGCGCCGCCTCATCGGAGGCGGCGGTCCGGTCGTCCAGCTTTCCGCCAGCCCGCCGCACCGGCCGCGAGCCGGCGGCCCTCCGTCCGATCATTCGTCGTCGAGGTCATCCGGGAGGTCGCCGACCTCTGAGTGCGCCTCGGCGGGCACGCCCACGCCGAGCTGCGCCTTGATCTTGTCCTCGATCTCGCGCGCGAGCTCGGGGTTGTCGCGGAGGAAGTTGCGGGCGTTCTCGCGTCCCTGCCCGAGCTGGTCGCCTTCGTAGGTGAACCAGGCGCCGGACTTCTTGACCAGGCCGACGTCCACGCCGACGTCGAGCAGGCTGCCCTCCTTGGAGATTCCCTGGCCGTAGATGATGTCGAACTCCGCCTGCTTGAAGGGCGGCGCGACCTTGTTCTTGACGACCTTGACCCGTGTCCGGTTGCCGACCACGTCGGTGCCGTCCTTCAACGACTCGATCCGCCGGATGTCCAGGCGGACCGAGGCGTAGAACTTGAGCGCCCGACCGCCGGAGGTCGTCTCCGGGCTGCCGAACAGCACGCCGACCTTCTCGCGGAGCTGGTTGATGAAGATCGCGGTGGTCTTGGACTTCGAGATGGTGCCCGCCAGCTTGCGGAGCGCCTGGCTCATCAGGCGAGCCTGGAGGCCGACGTGGGAGTCGCCCATCTCGCCCTCGATCTCAGCCCGGGGGACCAGGGCGGCCACCGAGTCGATCACGACCACGTCGATCGCGCCGGAGCGGATCAGCATGTCGGCGATCTCGAGCGCCTGCTCGCCGGTGTCCGGCTGCGAGATCAGCAGCTCGTCGGTGTTGACGCCGAGGTTGCGGGCGTAGGCGACGTCGAGGGCGTGCTCGGCGTCGACGAACGCGGCGATGCCGCCCATCCGCTGCGCCTCGGCGATGATGTGCAGCGAGACGGAGGTCTTGCCGCTCGACTCGGGGCCGAAGATCTCGATGACACGGCCACGCGGGACGCCACCGATCCCCAGCGCGAGGTCGAGGGCGAGGCTGCCCGTCGGGATCGCCTCGATGGGGGCTGGCGTCGCCTCTCCCATGCGCATCACAGCGCCCTTGCCAAACTGCTTCTCGATCTGGAGCAGGGCGACTTCAAGCGCCTTCTCGCGTTCCACGGTCCCTCCCCGGATGCTGCCGTTCCGGGCAGTATAGGTCGTGGTCATGACAGATCCTTTCGCCACAGGCTTCTTCGGCATCGATGCTCATCGACTCTCTGTGCTGGGGTCCCGACAGGACGCATAGGACGGCGGTGGTTGCGGTGATCTGGCGGGGATCCCCGCCGGTGTGGCGGAAGCAAGGTACTACGAACGTGTGTTCGGTACAACACGCTTCCGGAACTCTGTGGATAACTTTGTCGCCCGATGTCCGGAACGCATCCGGCGCCCCGGTCCTCCCGGCGACCGCGCCGCCGGCCACGACCCCGGACCGTGCCGGATGCCCCGCGGGAGTGGCCGCGCATGGGTGGGAGCGGCGCCCCGAGGCCTACCAGCCGAGGCCGGCGGCGCCGGTGACCAGGAGGGGGTTGACGGTTCGGACGTCGGCGAGGGCGGCGGCGGTGCCCTGGGCGCGCAGGCGGGCCAGCAGGTCGCGGCCCACGCCGACGGTGGCGACGAACTGGAGGTCGCCGTTCGGGGTGGCGATCGCACCGAGCTCCGGGTCGGGCGCCCAGCACAGCGCTGGCGGCATCTCGTCGCCGTCGTCGCCGAGCTCGATACGGCCTCCCGGCCAGAAGGGCCGCGCCCGCTCGAAGACCAGCTCCCCGAGGCGCGCGAGGAGGCGAGCCGGCCAGCTGGGCGCCTCCCGCCCGTCCTCCGCCTCGCGGCGGACCCGCATGGTCAGCTCCTCCCCCCAGCCGCTGACCGACGCGTCGGGACTGATCTTGGTGAACAGCTCCGAGAGCCCATAGGTCACGTAGAACCAGTGCCCAGGCCTCGCGTAGGCGCTGACGCCCCAGAGGCCGTCCTGGTCGGGGATCATCGTGCCGACGCCCCAGTGGACGGGCGCGACGCCCTCGACCAGCGGGGCGATCGCCTGGTCGATCGCCTGCCAACCCGGGGCGGCCCCGGTCGCGGTCCGGTGGTCTCGCATCAGGCGATTATCCCCGGCGGCGCAAGCCAGGTCGCCGGGCGGCGGCCGCCGTGCGGGCGCGAAATTCCGGCGACGCTGTCCCCGCGCTGGGTGACAATACGGAATTGCGCCAAGGATGGCGGCTGAGCGGTTGGCGGCGAGCGCGCGGTGGTGGGGATGAGCGACGTTGTGGCTGCGGCGGACGGCGACGGCCAGACCGCGACCATCTATGACCTCCAGCCGGACCCGGCGGCCAGGGTCAATGTCCGCCGGCTGCCCCGGCTGGCGCGCAGGGCGCTGACCATCGTCTGGCAGGCGGCCCGGAGCGACTTCCTGCTGTCCACCTCGATGCAGGTGGTCGGCGGGCTCGGCGTTGCGGTGCAGCTCCTGCTCGGCCAGCGGGCGCTGCAAACGCTGCTGAACGCCACCCGCGGGGGCGGCTCGCTGGCGGACGTGCTGCCCTGGGCGGTCGCGGTGGCGGTGCTGGCCGCGCTGCTGTTCTTCGCCACAGCGGTGCAGCGGGAGCGGCAGCAGATCCTCGGCGAGCTGGTCAGCCGGCACATCGAGGAGCGGGTGCTGGACGTCGCCGCGGCGGTCCGGCTGGAGGCGTTCGAGGCGCCGGACTTCCACAATCGCCTCCAGCGGGTGCGCAACGCCGGCCACCAGTCGATGAACCTGGTGTTCGGCCTGTCGGGGCTGGCCGGCGCGGCCCTCGGCGTCGGCGGCGTGGTGGTCGCCCTGATCGCCCTCCAGCCGATGCTGATCCCACTGCTGCTGCTGGTCTTCCTGCCGGCCTGGCTGGTGGCGTCACGGCGCAGCGAGGCCTTCTACCGGTTCTTCTGGCGAATGACACCGCGCGACCGCGAGCGGATGTACGTCGCGTCGCTGCTCGCCGACCGCGACGCGGCCAAGGAGGTCCGCGGCTTCGGCCTGGCTGGCTACCTGCGGGCGCGCTACCGGCGGCTGTACGACGAGCGCCTGGACGAGCTGCGCCGGATCGCCCGCCGCCAGCTCTGGTACTCGCTGGTGGCCAATCTCACCACCGGCCTGGTGCTGGGCGCGACCCTGCTGCTGGTCGCCTGGCTCACGCTGAGCGGCCGGGTGGCGCTGGCGCAGGCGGGCATCGCCGTCGCCGGCGTCGCGGTGGCCGGCTCGCGGCTCGCCCAGGCCGGCTACGCCGCGGGGTCGCTCTCGGAGGCGGCGCTGTACCTCGACGACTACGTCAAGTTCCTGGAGCTGCTGCCACGGGCGATCGCCGAGCGGCCGACGGCGCCGGCGCCCGCCGGCTTCGAGCGGCTCCGCGTCGAGGGCCTGAGCTTCACCTACCCGAGCGGCGCCACGCCCGCGCTGCGCGACGTCTCGATGGAGGTCAGGCGCGGCGAGGTGATCGCACTGGTCGGCGAGAACGGCTCGGGCAAGACCACCCTGGCCAAGCTGCTGGCCGGCCTCTACTCGCCCGGGGCGGGACGCATCCTGTGGGACGGCGTCGACATCGGCGCGGTCGACCCCGAACAGCTGCGGCGCTCGGTGGCAGTGATCTTCCAGGACTTTCTCCGCTACCACCTGCCGGCCCGGGACAATATCGGGCTCGGCAGGTACCAGGCGATCGACGACCTGCCGGGCATCCAGCGGGCCGCCTACCACGCGGACGCCGACGGCTTCATCAAGGACCTGCGCGCCGGGTACGACACCATGCTCGGGCCGGAGTTCGTGGGCGGCACCGACCTGTCGATCGGCCAGTGGCAGCGGATGGCCCTTGCCAGGGCGTTCTTCCGCGACGCGCCGTTCGTGATCCTCGACGAGCCCACCGCCGCACTCGACCCCCAGGGCGGAGCACGACCTGTTCGAGCGCATCCGCGGCCTGCTCGAGGAACGGACCGTGCTGCTCATCTCCCACCGCTTCTCCAGCGTGCGCTCCGCCGACCGGATCTACGTGCTGGACCAGGGCAAGGTGGTCGAGAGCGGCAGCCACGAGGAGCTGGTCGCCGCCAACGGCCTGTACGCGGACCTGTTCGCGCTCCAGGCCAAGGCGTACCTCCAGCCGGGGCGCTGAGCCCCGGGCCGAGCGGCTCGGTCCGCCCGGGACCCTCAGCCGGTCAGCGGGAAGGTGCGCACGACCTGGTAGCGGGCGCCGTTGCGCGTCAGGGTGCTGCGGTAGCAGCACAGCTCGCCGGCCTGCCAGGGAGGGCTGGCCGCCGCGGCCTCGCCGATCCGCTGGATGATCGGCTCGGGGATGGGGGCGGGCCGCGGGAGCCTGGCGAGGGTCAGGTGGGGGTGCAGCTCGCGCTCCTCGAAGCGCAGGCCGGCCGCCCGGCTCTCACTGGCAAGCTTGGCCGCCAGGCTGGCGAGCACGTCGACGTCGCCGGCCACCCCGGCCCAGAGAACGCGGGCGCGGCGCTCGTTGGGGAACCCGCCGGCGCCCTCGAGCCGCAGGGAGGCCCGCGGCAGCCCGGCGACGGCGGTCTCGCCAACCTTGACCACGTCGGCGGCCGACTCCGGACGGACCTGCCCGAGGAACGCCAGCGTCAGGTGCCAGCCTGCCGGCGCCGCGACGCGGGCGTCCGGGATGGCCCGGGAGATCTCCGGCAGGAGCCCCTCGATGGGCGCTTTGGTCGGGTTCGGCAGCGGCACCGCGAAGAACAGCCGCCCGCTGAGCAGGTCCGGGTCCGCCAGGACGGTGTCCCGATCCGCCCGCGGCTCGCGCTCGCGGCCGCGCTCCGCCGCGGGACTCATGCCTTGCCCTCCAGGCGCCGTCGCAGGAGGTCGAGCGCGCTGGTGGTGGCCCAGGCGCGGATCTGGGCACGATCGCCGGGCGCGCGGATCTTGCTGGTGGTGGTGCCATTCGCATCGGCCACGCCGAGGCAGACGGTCCCCACCGGCTGGCCGTCCTGCTCGGCGGGCCCGGCGACCCCGCTGGTGGCCAGGCCGAACGACGCCCCGAACACCCGCCGCGCGCCCTCGGCCATCGCCCCGGCGACGGCCTCGCTGACCGGGCCGTACTCCGCCAGCAGGTCGGAGTCGACGCCCAGCACCGAGACCTTCGCCTCGGTCGCGTAGCTGATCACCCCGCCAAGGTAGAACTCGCTGGACCCCGGCGCGGCGGTGAGGCGCGCGCCGATCAGCCCGGCGGTGAGCGACTCGGCGGTGCTGAGCGTCCGCTTGGACTCCATCAGCAGGTTGGCGACCCTGGTTTCGAGCGTCTCGTCGTCCAGGCCGTAGATGATGTCGCCGAGCGTCTCGCGGACGGCGGCCTCGACCGGCGCGATCTCGTTGAGCGCCTCCTCCCGGGTCCCGCCGACGGCGGTGAGGCGGATTCGCACCTCACCGGCGCTGGCGAGGTAGGCCATGGTGACGCCGCCGTCCTTGAACGACTCCCACATGGGTGTCAGGCGCTCGGCCAGCCACGACTCGCCCAGCCCGGCGGTCCGCAGGGTCCGGGAGATGATCGTGCGGCCCTGGCCCGCCCGGGCGGCCAGGTCCGGCAGCACGACGTCCTCCAGCATCCGCTCCATCTCGCGCGGCACGCCGGGCACCGCGTAGATCGGCTTGCCGCCGACCTCGACGATCAGGCCGGGCGCGCTGCCGACCGGGTTGTCGATCACCTGCCCGCCCTCGGGGATGTCGGCCTGCCGCAGGTTCATCTCGGCCATCCGCGCGCCGCCGAACCGGGAGAAGCGGTCACGCAGCCACTGCTCGATCTCGGGATGGCGGACCAGATGGACCCCGGCGACCCTGGCGACCGCCTCGCGGGTGACGTCGTCCTGCGTGGGGCCGAGGCCACCGGTGAGGATGACCCCGTCGGCCCGCTCCAGCGCCTCGCGGATGGCGGTCGCGATGCGCTCCTCGTTGTCCCCCACCGCCGTCTGCCGCAGGCAGTCCCAGCCGACGTCGGCGAGCCGCTGCCCGATCCAGGCCGCGTTGGTGTTGACGATCTGGCCGAGCAGCAATTCGGTGCCGATCCCGATGATCTCGCAGCGCACGATCCGTCGCCTTCCCTTCTGTCGTCAGGCGGTGACCCGCCGGGCCAGCAGCTCAGGGCCTTCGGCGGCGATGACCTCGACCTTCAGGTAGTCGCCCGGCCTGGTGGCGGCCCGCTCGACCCGCACGACACCGTCGGAGTCGATGCCCTCCCGGAAGCTGCGCCCTTCGGCGGTGCCGTCCTCCTCGACGCGCTCGACCAGCACTTCCAGCCGGCGCCCGACCCAGGCCCGCTGCACCTCGGCGAGCACGCGCTCCTGGAGCTCCTGGACCCGCTCGAGCCTGGCGCGGGCGGTGCGGGCGGCGACCCGCCGGTCGAGTTGCAGCGCGCTGGTGCCGTCTTCGCCCGAGTACGGGAAGAAGGCGACCCAGTCCAGCCGTGCGGCCTCGAGGAAGTCCTCCAGCTCGCGCACGTCCGCATGGCGCTCGCCGGGGAAGCCCAGGATGAAATTCGACCGGAAGGCCGCGTCCGGATCCAGGGACCGGATGCGCTCGACCAGCGCCAGGAAGGAGCGGCTCGAACCGCCGCGGCGCATGCGGCGCAGGATCGGCTCGCTGACGTGCTGGAGCGAGAGGTCGAAGTAGGAGCAGACCACCGGGTTGGAGGCCATCTCCTCGAGCAGGCCGGGGGTGATCTCGTCGGGCTGGAGGTAGTTGAGGCGCACCCGGCGCAGGCCCTCGATCCCGGCGAGGTCGCGGAGCAGGCGGATCAGCGCCTCGCGGCCACCGAGGTCCTTGCCGTAGCTGGTGGAGTTCTCCGCGACCAGGCCGACCTCGGAGACGCCCCGGCTGGCGAGCCAGGCCACCTCGTCCAGGATCTCGGTGGGCCGGCGCGAGCGGAAGCGTCCGCGGAACGACGGGATGGCGCAGAAGGAGCAGTCCCGGTCGCAGCCCTCCGCCAGCTTGACCAGCGCGACGGGACCGGCCGGCGCCGGGCGCGCCGGGAACGCCTCGCCGGCCGGCGCCGGGAAGACCAGCGGCAGGGCGCGGCGGCCCACCGGCACCAACGGCGGCGGCGGCGCGGCGTCCGCGGCTGGCCCCGCCGGCGGCGGCGCCAGCGTGGCGGCGGTGCCTCCCCCGGCGGCGCCGTCCGGGCCGGGCCCCAGCGTCCCGGCGGCCCTGTTCGGGAGCCGCGAGCGGAGCAGCTCGGGCAGGCGCCCGTAGTCGGCGAACGGCACGATCGCGTCCGCCTCCGGCAGCTCGTCGCGCAGCTCGCGGGTGTAGCGCTGCGCCAGGCAGCCGGTGACCAGCACGGTGCTCGCCTTGCCCCGCTCCTTGAGGTCGGCGGCGGCCAGGAGGGGGTCGATCGACTCGCGCCCGGCGGCCTCGACGGATACGTCACCAGCGAGCTCATGCTCGGAGGAGGCTGACTTGAGGTCGATCGCCGCCAGGATCGTGTCAATGGATTCCTGCTTGGCGGCAGTGATGAACGCACACGTATTGACCACGATCGCATCCGCGACTTCGGGGTCCTCCACCAGCTCGAAGCCGGACGCGCTCAGCATCCCAGCCATGTTCGCGGAGTCGACCTCGTTCCGCCCGCAGCCGAGCGTGACGATGGCCACCCTCGGCGGCCGGGCAGAGTCGGGCATCACCATCTCCTACTGACCCCACTGTCGGAGGCTCACCATGGTCCCGTCCACTCTCAGCGGACCGGTCATCCGACCCGGGATGCGAGCGGCAGGACTCTCCCGCCTCAGCCGGGAGACTCAGGAGACTACCTCCCCCGAGCGGCAGCGCAGGTTGCACCTCCGGCTTGCCCGCAACGACGAGCTGCACGACGACCCTCGGCCCCACACCGAAGGCGGGGACCTGTACGAGGATATCGACTTCTCGGCGTACAACCTCCGCCGGCCCCGGCCAGTGTTCGAGACCCTGATGCGCCGGTTGGATCAGTACGACGTGATCTTCATCTGAACGCTGCATCGCCTCGTTCGCCGAACGGTCGAACTCATCCGCGTCATGAACACCTGCAAGTGAAGGCGGCCTACCAGGCGATCGCATACTGTCCAGCCTGCTCACCCACCACCTTCGATCCGCGCCGCCTTTGGCGGCAATCTCGCCTGACCAGGCTGCCACTCATCGTGGTGGCCTTCAGGAAGGAGCCCACGTGGACTCAACCAGAAGGACCGCGCTCGTCGCGGGCGTGTTCTACCTGATCACCTTCGCGGCCTCGATTCCCGCGGTGTTCCTCCTCGCCCCCGTGCTGGACAACGCCAACTACATCGTCAGCTCCGGTGCCGACACTCGGGTGCTCTGGGGCTGCTTCCTGGATGTGGTCAACGCCCTGGCCTGCATCGGCACCGCCGTGGCGCTGTTCCCGGTGGTCAAGCGGCAGAGCGAAGCCGTCGCGCTCGGCTTTGTCACCTCCCGGATGCTCGAAGCCGCCATCATCCTCATCGGCGTGGTGAGCCTGCTGGCGGTCGTGACCCTGCGCCAGGACCTCGCCGGAGCACCCGGAACGGACACGGCCTCGCTCGTCACCACGGGCAAGGCGCTGGTCGCGGTCCGCGACTGGACATTCCTGCTCGGACCCTCGCTGATGCCCGGCATCAACGCCCTGCTGCTGGGCTACTTGCTGTACCGGTCCGGCCTCGTGCCACGCGTCATCCCCGCGCTGGGACTCATCGGGGCTCCGCTGCTCATCGCTTCCGCAACCGCAACACTGTTCCGCGGCAACGACCCGGTCACGGTCTTGGCGGCGATCGCGACCGTCCCGATCTTTGTGTGGGAGCTGTCGCTTGGCGTCTGGCTGGTCGTCAAAGGCTTCAAGCCCTCCCCCATCACCGCTGGCATGGCCGAGCAGAAGGTTGCGACGTAGCGGGGTTCGAAGCCCCGCAGTCCCTCAGGTGGAAGATATGGACTCCACTGTCCTGGGAGACGGGCTGGACCTCGATCTGTCCCTCGGCGCCCTCAAACCTGCCCGAGCCGCCCGTGACTGCCGGCCTCGCCACTCAGGTGGTTGGTCAGCAGCAGGAGGAGTCGGAGGCCAGCGGCAGCATGGTCCGGCCGACCGGGGTGGTCGCGGTGGTCACCGAGTCAGCGCCGGTGGGCTTGGTGGCATTGACGATGGCCGAGTGCAGCCTGTCACCGACCTGGTGGGTGAAGGCCACCGACACGTGATCGAACCCCGCCGCGGCCAGCCCGGCCTCGTACTCGCCCTTGGAGAGCGCACCGGCGATGCAGCCCACCCAGGCGCCCCGCTCGGCCCGGTCCTCGGGGGAGAGCTGGTCCTCGGCCACCACGTCGGTGATGCCGATGCGGCCCCCGGGCCTGAGCACCCGGAAGCTCTCGGCGAACACCGCCGGCTTGTCGGTCGACAGGTTCACCACGCAGTTGGAGATCACCACGTCCACCGTCTCGGCCGGAAGGGGGATGGACTCGATCTGGCCCTCGAGGAACTCGACGTTGGTCGCGCCGGCCTCGGCGGCGTTGGCGCGGGCCAGGGCCAGCATCTCCTCGGTCATGTCCAACCCATAGGCCTTGCCGGTAGGGCCGACCCGCCTGGCGCTCAACAGCACGTCGATCCCACCTCCGGAGCCGAGGTCAAGCACGGTCTCGCCCTCGCGCAGCTCGGCCACGGCGGTCGGGTTGCCGCAGCCCAGGCTGGCCAACACGGCTGTGTCGGGGAGCTGCTCGCGGTCCAGAGTGGCGTAGAGCTCGGCCCCGAACCCTGGCTCCTCAGCAGTGGCCGCGCCGCAGCAGCCGTCGCCACAGCCGCAGTCGGCCGGCTGCCCGCACCCACAACCACCCTGGCCGCGGGTGACCTTGGTCGCGGCATCGGCATAACGAGCGCGCACCTGCTCGCGCAGGGCGTCCCGGTCGGTCGGTTGTCGGATCATCGGGCGCCTCCGTGGAGGTCGAGGGCCGCGGCGAGGCCACCGAGGGCGTCAGGCCGCAGCGAGTAATAGGCCCAGGTCCCGCGCTGCTCACGGTCCAGCAGTCCGGCCTGGACCAGCTTCTTGAGGTGGTGGCTCACGGTTGGCTGGCTCAGGCCCAGCGGTTCGGTGAACTCGCACACGCACACCGGCTCGGCGCTGGTGGCCAACAGGTTGACGATCCTGACCCGGTGAGGGTCGGCCAGGGCCTTGAACAGCCGCGCCGTGGCCTCGGCCTGGTTCTCTGAGAGACTCGGCGTGCCCAACGGAACACAGCAGGCCGCCTCAGTAGGCGGCGGGGTGATGGCGCTGGTCATCGGCAGCTCGTCCGGAACCTCAGCATCCCTGACTCCTTGCATCGATGGCTGTCGATGCGTCAGCGTGCCATGCCGCATCGACGATTGTCAATGAATCTGCCAGGTGGCCGCGACTCCCGACGCGCAAGGAGCCGCCATGACTGCCACGCCCGAGGTCCTGTTCGTCTGCGTCCACAACGCCGGCCCGGCCAGGCTGAACGCGCTCAGCAGCTCGTGCGCACGGCGCTTGATTGGATCGGTCTGCAAGTGCGAGGCACCGCCAGCGCCTGAATCCCCACGTGCGCGGCTTGACGGCTGCCGTGCTCGGCCTGGCCGGGCCGCAAGCGAAGAGAGGATGCCCAACTGATACGAATATGGCTACTGAGCGTCATGCCCCTCTGAAGGCTGCACGTGCCCTTTGAGATAGTGTCCGCGCTCCGCCGGACAACTCGGGGGGTCGCATGTCCGACAAGACAACGGATGAATCTCCGGCTCAAGGCCACGGCCGACTCATCGCGAGCCTTGTAGCGCTCGGGGCCCTCCTTGCCGCACTAGCCGGCCTGCTGGCTCAAGGGTCAAACCTGGTTGACGCGGTTTCCAAGCTGATCCATCACACGGACGGAAAGGCCGCGTTGACTGTGGCGTGCGCACTTCCAGAGCATGTCAGCCCGGGCGAGACGATCACACTGGTCTATGGCATCGATGCGCCCAAGCCCATGCACGTCGGACTGGGAGCCGGCGTCTACGACGGGAAGGGGCATGACCACTCGACCGGACTCGGAGATGTTGATGACCTCGCGCTTGCGGCAGGCGCCACTCATCAAACGCGACCGGTCGAGATTCCGGATAGCCTCCCCAGCGGGCGTTACGAGGTGGCCATCGAACTCTGGCCCGCAAACCAGATCGGTGAGGATGGAGCCGATACTCTGGCAGACAGGCCTTGCGGGTCCTTCGAGGTTCCCTAGATCGGCCGAATCGCGAGCGGGTCACGGAACGGCGAGGCTCCATGTCGCTACCAGGCTGGCCGTCCACCGTGATGTCGTTGTCCACAGACCCCACACGGGGCGCGTGGCCTCAGCCGACGCTGGAGCGGGTCGAGGTGGTGGCGTTCGACCCGCCCGCCGCCGAGCTCTGCGCCTGCTTCCGCAGCTGGTCGAGGGTGAAGGTGCGACGCCAGATGCTGCCGGTGTCCTTCAGCGGGATCGACTGGCCATTCACCGTGAGCTGGACCTGCCCGGGCGCGCCGAGGGTGAGGTCGATCTCGCGCTTGGCCTTGAAGGTGCGCTGGTCGGAGGCGGCGCCGATCCCCCGGAAGACGACCTTGCCGTCGGTGGCCACCCGGGTCCACGAGGCGCCGGCATAGTGCAGCACCATCGTGACGTCCTGCGGCAGCGGCTGTGTCGTGGTGGTGGGCTCCGGCAGCGTGGTGGTCGGCGGCGCGGTGGCCGGCGGCGTCGCGGTCAGCGCCGTCTGGTTGCTCCGCGCCGGCTTGAGCAGCGACCACACCGAGGCGACCAGCACGATCGACACGCAGACGATGCCCACCAGCAGCCAGCTCGAACGGCCGCGCCGGCGCCGCTCGACCCCGAGGCCACCGGTGAGCGCCCGGGGTGCCCGCTGGAACACCGGCGCCTCCGGCTGCTCCTGGCTCCGGTAGGCGTCCACCAGCGGGGCCGGGTCGAGCCCGAGGTAGCCGGCGTACGAGCGAATGAAGCCCTTGGCGTAGACGTTGCCGCCAAGGTCGGCGAAGCGCCCCTCCTCGAGCGCCTCGAGATAGCTCGGCCGGATCCGAGTCGCCGCGGAGACCTCCTGGATGGACCTCCCCTGCGCCTCCCTCGCCGAGCGGAGCTCCTCGCCAATGGTGCTCAGGCTGAATCACCCCTTCGGCCACGGCGCCTGCACGACGCTGAGAGAATTGGGCAAGTGACCTGATCGGTCTGCTTGCGACACCTTGAGATGGCGGATTGTAGTGAGCCCTCCGGCCGGGTTCAACGACCTCGGGACCTTTGTTTCCCTTTATTCGCCAACGATCTCGCCGTACGTCGATTCGCGGCCACGAAGCTCCTCGAGCTCCTCGACGGTCATCAGCACGTCTCTGGGCTTGGAGCCCTCCGACGGACCGACGACGCCCTTGTCCTCGAGCTGGTCCATGATCCGCCGCGCGCGCGAGAACCCGACCTTGAGCTTGGACTGGAGCATCGAGGTGGAGCCGAGCCCGGAGCGGACGATGATCTCCATCGCCTGGTCGAGCAGCGGGTCGTCGTCGGAGTCACCGTCCTCGCTGGCCGCCCGGCCCTCGACCACCACGCCGGGTTGGTAGACGGCCTGCTGCTGCGCCTTGCAGTAGGCGACCACCGCCTCACATTCCTTCTCGGTGATGAAGGCGCCCTGGACGCGCCGCGCCTTGGAGGTCCCGCCGGGCAGGTAGAGCATGTCGCCGTGGCCGACCAGCTTCTCGGCGCCGCCGGCGTCGAGGATCACCCGCGAGTCCTGGGCGCTGGCCACCATGAAGGCGATGCGGCTCGGGATGTTGGCCTTGATCAGCCCGGTCACCACGTCGACCGACGGGCGCTGGGTGGCCACCACCAGGTGGATGCCGACCGCCCTGGCCATCTGCGCGATCCGGCAGATGGCGTCCTCGACGTCCCTGGGCGCGACCATCATCAGGTCGGACAGCTCGTCGATCACCACCACGATGTAGGGAAGGGTCGAGCGGTCCTGCTCGCCGTCGGGCCTGCCGTCGTCGTCGAGGCCGGCCGAGGGCAGCTTCGGCAGCTTGCCCTCCTTGGCGGCCCTGTTGTACGCGGCGATGTTGCGGACGCCGGCCAGCGCGAGCGTCTCCAGGCGCAGCTCCATCTCGCGCACGGCCCAGGCCAGCGCCTCGCTGGCCCGCTTGGGATGGGTGACCACCGGGGTGATCAGGTGGGGCACGCCCTCGTAGTTGGTCATCTCGACGCGCTTGGGGTCGATCAGGATGAGCCGCACCTGCTCCGGCGAGTTGCGCATCAGCAGGCTGGTGACCAGCACGTTCAGGCAGACCGACTTGCCAGCGCCGGTGGCGCCGGCGATCAGCACGTGCGGCATGTCGGCCAGATTGGCCAGCACCGGCTCGCCGCCGATGTCCTTGCCGAGAGCCACCGTGAGCGGGTGCATGTCGTCCTTGGTGCCGACCGGGCCGAGGATGTCGCCCAGCGTGACCAGCTCGCGGTCGCGGTTGGGGATCTCCACGCCGATCGCGGACTTGCCGGGGATGGGCGCGATGATCCGCACGTCCGGCGAGGCGACCGCGTAGGCGATGTCGTTGGAGAGGCTGACGACTCTGGCGACCTTGGTGGCCGGACCCAGTTCGACCTCGTAGCGGGTGACGGTCGGGCCGCGGGTGTGGCGGGCCACCCGCGCGTCGACCTCGAACTGCTCCAGAACGCCCTGGAGCACGTTCTCGACCTCGTTGAGGCGGCGCTGGTCGACCGGCCGGGCGTTGCTGCGCCGCAGCAGCGAGCTCGGCGGCAGCGTGTAGGCGCCGCCGGCCTCGGCCTTGAGCGTCATCGCGAGCTGGACCGCCTCGCCGGCGTTGGGCGGGGTCGAGGGTGTCGGCGGGGGCCCCTTGGAGCCGACCGAGACCTCCACGGTCTCGCCCTCCAGGGTGTCCGCGCTGGCGGCCGCGCGCCGCCGCGAGCGGCGCCGTGCGCCGCCGTCCTCGACGTCGCCGCCGAGGTCCTGGAGCACGCTGGCCGCTTCGCTCGCCTCCGGACCGCCCCTGCGCGCCGGGGGTGCCGGCAGCGCCGGGCGCTGCTTGCCATTGCCCCTGCCGGCCGGGCCGGTGGCCTGCCCCTCCGGCGGGGGCGGCGGGGTGACGGCGGTGCGCAGCAGCCGCAGGGACCTGCCGATCCCGCGCCCGACCGCGGCGACGGAGGTGCGCGTGCTGATCAGCAGGCCGAGCGAGAGCAGGCAGGAGAAGGCGGCGTACCCGCCCCAGACCGACAGCAGGCGGGCGGTCGGATGGGCGATCGCGGCGCCGACCCAGCCGCCGGAATCCTGGAGCACCGCCGCCCTGGCGGAGACCGGCGGGTTGCCCCGCTGGAGGTTGATCAGCCCGAGGCCGCCGAGCAGCACGGCCAGCAGCCCGATGGTGACCCGCGCGGCGACCGCGTCGCCGGCCGGAGCGACCGAGTGGTGGAACATCGCGATGCCGAGGCCGGCCACCAGCACCGGCACGGCGTAGGCGCCGTAGCCGAACAGCCCGCGCAGGAACAGCTCGAGGAAGACCCCGACGGTGCCGCCGCTGTGGAACCACACGCCCAGCGCCAGCACCGTGGCGATCAGCAGCAGCAGGACGCCCTGGATGTCGCCCTTGTGGGGGGACAGCGCCTTGGCGGTCTGGCTCGGCCGCTGACCGCGTGACGCCGGCGTGGCCCGCCGTTTCTTGGCCGGCGGCCGCCGGCTGGAGGGTCGGGTCCGAGTCTTGGCCATCCCTACACCTCCATCACGGTCGGAATGATCACCGGGCGCCGTTGCGTGCGCTCGCGGAACAGCGCCGAGGCGACCTCACGCATCCGCTGCTTGAGGATGGTCGGGTCGCTGACCCCCTCGGCGGCGGCACGGTCGAGGCTGGCCAGCACCTGCGCGCGGGCCTCCTCGATGAGGTCGACCGACTCGGGCTCGTAGACGAAGCCCCGGGTGACGATGTCAGGACCGGCCAGGACCTTGCCGGTCTGCGCCTCGATGGTCGCCAGCACGTGGACGAAGCCCTCGCCGCCGAGGCGGCGGCGGTCGCGCAGCACCGCGTCGCCGACGTCGCCCACCCCGAGGCCGTCGACGAACACCATGCCCGAGCGGACCTCGCCGGCGCGCCGCAGCCGGCCGGCGTCCAGCTCGAGCACGTCGCCGTCCTCGCAGACGAAGATGCGGTCGTGTGGGATGCCGGTCTGCTCGGCGAGGCGGGCGTGCTGGGCGAGGTGGCGGTACTCGCCGTGCACCGGCACGAAGTTGCGGGGCCGCAGCGTGGCGAGCAGCAGGGTGAGCTCGCCCTGGGCGGCGTGCCCGGAGACGTGCACCTTGGCGTTGCCGCGGTGGAACACCTCCGCGCCCTGCCTGGCCAGGTCGTTCATGGTGCGGTAGACGGCCGCCTCGTTGCCGGGGATCAGCGAGGAGGACAGCACCACCGTGTCGCGCGGCTCGATGCGGACCCACCGGTGCTCCCGGCCGGCCATCAGCGTCAGCGCGGAGAACGGCTCGCCCTGCGAGCCGGTGCACAGCACCAGCGTCCGCTCGGGCGGCAGCGAGCCGAGGTCCTCGACCGGGATCAGCAGGTCGGCCGGGATGCGCAGGTAGCCGAGCTCGCTGGCCACCCGGACGTTGCGGACCATGCTGCGCCCCACCAGGGCGACCTTGCGGCCGAGCTGGGAGGCGTTGTCGAGGATCTGCTGCATGCGGTGCACGTGGCTGGCGAAGCAGGCCACCACGATGCGCCGCTGGGCGGCCGCGAAGATCTCGCCGAGCGCCCGCCCGACCTCGATCTCGGAGGGGATGTAGCCGGACTGGTCGGCGTTGGTCGAGTCCGACAGCAGCAGGTCGATCCCCTCGCCGGCCAGCCGGGCGAGGCCGCCGAGGTCGGTGGGGCGCGAGTCGATCGGGGTGAGGTCGACCTTGAAGTCGCCGGTGTGGACGATCGTCCCCGCCGGCGTGCGCAGGGCGACCGCCATGCCGTCGGGGATCGAGTGGGACACCGCGAAGAACTCGAGGTCGAAGGGGCCGAGGTTGGTGCGCTCCCCCGACTGGACCTCGACCAGCGACGGCTTGAGGTCGTACTCCTCGAGCTTGGCGGACAGCATGCCGAGCGACAGCCGGGTGCCGTACACCGGCACGTCGAAATCGCGCAGGAAGTACGGCAGCGCGCCCATGTGGTCCTCGTGGGCGTGGGTGAGCACCACGCCGATGACGCGCTCGGGCTCGTCGGTGAGGTAGGAGAAGTCGGGCAGGATGATGTCGACCCCGGGCTGGTCCGCGTCGGGGAAGGCCAGCCCGCAGTCGATCAGCAGCCTGGAGCCGTCCAGCTCGACCACGGCGCAGTTGCGCCCGATCTCGCCCAGGCCGCCCAGGAACGCGATCCTGGCCGGCCCTGGGACGGCGTCCCTCGCCCGATCAGCCACCGGCGCCCTCGCCGGGTCGCAGGCCGGCGCCGGCGAGCAGACCGCGGGCGAACTCGACCTGCGGCGGCGTGGCGTCGAGCAGTGGTGGACGGAGCGGGCCGGCCGGCAGGCCGAGCAGGTTCATGCAGGCCTTCAGCAGGATGGGGCTGGTGGTGGCGAACAGGCCCTCGAACAGCTCCAGGTGGCTGGTGTGCAGCTCGAGCGCCCTGCGGGTGTCGCCCCGCTCGAAGGCCTGCACCAGCTCCTGGAGGGCGGGGCCGACCAGGTGGGAGGCGACGCTGATCACGCCGACCCCGCCGACCGACAGCAGCGGCAGGAGGTTCTTGTCGTCGCCCGAATACTGCTCGAAGGCGCCGCCGGTGTCGCGGTGCAGCCGGCTCGCCTCGGCCATGTCGCCGACCGCGTCCTTGACGCCGACGATGTTGTCCACCTCGGCCAGCCGGAGCATCGTCTGCGGCTCGATCTTGCAGCTGGTCCGCCCGGGGATGTTGTAGAGCAGGCAGGGCAGCGCGGTGTGGCGCGCGATCGAGCCGAAGTGGAGGAACAGGCCCTCCTGCGGCGGCTTGTTGTAATAGGGGGCCACCAGCAGCAGCGAGCCGACGCCCGACTTTTCCGCGAGCTGGGTCAGCTCGATCGACTCGGCGGTCGAATAGGTCGACGTGCCGGCCATCACCTTGCTGGAATCGCCCGCCGCTTCGACCACGGCGGTCCACAGGCGGCCCTTCTCGTCGTGGGTCAGCGTCGGCGACTCGCCGGTGGTGCCCGCGATCACCAGCGTGTCGGTGCCGTTGTCCAGCAGGTGGCGTGCCAGGCGCTGGGCGCCGTCCACGTCGAGGCCGCCGTCCGCGGTGAACGGCGTCGCCATCGCGGTGAGCACGCGACCGAAGCGTCCAGGCATCTTGATCCTCCCAATGCTCGAGCGGACCGCACGGCGGCGCGAGCGTCGCCCGCATCCGCCAGCCCGCCTTCAGATGCGGGTCTCGCGAATTCTACCCGGAGCAGGCACTCCACCCATCGGGTTTCCACAGGGGAATAGCCGCCGGAGGTCCGCGTTGTCGCCGCGGACGGCTAGGATCGCTGCCATGCGTCCCGCCGAGCCGTGCCTCCAGACGACCCTGCGCCCCGCCCTGCCGGTCGACCTCGGCCTCACCCTGTGGCCGATGCGCCGGGGCACCGGCGATCCCTCCATGCGCGCCGAACGGCCGGGCGTGTGGTGGCGCGCCACCCGAACACCGGAGGGACCGGCGACCGCCCGCTACGCCAGCCGCAACGGCGAGATCGAGGTCGCCGCCTGGGGCCCCGGAGCGGAATGGTGCCTGGCCAACGCCCCGGACCTGCTCGGCGCCCGCGACCAGCCGGCTGGCTTCGCGCCCGACGGGCTGGTGGCGCGGCTGCACCACGCCATGCCGGGGCTGCGGATCAGCCGGTCGCAGGCGGTCTTCGAGGCGCTGGTGCCGTCGATCCTCGAGCAGAAGGTCGCCGGCGCCGAGGCCCGCCGGTCGTACCGGCAGATGGTGACCGCCTGGGGCACGCCAGCCCCTGGGCCGCCGGTGCCCGTCCCGGGCGGATGGCGGCCGCTGCGGCTGCCGCCCGGCCCGGAGCTCCTGGCCGCCAAGCCCTACTGGGAGTTCCACCGCTTCGGCATCGAGATGCGGCGCGCCAACACCATCCGCCGCGCCGCCGATGCCGTCCGCATGGTGGACCGCACCGTCGACCTGCCGCCTGCGGAGGCGCACCGGCAGCTTCAGACGCTTCGGGGCGTCGGCCCGTGGACCTCCGCGGAGGTCGCCCTGGTCGCCCTCGGCGACGCCGACGCCGTCCCGGTCGGCGACTACCACCTCCCCCACCTGGTCAGCTGGGCGCTCGCCGGCGAGCCCCGCGGCACCGACGAGCGCATGCTCGAACTGCTCGCCCCCTACGCCGGCCAGCGCGGCCGCGTCGTCCGCCTGCTCGCCAGGTCCGGCAACTGGGCCCCGAGATTCGGCCCCCGCATGCCCCTGCGCTCCTTCAACCGCATCTGACCCGGGCCCCTGCCCGCGCGTCCTCAGCGTGGGCGCGCGGCGGCGGGGCGGTCGGAGGCGAGGGCGGCGGACCGGGTGGTCTGGCCCGCTGGGGCCGGGCCGCGCTGGCACCTGGGGCACCAGTAGGTGACCCGCTCGAGGTTGCCGGACGCCTGGCCGGACCGCCGGATCAGGGTGCCGCAGCGGCGGCAGGGCTCGCCGGTGCGTCCGGCGACCCAGTGCTTGCGGCCACGGCGGGTGTCCCCGGTGGTCACCTGCTCGCCGATGGTCCGATTGACCTCCATCATCCGCTTCAGCAACTCGAGCATCCCCTCGAGGTCGTCCACCTCGCCGACCGGTGTCCACGGGCTGACGCCGCGCAGGAAGCAGATCTCGCTCTTCCAGATGTTGCCCGGGCCGGCGACCGCCCGCTGGTCGAGCAGGGCCTCGCCGATCGCGCGCGCCGGGTCGGCCCGCAGGCGCCGAGCCGCCTCCTCGAGGTCCCAGTCGGGGCCGAGCACGTCCGGGCCGAGGTGCCCGACCACCTCATGCTCCTGCTCGGTCGCGAGCAGCTCGCAGATGCCGAGCCGGAACCCGATCGCGGTCCAGGGCTCGGTGACCAGCACGACCCGGGCCTGGTGGGCCGGCCCCCTCCAGCGCTCCCCCGGCCGGTGGAGGCGCCAGGCGCCCTCCATCTTGAGGTGGGTGTGCAGCGTCACGCCGGCGTCGGTGCGCAGCAGCAGGTGCTTGCCTCGCGCGACCACCTCGCGCACTCGCTGGCCCGCCAAGTCCGCGTTGGCGAACCGCGGCACGCGAAAGTCGGTCGAGACGAGCGTCAGGCCCGCCAGCGCCCGGTGCAGCCTGGCCGCCGTCAGATGAACGGTGTCGCCCTCCGGCAAGGCATCACCTCCCTGCCCGCGGCGGCGACAGCGGCGCCGCGGCGGCCGGGGTGGGCGGGACCGAACCCGCTCGGGTGGCCATCACCCGCCCCACCCAGC
Organism: Actinomycetes bacterium; assembly: GCA_036392615.1. Classification (GTDB taxonomy): domain Bacteria; phylum Actinomycetota; class CALGFH01; order CALGFH01; family CALGFH01; genus DASVXQ01. The sequence continues at coordinate 699 of DASVXQ010000304.1, read as the reverse complement.
GGGGCCTGGGCCTCCGGCCAGGCGGAGCCCGCGCGCGGTCGGCCGGAAACCGGCCTCGGTGAGCGCCCGTGCCATCGGGCTGGAGTAGACCTCGCCGCCGTCCGCCCGCTCGACCGCGAGCCGTCCAAGCGCGCCGTCCCGCACGGCCAGGGCGAGCGCATCCGCCGCGCGGCGCAGCGCGTCGGGGTCTTCGCTGAAGGTGAGCAGGGTCCGCCCGCCACGCTCGATGTAGAGGATCAACTCGCCGTCCACCAGGATGACCACCGCGCCGGCCTTGCGTCCCGGCCGGTGGCCCGGGCGCTCCGCCGCCTCGCCGTCGGCGGTCGCGGGCCGGTCCGGCCAGGATAGCGCGGCGCCGTACGGGTTGGCAGGGTCCGCGGCCGCCAGCACCACGGTCTGCGGATCGCGGTCCCGTCCTGAACCGCGCTCGACCAGCGACCGCATCCGGTCCACCGCCCCTGGCACGGCGAACTGCGCACCGCCCAGCGCGTCCACGAAGTAGCCGCGCCGGCAGCGCCCGGCCTCCTCCATCGCCTTGAGCACCGGGTAGACGCCGGCGAACCCGCCGGGCACCCGCTCGGCAACCACCGCGCCCCGGGTCACCACCCCGTGGCGCTCGAGCAACTGCTCCGCGGCGGCGTGCAGGCGCCGGGTGCCGGCGGCCGAGCGCTCGGGCGCCAGGCTCCACCGGCCCGCACC
>DASVXQ010000303.1:0-10905 GCA_036392615.1 Actinomycetes bacterium | reverse complement strand
CGCCCTGCCGGCGCCGCCGGAGCTGGCGCGCCGACCGCGGCCCATGCGGCCCGGGCGGGTGCTGGCGGCGCCCCGGTTCGTGCCCTGGGGCCCGCTGCCCGCCGACGTGGCGGCGCTGTTCGAGACCGGGCTGGCGGCGCTGGAGCGGGACCTCGGGCTGCCGGTCGAGCCGGTCGAGCCGGAGCGGATCTTCCGCGCCGGCAACCTCGACGACGACTGGGTGACGCTGGCCACCACCGAGCACGCCCACAAGCTCGGCCGCGAGCTGATCGAGGCCAACCTCGACCGGCTGCACCCCAGCGGCAGGGCCTTCCTGCGGCACGGGCTGCGCACCAGCCTGGAGGAGTACCTGGCCGCGCGGCGACGCCGCTTCGAGTACGTCCGCGAGCTGGACGAGCTGCTCGGCGACGACGGGGTGATCGTCACCCCGACGCTGGCATCGTCCGGCTGGCTGGCCGAGGGCAGGATGCCCGGCAGCGACCGGCTCGGCGTGCCCGACGAGGTCTACAACACCACCACGGCGAACATGACCGGCCATCCCTCGCTGTCGCTGCCGGCCGGCCGCTTCCCCACCGGCGTCGGCTTCGGGCTCCAGCTCACCGGGCCGCGCTTCCGCGACGACCTGCTGCTCGACCTCGGCGAGGCGTGGCAGGCCGCCCACCCGTGGCCCCCGGTCGCCGACGGCTACCTGCCGTTCGAGCCGGTGCCCTGATCGATGTGGGGGGAGCTCGCTCCCCCCACACCCCCCAAGGTCAACACCGCCCCGCCCAAGGTCAACACCGCCCCGCCCAAGCTCAACACCGCCCCGCTTCGGTGGGTCGGGGCGGGGTGTCGCTGGCCCCGCGTAGCATCGCCGCCGACAGGTGGGACGAGACGGGAGTGATCATGGAGGTCACCGAGCACGTGGCGGCCATCCGCCGGGACGGGGCGCTGCTGGCCGAGGCGGCCGCGGCGGCCGGGTGGGACGCGGCCGTGCCACCCTGCCCGGAGTGGCGGGTGCGCGACCTGGTGCGCCACACCGGCGGGGTGCACCGCTGGGCTGCCACCTACGTACGCGAGGCACGCGAGAAGCCGATGGAGGACGACGAGGCCGACCGGGTGATGGCGCCGCCGGAGGACGACGGCGGGCTGCTCGCCTGGTTCCGCGAGGGCTACGCGCGGCTGGCCGACACCCTGGCGGCGGCCCCGCCTGACCTGGAGTGCTGGAGCTTCCTGCCGGCGCCGACACCGCTCGGGTTCTGGGCCAGGCGGCAGGCGCACGAGACGGCCATCCACCGCGCCGACGCGCAGAGCGCCGGCGGGGCGATCACCCCCTACCCGCCGGAGCATGCCGCCGACGGCCTCGACGAGCTGCTGCTCGGCTTCGCCAGCCGGCGCAAGGGCCGGCTGCGCGCCGACCCGCCGCGCAGCTTCGCCCTGCATGCCACCGACCTCGGCGCCGACTGGCTGGTGCGCGTCCAGCCGGACCGGATCGAGGTCGCCCACCAGCCGGGCGAGGCCGACTGGTCGGTCAGCGGCAGCGCCTCCGACCTGTACCTGCTGCTGTGGAACCGGCGCGGCCCCGAGGGCCTGGAGACCCATGGCGACCCGGTGCTGCTGCAGCTGTGGCGCGCCTCGGTGCGGGTCCGCTGGAGCTGAGCGGCCGCCCGCGTCCGGCGCGCCCGCGGAGGCTCGCTCAGCCGGCTCGGACGCCGCCGGCCGGCTGCTCGCCCTCGGGGAGGCGCACGCCGAAGTGCTCCTCGAGCGCCTGGCGCCAGGCCGCCTCGCCCTCGACCGGACGCTCCGAACGGCGGCCGTCGTCGGTGACGATCAGGCGGTCGTCGCGCAGGGTGACGCGGCCGGTCGGGGTGGCCAGGCTGCAGACCCGCCGCTGGGTGAACGGCGAGCGCGGCGAGGTCTGGTGGTAGCGGCACATCGCCCGGTAGCTGGCCAGCTCGTGGGGGTGGCGGCCGAAGCGGTGCTCCGGGTCCCAGCGGCCGCCCTCGGCGGCGCGGCGCAGTTCCAGCTCGCCGTCGACCTCGTCGATCCGGAAGCGGCCGGCCGGGTCGTCCTGGTCGACGCCGACCTCCAGACGCAGCGGCTCCAGGAAGCAGTCGCCGAAGCCCACGTCGGCGAGCCACTCGCCGTCCTCGCCGGGGCAGCGCACCCGCAGCAGCATGTGGTCGAACGGCGGGCCGAAGCCCCTGCCGGCGGCCTTGCGGACCCGCGCCTCCAGCAGCCGCACCTCGAAGCCGAGCGCGCCGAGCAGCGCCGAGAAGGCGCCGTTCAGCTCGTAGCAGAAGCCGCCGCGGCGCTGCTGGACGACCTTGCGCTCCAGCGCGGCGGGGTCCAGCTCGATCCAGCGCCCGAGGTGGATGTCGAGGTTCTCGAACGGCACCGACAGCAGGTGGGCGCGGTGCAGGGCGCGCAGGCCGGCGGCGTCCGGCGACGGCGTGCCGGCGACGCCGATCCGGTCGAGGTACGCGCGGACGTCCACCATCGGAACCCGGTTAGGCGGCGCCGACCAGCTCGTCGAGCAGCTCCAGCGGCACCGGTCCGCTGGAGAGCACCGCGTGGTGGAAATCGCGCAGGTCGAAGTCGCCGCCGGGGCGACCGCGCGCCTGGTCGCGCAGCGAGCGGATGCGCAGCCGCCCGACCATGTAGGCGGTCGCCTGGCCCGGCCAGGCGATGTAGCGGTCGACCTCGTTGGCGATGTTGCTCTCCGACAGCGCGGTGTGCTCGCGCATGAAGGCGATCGCGCGGTCCCTGCCCCAGCCGAGCGCGTGCATCCCGGTGTCGACCACCAGCCGGCAGGCGCGCCAGGCGTCGAACGACACCATCCCCAGCCGCTCCAGGTCGCCGCGGTACAGGCCGAGCTCGTCGCTGAGCCGCTCGCAGTAGAGCGCCCAGCCCTCGCAGTAGGCGGTCACGTAGGCGAAGCGGCGGAACTCCGGAATCCCCTCGAGCCGCTGCCCCAGGGCGAACTGGAGGTGGTGGCCGGGCATGCTCTCGTGGAAGGTGAGCGCGTCGTACTCGAAGCGGGTGCGGGTCTCCGGCGCCCAGGTGTTGACCGTGAAGCTGCCCGGCCGGGCGCCGTCGGCGCTGGGCGGCAGGTAGTAGCCCAGCACCGCGTCCTTGGCCTCCACCGGGTCCATCTCGTCGACCTGGCAGCCGGCGATGTCGTAGGCGCGGAACGCGGCCGGCATCGCCTCCTCGGCGCGCCGCAGCGCGTCCCGGGCGGCCAGCAGGATCTCGTCGCCGGTGGCGAACCGCAGCGCCGGGTCGTCGCGCAGGCGGGCGAGCACCTCCGGGGTGCCCCTGGCGCCAAGCGCCCGGCCGCCGAGCTGGGCGAACTCCTGGTGCAGCCCGGAGAGCAGGTCCAGGCCGATGCGGTGGATCACCTCGGGGGCCAGGTCGGTGGTGGTGTGGATGCGCACCGCCGCGTCGTAGGCGCCGGCGCCGCCCTCGAGGTTGCAGATGCCGGCGTGGTCGTCGTCACGGGCGACCGGCGCCAGCTCCTCGGCGAGCGCGGCGCGGAAGCGGGCCATGGCCGGCCGCACCACCGTCTCGACGATCCCGGCCGCCTCCGCCCGGAAGGCGTCCCGGTCGACGCCCTCTGGTGTCTCCGGCCGCACCAGCGGATCGCTCTCCAGCGGCGAGGCGAGGTACTCGTCGAGCTGCGCGATCGTCTGCGCCACGCCCCTGGCGGTCGGGAAGCGACCCTGGTGGCCGGCCTCCAGGTGGCGGGCCGCCACGCCGTCGAGGTAGCCGCCGAGCCTGCGGCAGCGCTCCAGGTAGTCCCGCACGCGGCCCGGGTCGGTCAGCGCCGCGCGCGGCACCAGCGCGAGCACGCGGGTCTGCGCGCCCAGCGAGGTGGCGGTCACCGCCACCTCGTCGAGCCGGGCGTCGAGCTGCTCGCGCTGGTCGGCGCACTGGCGCAGCAGCATCGAGCGGCTGACGCGCTCGTCGGAGGTCAGCTCGCCCGGGTCGATGGCGGCCGCCTCGGCGGCCAGCCGGTCCAGCTCGGCGGCGCGGGCTGCGTCGGCCTGGCGGCTCGGGTCGGGCACCTCGGCGTCGTGGCCGGGCACGCCGAACTCGGTTGCGGTGAAGGGGTCGGCGGCCATCCAGGAGCGGAAGTAGCGGTCGCAGACCTGGGCGAGCTGAGCGTGCATGCCCGTACCCTACCAGCCGCGCCAGACGGGCCGCCCACCACCGTGGCGGCCCGTCGTCGCGGGTGGCGCCCGAGCTCAGACGCAGTTGCCGCCCTTGAGGGTCTCGCCGTCCTGTTGCGAGACCGGCTGGTCGCCGCGCAGCGCCTGCTGGACGCCGGCGCGGATCTGCGGGATCAGCGGGATTGGCAGGTGGTGCGCGTCGCGGCCGGAGTACCGCGGCGGGCCGAGCCCCAGGGTGGTGACGTGGGCGCCGCGCATCCTGCTGGCCAGCACGGCGAGCTGCGGGAGCTGGCTCTGGGGGACGTTGGTCGACACGCTGCGCCGCGCGGCCTGGAGCAGCCGCGGCAGGGCGCGCAGCACGTTCGACAGGTTGGCCTGCCCGGCGAGGCCGGCGAGCATGCAGCGCTGCCGGCGCATGCGGTGGTAGTCGTCGTCGGCGCTGCGCGAGCGGACGTAGGCCAGCGCATGGAGCCCGTCGAAGTGGTAGCGGCCGGGCGGGAGGTCCACCAGCGGCCACTGCCGCCCGCTCGTAGGGGACGTGAGCCGGAAATTGACGTGCTCGGTGACCCGCACGGTCACCCCGCCGAGCGCGTCGACCACGTCGACGAATCCCCGCATGTCGACCAGCACGTACTCGTCGATCTTGAGCTTGACCAGGTTCTCGACCGCCCGGGTGACCGCCATCGCGCCGCGGTCGGGGCCCTCGGGGAAGTAGCGCGGGTTGGCCTGGGCGTAGCGGTAGAGTGCGTTCAGCAGGTCGGGGAAGCAGTGGCAGGGGAAGGCGTCGCGCGCCTTGCCGACCAGCGGCACGTGGGTGAGGTTGCGGGGCACGCTGATCAGGGCGACCCGGCGGCTGGCCGGGTCGACGCTGGCCACGATCATCGTGTCGGTGCGCAGCCCCACCCGGCGGGCGCCGGCGTCGCCGCCGAGCAGCAGCACGTTGAAGCGCTCCGGCTTGGGGATGGCGGTCTTCCTCGGCGAGGCGTTGGCCTTGGGGCCCGACCAGCCGGGCAGCTGGCCGGCGAGGCCGGCCCCGCCGCCGAAGATGTCGTTGACCGTCTGGTAGGCCTGCGCGTTGTAGTAGCCGACGATGGCGTGCGGCGCCACGGTGACGGCCGCCAGGCCGAGCAGCAGCATGGCGGCCAGCGGCACCCGCGCCCAGGCGGGCAGGCGCGTGGGCCGGCCGGCGCGCCCGAGGTGGTAGGCGTCGAACACCGCGAACAGCCGGAAGGCGGCCAGCAGGCCGTTGACCACCAGCAGCGCTCCCAGGAACGACGGCTGCAGCACCAGGCCGACCATCGACCCGCCGCGCAGCACCAGGATGCCGGCGAAGGCCAGCGGCAGCAGCGCCAGCCCGAGCAGCACCAGCCCGCGGCGGCGATAGCCGAGATACAGCTGGCCCGCGCCTGGAATCAGGGCGGACAAAATCCCAGCACGTAACCCTCGGTGCAGCTCTCCCACCCCTTCCGAAGTCGCCCAATGAAATCGACAGACCTACATCGGGCGAAGGGGGTGGGTGCTTGAGATCGCCTGGCAGCCCCAGGGGATGCGGCTGGAGATCGCCTTGCGGCTCAGCCCTTGACGGCGCCGGCGGTCAGGCCGGAGACCAGCCGCCGCTGGATGATCAGGAAGAAGACCACCACCGGCAGGGTGAACAGGCTGGAGGCCGCCATGGTGCCGCCCCAGTCCGTGCCGAAGGCCGTCTGGAAGGTGCTGAGCCAGATCGGCAGGGTGAAGCGGGTGGCGTCGCGCATCATCACGAAGGCGTAGAGGAACTCGTTCCAGGCGGTCACGAACGCGAAGATCGAGGTCGCCACCATGCCCGGCGCCAGCAGCGGGAACACCACCCGCAGGAAGGCCTGGAAGCGCGAGGCGCCGTCGACCATGGCGGCCTCCTCCAGCTCGGCGGGGATGGCCATGACGAAGCCGCGCAGCGTCCAGATGGTGAACGGCATGGTGAAGATGAAGTAGATCAGTATCAGCGCGGGCAGCTGGTTCAGCAGGTCGAGCTGTCGCAGCATGATGAAGAACGGGATCAGCAGCGCCTCGAACGGGGCCGTCTGCACGATCAGCACCATCAGCATGTAGGCCTTGCGGCCGCGGAAGTTGAAGCGCCCCACCGCCAGCGCGGCCAGCACCGCGAACAGCAGCGACAGCAGCACCGCGGAGAGCGTCACCAGCAGGCTGTTGCGCAGGTAGTAGCCGAAGTTCGGGCGGTGGATGGCGGTGCTGAAGTGCTCGAGGGTGAACGGCACCGGCAGCCAGTGCGGCGTGTAGCTGAGGATGTCGTTGGTCGGCTTGAAGGCGGTGGCGAACATCCAGTAGACGGGGAAGGCGAAGAACAGCAGCGCGGCCACGCCGGCCAGGTTGGTCAGCAGGCGGGCGGCCCGGCGGCTCACAGGTCCTCCTGGGTACGGAGCATGTAGCGGATGTAGAAGGTCAGCGCCAGCACCAGCATCGCGACCATCACCATCGAGATCGCCGCGGCCTTGCCGAAGTGGCTGGCGGCGATGCCCTCCTGGTAGGCGTACAGCGACAGGGTGATGGTCTGCCGGTCGGGCCCGCCGTGGCGCACCAGGAACACCTGGGTGAAGACCTTGAAGTCCCAGATGATCGACAGGAACGCGGTGATCAGGAACAGCGGCCGCAGCACCGGCAGGATCAGCGAGCGGAAGGTCTGCCACGGCCCCGCGCCGTCGACGCGGATCGCCTCGTACAGCTCGCGCGGGATCGCCGTCAGGCCCGCGTAGAGCGTCAGCGCCACGAACGGGATCGCCTGCCAGATGATGATCAGGGTGATGATCGCGAAGGTCGACAGGCCGGTGTCGAACCAGCTGTGGTTGGAGAAGTCGCCGAAGCCGGCCGCGCTCAGCACCCAGTTGACCACCCCGAACTGGGTGTCGAACAGCCACTGCCAGACCACCGTCGCGGTCAGCGGCGGGGTCGCCCAGGCGAGCACCAGCGCGATCGACACCGCCAGCCGCATCGCCCGGCCGAGCTTGTCGAGCAGCAGCGCGATCAGCGTGGCCAGCACCATGGTGAGGCCAACGCAGGCGGCGGTGAACACCACCGTGCGGACGGTCACCGACCAGAAGAACGGGTCGGAGAAGATCGCCCGGTAGTTGGCCAGCCCCACGAACACGGTCGTCCGCCGGATCAGCTCCCCCAGGTCGAGCTTGAGCAGCGAGATCCTGGCGACCTGGTAGAGCGGGTAGCCGAGCAGCGCCACGAAGGCGGCCACGCTCGGCAGGATCAGCAGGTACGGCAGGACCCGGGCACGCCGCCCGGGCCCCACCGCCGCCTTGGACCCCGCCTCGGGCGCGGCCTCCGCGGAGCCCGCCCCCGGCGCCCGCTGCGGGGCGCCGGTGCGCAGGTCCTGCTTTTCGATGGTCACGACGCTTCCTCGAGCCGAGTCCGGCCGGCTACGAGGACGAAGCCATCTTCTGGGTGATGAGGCTGCTCGCCTCCTTGGCGGCCTGGTCCACGCTGGCCTTGCCCGACAGGATCTTGGTCATCATGTCCTTGAGCGGGTTGGCGCCCGCCTCGACGCCGGCCCAGCTCGGGTCGTTGGGGGTGATCTGGCCGTTGGCCGACGACTTCACCATCGAGCCGAGCAGCGGGTCGTTGCCGAGCACGGTCTGGCCGAGGTTGGCGGACGCCGGGATGGCGCCGTTCTCCTTGGCGAGCCGCGTCTGGTACTTCTCGCTCAGCATCAGCTTGACCCAGTCGTAGGCCAGGTCCTGGTTGGCGCTGCCCGCCGGGATGGCCAGGTCGGACCCGCCGAGGAACACCGGCGCGGTCTGGCCGGCGGTGTGGCTCGGGATCGGGAAGGTGCCGATCTTGCCGGTCAGCTTCTTGTTGGCGCCCAGCGCGCTGTTGGCCTCCCACGGCAGGGCGATCATCATGCCGACGTCACCCTTGGCGAAGACCTCGAACTGCTGCGGGGTGGCCTCGTCGGTGTCGGCTGGGGCCTTGGACATCGCCTTGTAGATCTGCTCGTAGGAGCGGATGCCGGCGAGCGCCTGCGGGGTGTCGAGCGCGCCCTGCCACTTGTCGCCGTTCTTGACGGCCAGGTTGCCGCCCTGGTCCCAGATCAGCGAGGCGAGCACGTACCAGGCCTGGCCCGGCAGGTACAGCGCGGTGAACTTGGGGTTGTTCCTGTTGGCGGCCGCGAGCTTCTGGCCGTCCTGGATCCACTCGTCGATCGAGGTCGGCGGCGAGCTGATGCCGGCCTTCTTGAACAGGTCGGTGCGGTACACCACGAAGCGGTTGGCCGAGTAGAACGGCACCGCGAACTGCTTGCCGTCCCACTGGCCCGACTCGGTCATGCCCTTGAGCCAGTTCTGGTTGCCGAGGTCGCCGACCTTGGCGGTCAGGTCGCTCAGGCCGCCGGAGGCGGCGAACTTGGCGCTCTGGGTGTTGCCCAGCTCGATGACGTCGGGGGTGGAGTTGCCGGCCAGCGCGGTGGTGAGCTTGTCCTGGATGCCGTTCCACTGCTGGACCTGGTAGTTGACCTTCACGTTGGGGTGGCTCGCCTGGAACTCGGCGTTCAGGTCCGCGACCAGCTGCTTGGGCGCGGAGCCGTCCATCAGCCACACCGTGAGGGTCTTGCTCCCACCACTGCTCGATGCCTGCTTCGTGCCACCGCCAGAGCTGGAGCAGCCGGCGATGATCAGCGCCGCGATCACCGCGATCGCGGCAACGTAGCGTCGTTTCACGGAGTCCTCCTCAAAGGCCCGTTCGCCGGGGCTGCTCCGGGCCCACCGGGCACTCTTCGACCGGGGCGGCCCACGCTGGGACCACCCAGCTGGGACCACCCAGGACGAGCGAGGGTTGGTGGTGCGGCCCGGGGCTCCCCGACCCCTCCGGGACGGCCGGTGGAGACCTGATCGTTAGTGGTCGTTCCGACCGGAATTGGCGCCACGTCTTCCGATCGGGCACAGACTGGCATAGTCCACTTTCGCTGTCAATGGCTCCACCAGGGCAAGTTCGAGGGAACTTCGCGGAGGGGGCGACTTGGACCTTGCGCGACCCTGTAGCATAGTGGACTAGGCCACACGTCCACCCTCCCGGAGGCCCGCGTGAACCCTTGCGAGGCACGGCGGGAATGGCAGGTCGGCGGGTGCGGGACGCGGCTCCGGGCGACCTCGTGGGGCGGCCGGTGAAGGCCAGCCGGCGGGGCGAGCTCGCCTCCACCCTGCCGTCCAGCCTGTCGTTCCGGCGGCCCAAGGGCGCCGAGCTCCAGGAGATCCTCGAGAGCGTGCTCGCCACCCTGCCGCCCGGCGCGCTGCTGCCGTCCGAGCGGGGGCTGGCGCGGCGCTACGGCGTGGCCCGCGCGACCGTCAGCCAGGCGGTCGACGCGCTGGCCGCCAAGGGGCTGGTCTACCGGGTGCACGGCAGCGGCACCTTCGTGGCCGAGCCCAAGTTCCTCCAGCCGGAGACGCTCACCTCCTTCACCGAGGACATGCGCGCCCGCGGCATGCGCCCCGGCTCGCTGGTGCTGGCCCAGGAGGTGGTGCCGGCCAGCGCGCTGGTGGCGCGGCACCTGGAGCTGGTGGCCGGCGCGCCGGTGGTGTTCGTCCACCGGGTGCGCAGCGCCGACGGCGAGCCGATGGCGGTCGAGCGCACCTACCTGCCGTCCAGCCGCTTCCCCGGGCTGCACGAGGTCGACCTGGCCGGCCGCTCGCTGTACGGCACCCTGGCGGCCACCTGGGGCGTGCGTGTCGCCGTGGCCGACCAGTGGGTCAGCGTGGTGCGCCTGGCCCCCGACGACGCGGTCACCCTCGGGGTGGCCGCCGCCGTGCCGGCCCTGCTGTTCCAGCGGGTCACCCGCGAGGCCGGCGGCGCCATCGTCGAGTACGTCCGCGCCCTCTACCGCGGCGACCGCTACGAGGTCCACACCCGTCTGGAGCGCACCGACCCCGCTGGCGCCTGATCAGGCGCCAGAGGAGGCGCGGGGGACCAGGCGGGTGGCGAGCAGCACGCCGCGGGGCGGCAGGCTGCGGTCCTCGATGGCGCGCAGCAGCAGGCGGGTCATCTCGCGGGCCATCTCGTCGAGCGGCCAGCGGACGCTGGACAGCGGCGGCTCCGCCGCGGCGGCGGCCGGCGAGTCGTCGAAGCCGACCACGGCGACGTCCTCGGGCACCCGGCGGCCGGCCTCGCGCAGCGCGCGCATGGCGCCGAGCGCCATCTGGTCGGAGGCGGCGAACACCGCGTCGAGGTCGGGCCGCCGTGCCAGCAGCGCGCGCATGGCCGCGTAGCCGCTCTCGCGGGTGAAGTCGCCCGCCTCCTCGAGCGTCCGGTCGAGCAGGCCGGCGTCGCTCATCGCCTGGCGGTAGCCGGCGCGGCGGTCCTGGCCGGCGACCATGTCCCGCGGCCCGGCGATGGTGGCCACCACCCGGCGGCCGGCGGCCAGCAGGTGGCGGGCGGCGACCGCCGCGCCGCGCTGGTTGTCGACGTCGACGTAGGTGATCTCCACCGCGCCGAGCGGCCGGCCGCTGACCACCACCGGGACGCCCTGGGCGGCCAGCCGGGCCGGCAGCGGGTCGGCGCCGTGCAGCGAGACGAACAGTGCGCCGTCGACGATCTGGCCGCTGCCGAGGTGGCCCTCGAGCCGCCGCTCGTCCTGCTCGGACTGGGGGGTGAACAGCACCAGCTGGAGGTCCTTGCCGGCCAGCTCCTCGTTGACCCCGCGGATCAGCCGGGGGAAGTGCGGGTCGCCGAACAGCCGGCTGGTGGGCTCCGGGATGACCAG
>DASVXQ010000302.1:0-5227 GCA_036392615.1 Actinomycetes bacterium | reverse complement strand
CACGGCGCTCGATCGCGCGGCGGGCGGCGGCGGCCAGCTCGCCGCAGGAGCCAAAGCGCCGGGCCGGGTCCTTGGCGAGCGCCCGCGCGAGCACGGCGTCCATGGCCGGCGGCAGGTCGGCGCGCGCCGAGCGGACGCTGGGCGGCGGGGCCTGGAGGTGGGCGAGGATCAGCGCCTGGTTGCTGTCGGCGGTGAACGGCGGGCGGCCGGTGAGGCACTCGTGGAGCACACAGCCGAGCGCGTAGACGTCGGTGCGGGCGTCCACCGGCCCGCCGGTGAGCTGCTCCGGCGCGGCGTAGGCGATCGTGCCCACGATCACGTCCCCGCTGGTGATCGAGCCGTCCACCGCGGTCGGCCGCGCCACCCCGAAGTCGACCAGGTAGACGTGCTCGCGCCCGCCGGTCCCCGGAGCCGTGAGCAGGATGTTGGCCGGCTTGACGTCGCGGTGGACCAGGCCGTGCTGGTGGGCGGCGTCGAGCGCCTGGGCGACCTGATCGACGATCCAGACGGCCCGGCTGCCCTCCAGCGGGCCGTCGCGCCGCAGGACCTCGCGCAGGTCCCGCGCGTCGACGTAGCGCATCGCCAGGTAGAGCAGGCCCTGGTCCTCGCCGGCGCGGTAGATCGGCAGGATGTTGGGGTGCTCGATCGAGGCGGCGATGCGCATCTCGCGCAGGAACCGCTGGCGGAACTCCTCCTGGCCGAGCAGCGCGGGGGCGAGCACCTTGAGCGCCACCAGCCGCTGGAGCGCGATCTCCTCGGCGCGGTAGACCACGCCCATCCCGCCGCGACCGATCGGCTCCAGGATCCGGTAGCCGGCCAGGACCGTGTCCGTCGTCAGGTCGGGACCCGCCATGCCCGTTCCTCCAGCAGTCGTCGAGCATCCCGCTGTCTACCCGTGCCCCGATCCCGCGAACCGCCCGGCCGCTACCCTGGACGACGGAGCCAAGCCCGACCGAGGAGCCGGCATGCCCGAGGTGCGACCCGAAGCGGCGGCGGCCGCCGCCTGGTGGGCGGACGCGCTCGGCCCCGGCGTGGACGCCGAGCGGGCCGCCGCATTCCGGCGGGAGCTGGCCGAGCGCATCGAGGCGCGCTGCCAGGACGCCGCCTGGCAGCCGGACGTGCCCACCTACGGGAGCTGCGGGCGCCAGGTGACCAGCGACCCGCGGCCGGACGAGGCGCTCGCCCGGGCGGCGCGCGCCGCCGGGGTCACCGCCCTGCTCGACGGCCTGCCACGTGCGGTGATGTGGGTCGACCCCGGCGAGGTGACCGTCGAGACCCAGCGCGACGGCGAGCCAGCCCGGGTCTGGCCTCCGGCCTGATCAGCCTGTATATGAGGCATCGCGCAAGCGCAAGCTAAGGTATTCGCCTGATGCCGCCCGACCCCGCCCGGCCCATGCTGGAGCCACAGAGCCGTTCGGCACAGCAACCGGAAAGGAGCGCAGCATGCCGCGCTTCATCGACGTGCACAGCGGGTTCGTCGGCGTGACCGAGGACCAGCTCCGCGAGGCGCACGAGCGGGACCTGGCGGCACAGGGCGAGGAGGACGTCAGCTTCGAGAAGGCCTGGCTCGACCCGACCAGCGGCAAGGTCTTCTGCCTGGCGACCGCGCCCTCCAAGGAGGCCATGAACCGGGTCCACGAGAAGGCCGGGCACCCGACCTCCGAGATCTACGAGGTCCCGATCGAGGTCGAGTGACGCCGGAGGCGTCAGGGGACCAGCGGACGGACCTCGCGCGCCACGAACCGCATGAAGCCCTCCGGGTCGGGGTCGTCCGGGGTGGGTTGCAGCACCACGGTGTCGGCGCCGGCGTCCGCCCAGCGCCGCACCGCCTCGGCGACCGCCGCGGCGTCGCCGGCGACCGCCACCTCGGCGGGGTCGTCGCCCCAGCGGCGCACCTCGGCCTCGAGCCGCTCGGCGGCGCCGGGACCGGTGGCGGCGTGGAGGTAGACCGTCACCGGGCGCGGCTCGGCGCGGCCGGCGGCCCGGCGCCCCTGCTCGATCAGCTCGCGTGCCTGGTGGACCCCGCCGGGTGGCGTGCCGGCGGTGAGGATCGTGCCGTCGGCGAACTCGCCGCACAGCCGCAGCGTCCGCGGGCCGGCCGCCCCGGCCAGCACGGCCGGGGCGGCCGGCGGCGGCCAGTCGAGCGCCACCCGGTCGAGGCGGAGGTACCTGCCCTCGGTGGTGACCTCCTCACCGCGCAGCAGGGCCCGCAGCGCCTCCAGGTACTCGCGCAGCAGCGTCAGCGGCGAGTCGACGCGGGCGCCGACCTGGCCCATCCAGTCCTGCACGCCGTGGCCAACGCCGACCACCAGGCGTCCCGGGAAGATGCGGTCCAGCGTGGCCACCTCCATGGCGGTCAGCGCCACGTTGCGCAGCGGCACCGGCAGCAGCCCGACGCCGACCCGCAGCCGCCCGGTCCAGGCCAGCGAGGCCGCCGCGGCCGCCACCCCGCTCTCGCGGAAGCAGTCCTCCCAGAGCCACAGCTCCTCCAGGCCCGCCTCGTCGGCGGCCAGGGCCACGTCGCGCAGCCGCTCCGGCGGGAGTTGCGGCAGGAACACCGCGCCGAGGGTGGTCATGCGCGGATCATCCCATGCCGGCGATCACTCGGCGTTGTGGTCGACGCGGAGACCGGCGCCTGGCGGCGCGGCGCGCCCAGCTCGCCCGGCAGCGCCAGCACCCCGGCCAGCGCGGTGGCCACGAAGATCCCGGCGCCTGGCACGCTGGCTGGCCGACGGGGGCCGGCTGGCGGACGGCTGGACCGTCGAGACGGCCGGCGACATGCTGTTCGCGCTGATCTCCTCCGACGTGGTCGAGGCGCTGCTCGAGGATCGGGGCTGGTCGAAACGCCGCCTGGCGGACCACCTCGGGCGGCTGTTCCGCTCGACCTTCGTCGCCCCGCCGCGCCAGGGCGCGGGCTAGGCTGGGAGTGAAGGAACGTCGCGGATCGGAGCTGAGCGGATGGCCGAGTCGCCGGTCGAGAAGCTGCAACGGTGGGAGCGGAGCGGCGCCACCTGGCGCGTGATCAGCCGCTCGGTGGGGAGCGCCGAGGTGGAGCTGTGCACCTGCACGGGCGAGCCGATGGAGCGCCTCGTCTCCGAGGATCCCCGCCTGCTCGAATTCCTCGGGGAGCGGGACGGCGCCGATGGCTGAGGCCCTGGTACTGCCGCCGGAGGGCGGCGAGCCGCTGACCATCCGCGGCGGCAGCACGCTGCTGTTCAAGGCGGTGGCCGCCACCACCGGCGGGAGCTTCTCGCTGCACGAGCGGCGCGTCCCGGCCGGCGGGCGGCGACCGCCGGCGCACACCCACCCCGACCGGGTCGAGGCCTTCTGGGTGCTCGACGGCGAGGCGGAGTTCGAGCTCGACGGGCAGCCCAGCCGCGCCGGCGCCGGCAGCTTCGTGCTGGTGCCCGGCGGCGTGGCGCACACCTTCGGCGCCACCGCCAGCGCGCCGGCCCACGTGCTGGTGCTGCACGCGCCCGCGCTCGACGACTACTTCCGCGAGCTGCACGAGCTGTGGTCCGGCGGCCAGCCGCCGTCCAGCCAGGACGAGCTGGCGCTGATGCGCCGCCACGGCATGCGGCCGGTGGACTGACTCAGGCGCGTTTGCGATGTCACTGTGGCCGCAGCAGCACGATCCCTTCGTGATGAACACCGGTGAGGAGCTGCTGCAGGCGTTCGAGGACGACCAGGCCGCGGTAGCCGGCGCCCCACCTTCCTCGGTGGGGCGATGAGTTTCGGGCCGCCGGGTGGTCAGCCCACTCGACGGTCACCCACTATCGAGGAGGACGTCATGGGAGCGCTGGTCGTCAACATGTTCACGTCGTTGGACGGGGTCCTGCAGGGGCCCGGCGCGCCCGACGAGGACCGTGCGGGGGGATTCGAGTACGGCGGCTGGCAGGCGCCCTACTTCGACGAGGAGTCGGGGAAGGTCATCACCGACCACATCGCGGGCTTGGAGGCGCTGCTGCTCGGCCGCAAGACCTATGAGATCTTCGCGGCCTACTGGCCGCAGCAGCCGGCCGAGGCCCCGATCGCGGCCCGGCTGAACAGCGCGCCCAAGTACGTCGCCTCGCGGACGCTGCAGGCCGTGGGGTGGGCCAACTCCACGCTGCTCGAGGGCGACGTGGCCCAGGCGGTGGTGCGGCTCAAGGGGGAGTTCGGCCAGGTGGACGTCATCGGCAGCGGGAACCTCGTGCAGACGCTGCTGCGTAGCGAGCTGGTCGACCGGCTGAACCTGTGGGTGTTTCCGGTCCTGCTGGGCAGCGGCAAGCGGCTGTTTGCCGAGGGCACCGTGCCGACCGCGCTGCGGCTGGTGGAGTCGGCGACCTTCCCCAAGGGCGCCGTGCACCTCACCTACGAGCGCGCCGGCAAGCCGACCTTCGGCAGCATGGCCTAGGGCGGTTGCCATCTCACTCCAGCCACCGCAGGTGGGCGGGTGGCGGGGCGCCGCGTACCCTCCGGCCTCGGGCGAGGCACGGGTCGGCGTGCTGGCGTCGTACCGGGGCGCGATGATGGTGGCCAGCCACGACCTGCCGTTCCTACGCGAGGCCGGCGTCACCCGCTGGCTGCGGCTGGAACGGCGGCTGAGCGAGATCGACCCGCTGTGAGCACCACAGCCAGCACGAGCCGGGAGTCGTTCCATGACCAGCGCAGATCTGCTCGTCGACGCGTTCGGCAGGATCCGTGAGGAGGTGCACCGGATCGTCGGCGGCCTGACCGCCGAGCAGCTCGCCTTCCGGGCCGACGCCGCCGCGAACCCGATCGCCTGGCTGGTGTGGCACCTGACCAGAATCCAGGACGACCACGTGGCGGACGCCTTCGGGACCGGCCAGGTGTGGACCTCGGACGGCTGGGCCGAGCGCTTCGGGCTGCCCCTCGACCCGCTGGACACCGGCTACGGGCACCGCGCCCGCGAGGTCGCCACCGTCCGGGTCGAGTCCGGCGACCTGCTGGTCGGCTACTACGACGCGGTCCACCGGCGGACCATCGGGCACGTGCGCGAGCTGACCGACCCGGACCTCGACCGCGTGGTGGACGAGTCCTGGGACCCGCCGGTGACGCTCGGCGTGCGGCTGGTGAGCGTGATCGGCGACGACCTCCAGCACGCCGGCCAGGCCGCCTTCGTGCGCGGGCTGGTCGAGCGGGCCTAGGCCGAAAGGCCGAGATGCCGGAACTGGGGAGGCGCGGCGCGGCGACGCTGGCGCTGCTGTGCGTGGCGCAGTTCGTC
>DASVXQ010000301.1:0-4052 GCA_036392615.1 Actinomycetes bacterium | reverse complement strand
AGCGAGCGGAAGAAGTCGTGGAGCCGGGTTCTGGTGGCCTGGTCGCGGACGCGCTGCTCGTTGGTGGAGATGGGCGGGCTGCTTGCCGCAAAGCCGGTGGTGTAGTCGATCACCAGGAAGAAGGCCAGGCCGGCCTGGCGTTCCCCGAAGCCGGCGGCCTGCAACGGCTCCAGGAACGCCTCGGCCACGGCCAGGGAGTTCGGTCCCAGCGGGTCACGCAGTTGCAGCAGCCCGGCGATGCCGGGGTGGGCTTCCAGCACCTGGCGCAGCCGATGCGCCAGCACCGTGAGCTGCTGGGTCCAGGGCAGGGAGGAGTCGAGGTTGCAGTCGACCTCGGCGAGCACGCCGTCAAGCACCAGGTCTTGGAGTTGCTCCTTGTTGCGCACGTGGCGGTACAGCGCGCCGGGGACCACCCCGAGCCGCGCGGCCAGGGTGCGCATGGTCAACGCCGCCACGCCCTCCTCGGCGATGACGGTGAGTGCCTGGGCGACCACGCGCTCGCGGGTGAGCGGGAGGCGGCGGTCCCCCTCGGCGGTGGGCGGGTTGAACCACAGCGAGCGTGCCCTCCCGTCGGTCGTGGGCTCGACGGACGCGGCCTTTGCGCGCTTATTCGGCGGTGACTCGGCTCGCTCCTCCATGCCTACCTCCACGATGTTCACGAACCTGAACGCCGACCTTGACAGTGAACGTTGTTTACCATAGGGTTAGGTCACTCGGCAAGTGGCTCCGCTTCACGCACCTGGACTGCGGTGTCCCGAGTCGCCGGCCGCCGCTACGGCCCACGCACCGGGGAGGGCCAGATGATCAACAGGACCCAGTGGGAGCCGTTCGAGGACCTGCGCGGCGCGCAGGACGAACTGGACCAGATGAGCCCGGCGCTTGCCCACGCGCTGGGCCTGCACGGCCAGCGGCAGGGCGCGGCCATGGGGAGGACCCCCGCCTGGATGCCCCCATTGGACATCTCGGAGCGTAAGGACGCCTACCTGATCACCGTGGAGCTTCCCGGCGTCGAGCTCGACGACGTCCAGATCACCATGGAGGGCAGCCTGCTGACCATCCAGGGCGAGCGGGTTTTCGCCCATGACTCGTCCGAGCAGCAGTTCCACCGGATCGAACGCCGCGACGGCGCGTTTCGCCGCTCGATCACCCTGCCAGCCCGTGTGATGACCGACGCGGTCCAGGCCACGGCCGGCGGCGGCGTGCTGCAGATCCTGGTGCCCAAGGCCGAGGAGGCCAAGCCCAAGCGCATCCAGGTCCGCCCGACCGACGAGCTGGACTGCCGCGAGCAACCCATCCGCTGACTGACACCAATGTGCTCCGTCGGTGCCCGGCGGAGCGGAGCCACACAGCCCCTCCGCCGGGCGCAGCACGACCGCTACGTCACCTCAGGGAGTTCGTGATCGAACCGGCTGGACGTCGGCGAATGGCAACTCCCAGCCCAAGGCTAGATTTCCCACATCTGGCGATTGCGCTGCCGGTGTGCGAGGCTTCGGCGCGTCAGGGCGCTGCTGTCACGGTGCGTGCGCTCCGTGGAGAGCTGGTGCAGCACGCTGTCGGCGATGAGAAACCCGGCACTCGCGGGGGAGGGGTCGAGCCGGGCTTGGAACGGCTCGTTCCTCTCGGTCTGGATCTCGACCTCGTCCGCGCTGTTCGTGACCGACGGTCCCTGAGCCCGCGGGTCGCCGACCGGTCGACCAGCTCCAGGCGGTCGTGGACGTCGGCGTCGATGCGGCGTGGCCTGAACCCTTGCGCGATCAGGTTGCCCTGGTGGATGCGTGGATGCGGGCGAACCTGACGAGGACGCCCCGCAGACGCCCACGTTGCAGGGGAGCGAGAGCGGCATGCTGACGGCTGGAGCTTTAGCCGTCAATTCGACGTACTGCACTGGAAGGGCGACCTCCTCGCCCGGGCAAGGCGCCGCTCGACCAGGTACGCCCCGAGGATCTTGCCGGTCATGGTGTCATGCGTGGCCTCCTGCGGCCCGTCCGGCGGGCGGTGGCGGGGCCGAGGCGAGTAGGCGTCAACGCGTGCGGCGCCAGCCAGTCGGCAGGAGACGGTTCAAGCCACGTCGCCGGGGTCGCTGATCCAGCAGCCCTGCTGGCGGGTCGGGCTGGGTGATGGTGTGCCAGCCGCGGCCGTAGATGATGCCATCGGGCCGGTCGGTGAACTGGCGGAACTCCTCGGTGCTGAAGGCACGGATGTAGGAGCCAGCGCCGAAGGTGAGGGTGTCGCCCGGTCGAGTACCGAAGTCGTCGGGGAGCTCGTCACCTTGGCGCAGGTAGCGGGGCGGGTTGTAGGCGGGCATCTGCAAGCTCCTCTTCGCGGGCACGGCGAGCCCGGCGCCGCCTTGGCCGCCAGCCTGGCTCGGCGGTGCCACCGCTGTGACTCGTCTGGTCTACCGTTCTTGAACGGTGATCTTGACAGTGAACACTGTTTACCATAGAGTTCATCTGCTCGGCAAGTGAATCTTGTTCACTCACTACGGTGCATTCTTGCTGAGCCGCAGGCCACCGCCACCGCCAGGAACCAGGGGAACCAATGGCGATCAGGACGCAGTGGCGTCCATTCGAAGGCCTGCGCAGCGCCCAAGACGGGCCGGCCCAGACGCACGGGGCGGCTGCCACTCGTCGTGAGTGAGCCACCCATCAGCCATCCAGGAGGTGTCGGATGCCACGCTGCCCGCTGTGCGCGTCCGCGCAGATCACCATTGTCATCAGCCGCCACCGACGCACCTTCTGCTCGAGTTGCGGCGCGCGCTGGATCCAGGACGGCAGCCAGCAGCACACCATCCAGCGGACCCGGGAACCCGTACGCACAGCCCCGCCGTCGCCATCGGTTGACAACCCTGGGCCACGGGAGGCGCCATGGTGATCCACGACCAACCTGGGGGGCTTGGCCGCAGCGGCGACCGGCACCCGCCCCGCCTACAGGTGGCCAGCAGGGACCGCCTCGTCAGGGCCGTCCGCTCGGTCGACCCTGATTTCCCGATCCGCCCGCTGTCGCCGGAGCCGCCGCCTTGGCCGCCGCCCTGGCCACCGCCGCTACCGTCACCACCATCACCGTTGTCGCCGCCGCTGTGGCCCAGGTAGGTGCACAGGTTCGGGAGCGTGGCTGCGGCAGCCGTCGGTCCGCCCGGAGCCACCCAACCCAACCACAAAGACGACCCGAGAGGTTCTCATGCCACGCTGCGCGCGGTGCGGATCGGCCCCCATCACCATCCTGTTCGGTGCCTATCCGCTCATCTTCTGCGCCGGCTGCGGCGCGCGCTGGACCCAAACCGGTGGTGAGCAGCGGGCGATCAAGCAGCTCCAAGAACCCGCACGCTCCACCTCGGCCCGATACCCGCTGGCTTGAGACCGACACGCTGGCAACGCCAGCACGGGCCGCCTGACCGCCAACCACCCGACTTGCGACCCAGCGACGACTGGACGGAGCCGATGACATGACGTCAGACAGCAGCGATCGCACCACCGCGGTTCCTCCCACAGGACAGTCCGCGCCGCAGGGCCTGCGGCTGCGCCTGGACCCCACGCTGGCTCGCGGCGGGAGCCTGGACGGCGGATGGTGGCCACGCTCACCGGACGCCGAGGCCGAGCTGCCCAACCTCATCAGGGGCCTGGAGTGCTCACTGGGGGTGATCACTCGGGTGGCGCTCAACCCGGACGCCTGGGACAGCGCGCCCCGTCAGCTTGCCATTGACGGTCGCCGCATTCACGTGGGCTGGTTCCGCGCGATGAACGCCGACACGATCGGCGTGACCAGCGCCTCTCGGGATCGCTTCGTGCTGCTGGTGGTGCCGCCACAGACGACCACGGCGGCGGCGGCGACCGCGATGGCGATGGCAGCGGAGCCGGCCAACAGCGCCCGGCCAGCCGACCTCCTCGCGGCCAGCGGGATCACCACCGAGGAACTCCGCGCGGAGGTATCCGCGCGGCTCTCGCAGGGAGACCCGACGCTGCGACCCGACGGTGAGGGTGCCAGACCGGCGGCAGTGAGCGGAGGAACCCGTCGAGAGGCCTGACAAGCTACAACGCTCGCCGGCTGCGGCTGAC
>DASVXQ010000300.1:0-12566 GCA_036392615.1 Actinomycetes bacterium | reverse complement strand
GGGTCCGGCGGCGGGCCCGCCGGACGGCGCGGGGTCGTGCGGGACGGCAAGCTGGAGTTCGCGGTCAGCTCGGTGAGCTGCGGGCACGACACGGTTGGGCAGGGGCCGCTGCGGGTCGAGTCCAGCGGCCAGTTCTGCCTGGTGCGCCTCCAGGTCCGCAACATCGGGCACGAGAGCTGGACCCCGCCGATCAACCAGTACCTGTTCGACACGGCCGGCGACCGCCACAGCGTCGACATCCCCGCCGGGGTCGCGGTGTCGAGCCAGCGCCTGCTGCGGCAGCTCGAACCCGGCCAGCGCGTCTCCGGCACGCTGGTCTTCAACCTGCCCGCCGACGCGCGCCCGGAGCGGCTGGAGCTGCACGACTCCCTGTTCAGCGGCGGCACCGAGCTCCGCGTCCCCCGGGACTGACGCGCCGGGATTGGCCCACCGGCGCACAACAGCGGATTTGCCGCGAAGGCGGATCAACCAAATTGAGGAGAGTAATCCCGCTCGGGGTGTGTTTCCATGCCCCACCATGCGGTTTATCATGCCGAGATGCCCGTACACCTCGAGCAGCGTGATTGGAACGGCTGGTCGCTCCACGGCAAGGTCGCCCTGGTCACCGGCGGCGCGGGCGCCATCGGACGCGCGGTGGTGGCGCAGCTGGTGGCCGCCGGCGTCCGCGTGGTCGCGGTCGACCAGGCCCGCGCGCCCGACCCCGCCACCATCGGGGTCAACTACCTTCGCGGCGACGTGGCCCATCCGGTCACCGCTCCGCGCGCCGTGGCCACCGCCGAGGCGGCCTTCGGCGGGCTCGACCTGCTGGTCAACGCGGCCTCCGGCTCGCACGCCGGCGGTCTTGCCGAGGTGGACCTGACCTGCTGGAACCGGGTGCTGGCGGTCAACCTGACCGGCGCCGTGCTGGCCTGCCAGGCGGCCGTGCCGGCGATGCGCCGCCGCGCCGGCGGCGTGATCGTCAACCTCGGCCCGGTGCGCGCCATCGACGCGCCCGGCCAACGGCTGGCCTACGACGTCTCCATGGACGCCGTGGTCGCGCTCAGCCGCCACCTCGGGCCCGCGCTGGAGCCGCTCGGGATCGAGGTCCACTGCGTCCTCCCCGACGCCGTCCCAGGCGGCGACGCCAGCCCGGACAAGGACATCGCCGCCGCGGTCGTCGAGCTCCTCGCCGGCGGGGCCCGCCGCGCCGCCGCGACCCGCCCCGACCCGGCACCCGCCTGAGCCGCCCTGTCGCCAGCGGTTCCGGCGACTGGGGACGGTCGCACGGCTGTGGTAGGAATTGGCCTGGTTGCCGGGGCGGAGGTGCGCGGGATGGCGGTGCGGCGGATCGGCGTCGAGGAGCGGCGCGCGCGGCTGGGGCGGCGGCACCACCTGGCGCCCGGGGCCGAGGCGGGCAGCCCGGTCGAGGCGGCCTCCTCGATGGTCGGGCTGCACGGCACCGACCCGGCGTCGGTCTACCTGGCGGTGGCCGCCAGGATGCCGTCGGCGCAGCCGGCCACCATCGAGCGGGCGCTCTACGACGACCGGCGGCTGGTGCGGCTGCTGGGCATGCGCCGCACCATGTTCGTGGTGCCGCTGGACCTCGCCCCGGTGGTGCAGGCGGGCGTGACCCGCGCGATCGCGGTCCAGCAGCGGCGCAGAACCGAGCAGCTGCTCGCCCAGTCGGGGATCTGCGACGACCCGTCGAGCTGGTTCAAGGAGGTCGAGGAGGCCACTGTCCAGGTGCTCGCCGAGCACGGCGAGGGCACCGCCGCCGAGCTGTCGGTGCACGAGCCGCGCCTGCGCGAGCAGATCCGGCTCGCCGAGGGCAAGTCCTACGCGGCGAGCCAGAGCGTGGTCACCCGCGTGCTGCTCCAGCTCGCCGCCGACGGGCGGGTGATCCGCGGCCGGCCGCGCGGCTCCTGGATCTCGAGCCAGTACCGCTGGGCGCCGATCGAGGCATGGCTCGAAGGCGGCATCGACGAGCTGGAGACGCCGGTCGCCCAGGCCGAGCTGGTCCGCCGCTGGCTGGCGTCGTACGGGCCGGGCACCGCGGCCGACCTCAAGTGGTGGACCGGCTGGACGGTGGGCGAGGCGAAGCGCGCGCTGGCGGCCGTCGGCGCGGTCGAGGTCGAGTTGGACGGCGCCGCGGGCTTGGTGCTGCCCGACGACGCCGAGCCGGTCGAGGAGGCCGGGCCCTGGGTCGCGCTGCTGCCCGCGCTCGACCCGACCGTGATGGGCTGGGCCGGCCGCGACTGGTACCTCGGCGGGCACGGGCCCACCCTGTTCGACCGCAACGGCAACGCCGGTCCCACCATCTGGTGCGACGGCCGCATCGTCGGCGGCTGGGCCCAGCGCAAGGACGGCGAGATCGCCTGGCGCCTGCTCGAGGACGTCGGCGCCGACGCCACCAGGTCCATCGCCGAAGCCGCCGACCGCCTCCGCGCCTGGATCGGCCCCGTCCGCGTCACCCCCCGCTTCCGCACCCCCCTCGAACGCGAGCTGAGCGCCTGACCCCGATCACTGGGACCAGGCGGTGAGGATGCGGGTGGCCTCGTCGAGTGAGGTGACCACGGCGTCGGCCTGGGTGGCGGGGGGCGGGGGGCGCTCGATGGCGACCAGGATGGTGCGCAGGCCGAGGGCGCGGGCGGGGACGACGTCCTTGTCCTCGGAGTTGCCGACCATGGCGCAGCGGCCGGCGGGCACGCCGGCCGCCTGCAGGCCGGCGTCGAACATGGCGCGGTGGGGCTTGCGCAGACCGACGTCGAGTGAGCTGACGTAGGCGTCGATCTCCGCGGCCACGCCGAGGTCGTTGAAGTCGCGGCGGTAGGCGGCGCCGGAGCGCCAGTAGGCGTTGCTCACCACGACCGCGCGGAGCCCCGCCCCCCGGAGGGCGCGCAGCAGCTCGGGCGCGCCGGGGAACAGCCGCACCAGCGGGTGGGCGGGCAGGCACATGGCGTCGACCACGGCGGCGATCCGCTTGGCGGTGGGCTCGACCCCGAAACGGCGGAGCGGGCCGCCGACGTAGTCGCCGGGGTCCTGCTCGACGCGGTCGGTGAAGCTCGCGGCGGTGCGGTCCAGCTCATGCAGCAACTCGGTGGCCTGCCCGGGACGCAGCTCGGGGAGGGCGGCGCGGAGGCGTTCGCCGCGGACCTCGTGGTCGTCTGGCAGCCAGGGCCAGCCGTCCGGCCAGAGGGTCCCGCCGACGTCGAGCAGCACGGCGGCGATGGGCGCTGGTGCCATGCGGGCGCTCACCTCAGGCGGCGTCGCGTTCGGGCGGGCCAGGGACGACGGCGGGGGCGATGGCGACGCGGTCCAGCTCGGGGATGCGCCAGGCGATCAGCGCAACGCCAACCAGGCAGGCCAGCCCGCCGGAGACCACCGAGAATTGCGGGCCGGCCAGCGCGGCCACGCCGCCGGCCTCGGCGTCGCCGAGCCGCGGGCCGCCGCTGACCACAGCGATGTGGATCGCCGAGAGCCGGCCGCGCAGCCCGTCGGGCACGGTGAGCTGGAGGATGGTGTTGCGGAACACCGCCGAGAAGACGTCGGCCGCGCCGGCCACGGCCAGCAGGACCATCGCCAGCGGCAGCCAGGCGGCGAGCCCGAACACGGTGATCGCGGCGCCCCAGACGGCCACCGCGATCAGCACGGCGCGGCCCTGGCGCCGCACCCGGCCGACCCAGCCCGCCAGCAGCGCGCCGATCAGCGCGCCGGCCCCTGGCGCCGCGTAGAGCAGGCCCACGGTCGCCGGGCCGCCGCCGAACAGGCCGGTGCCGAGCGCGGGGAACAGCGCCCGCGGCATGCCGAAGACCATCGCGTTGAGGTCGACCACGAAGTTGCCCTGGAGCGCCCGCCGGCCGCGCAGGAAGCGCAGCCCCTCCCAGATGCTGGCCGCGCCGGCGCGGGTGGCGCCCTCGCCCGGCGGCAGCCGCCGCATGGCGCTGGCCAGCAGGCTGGCGATGGTGAAGGTGCCGAAGTCGATCGCGTAGGCGGTGGAGAAGCTCGCCTTGGCGACGATCAGGCCCGCGGCCGCCGGACCGGCAACCTGGCCAACCTGGTTGAGGATCTGGTGCAGCGCCGCGGCCGCCGAGACCTGGTCGCGGCGGACCAGCACCGGCACGACCGCCATGCGGGCCGGGCCGTCGACCGCGGACAGGCCCGCGCTGGCCGCGGTGAGCATGTACAGCGGCCACAGCGACGGGTGCGGGGTGAGCGCGTTCAGCGCCAAGCCGGCGCTCAGCAGGCCGCGGGCGAGCTGCGCCCAGATCATCAGCGTCCGCCGGTCGACCGCGTCGACGATCGCGCCGCCAACCAGCGAGCAGAGCAGCAGCGGGCCGAGCTGCGCCAGCCCCACCAGCCCGACCGCCAGCGACGAGTGGGTCAGCAGGTAGACCTGGAGCGGCACCGCCACCACGGTGATCTGGGTGCCGAACAGGGCGAAGCCTTCGCCCAGGAACAGCAGCCGGTACTGCCGCGACTCCCGCAAGGGGGTGATGTCGGCGAGCAGCCGCGACCGTGTTCGCATGACGACACGGTAGCAACCGTTGGAAACCCGGCGATCCCGGACGCCTCAATCCGCCCGGACCAGCTGCCTGGCGATCACCATGCGGAGGATGTCGTTGGTGCCCTCGCCGATGGCCAGCAGCGGGGCGTCGCGGTAGAGGCGCTCGACGTCCAGATCGGTCGAGTAGCCCATGCCGCCGTGCACCCGCATCGACGCCAGCGAGCACTCCAGGGCGGCCTCCGAGGCGAGCAGCTTGGCCATGCCGGTCTCGGCGTCGGCGCGCCGGCCGGCGTCCACCGCGGCCGCCGCCCACCAGGTGACCAGTCGGGCGGCGCGCACCTTGGTGGCGATGTCGGCGAGCTTGATCTGCACGCCCTCGAACTCCGCGATCGGCTTGCCGAAGGCCTCGCGCCGCCGCGCCCAGGCGACCGCCAGGTCGAGCGCCTCCTGCGCGATGCCGACGCCGCGGGCGGCCACGTTGAGGCGGCCGACCTCCAGGGCGGAGAGGGCGTGCCGCAGGCCGTGGCCCTCCTCGCCGCCGAGCAGGTGGTCGGCGGGCACGCGCGCCCCGTGGAAGGCCAGCTCGCACGACTCGAGCCCGCGGTATCCGAGCTTGCCGAGGTCGCGCACGACCTCGAAGCCCGGGGTGCCGCCCGGCACCAGCAGCACGCTCATGCCGCGGTGGCGGGGCCGCGCCTCCGGGTCGGTCTTGACCAGCACCGGCAGCGGGTCGGCATGGCGGGCGTTGCCGATCCACATCTTGCGGCCGTCGAGCACGTAGTCGTCGCTGTCGCGCCGCGCGGTGGTGCGGATGCCCTGGAGGTCGCTGCCGGCGTGCGGCTCGGTGAGGGCGATGCCGGTGCGCCGCGAGCCGGAGGCGAACGCCGGCAGGAAGCGCCGGCGCTGCTCCTCGGTGCCGTGGCGGGCGATCATCCAGCACGACAGCGAGTGGCTGCCGAGGATGCCGGCCACGCCCATCCAGCCGCGCGAGATCTCCTCGAAGACCAACGTCAGCGAGACCATGTCGATCTCCAGGCCGCCGTAGCGCCTCGGCACGGTGATGCCGAACAGGCCCATGGCCTTCATGCCCTCGACGATCTCGGTCGGGTAGCGGCCGTCGCGCTCCCAGTCGTGCGCCACCGGGCGGATCTCGGCGTCGACGAAGGCGCGCAGCCGCTCGCGGAAGCGTTGCTGCTCGGGGCTGAGCTCGAAGTTCACGGGCGCTGCTCCTCCTGGGCGTGCGGCTGGGCGGTTCCGGGCGGCGGCTCGGCCACGGTGTCGCCAGCACCGAACGCGCCGGCGGCGGCCAGGTCGCGGACCTTGCCGTCGTCGTAGCCGAGCAGGCCGCCCAGCAGCGCCGCGGCGTCCTCGCCCGGCAGCGGCGCCCGGCGGTAGGCGGGCGGTTGCTCCCCCACCCTGGCGACGGCACCGACCTGCCGGACAGTGCCGAAGCGGGGGTGCTCGGTCTCGGCGATCAGCTCCCTGGCCCGGGTGTGGGGGTCGGCCAGGGCCGCCGGGAGGTCGTTGACCGGCCCGCAGGGCACGCCGGCGGCGGTCAGCTCGGCCAGCAGCTCGGCCGAGGGTCTGGCGCGCATGGCGGGCTCGAGGATCGCCAGCAGCTCGTCGGCGTTGCGGCGGCGCGCGGCGAAGTTGGCGAAGCGCTCGTCGCCGGCGAGCTCGCCGAGCCCGAGCGCGGCCACCAGCCGCTGGAAGAACTTCTCCTTGGCGCAGCCGATCACGATCCAGCCGTCGGCGGTCTGGAAGCTCTGGAACGGCACCAGCGAGGGATGGGCGGAGTGGCGGGTCCGCGACGGCTCCAGGCCGCCGGTCAGGTACCAGGTCGACGGGTAGGCGACCAGCGCGGTGGCGACGTCGAACAGGCTGACGTCGCAGTCCATGCCGACGCCGTCGCGCCGGGCGGCGTGCAGGCCGGCCAGCAGCGCGATCGCCGCGGCGAACCCGCCGGAGTAGTCGACCAGCGACGGGCCGGTCCTGGTGGGCGGTCCGTCGGGCTCGCCGGTCAGGGTCATCCAGCCGGTCAGCCCCTGGATGATGTAGTCGTAGCCGGGCTCGGCGGCGCGCGGGCCGGTCATGCCGTAGGCCGACAGGAAGCAGCACACCACCCGCGGGTTGACCTCCTTGAGGTCCTGGTAGCGCAGGCGCAGCTTGGCGGGCACGTCGCCGCGCAGGTTGGCGTAGACCGCGTCGGAGACGCGCACCAGGTCCTCCAGCACGGCCCGCCCGGCCGGCGTGGTGATGTCGAGCTGAAGGCTGCGCTTGCCGCGGTTGAACGTCTCGAAGAAGAGGCTGTCGCTGCCCTCCTGGAAGGGCGGGACGTGGCGGCCGACGTCGCCGCCGCCGCGCGGGTCCTCGATCTTGATGACCTCGGCG
Source organism: Actinomycetes bacterium (assembly GCA_036392615.1). GTDB lineage: Bacteria > Actinomycetota > CALGFH01 > CALGFH01 > CALGFH01 > DASVXQ01. The sequence goes on along the minus strand of DASVXQ010000300.1, from coordinate 5,692 downwards.
CCGAGGTCGGCCAGGTGCAGGCTGCCCCACGGCCCGGCGCCGTACTGCTCCACCGCAACGATGCGGACGTCCTCCAGTGGTCGCAATGCAGCCTCCTCGGCCCGTTCCGCGGAATCGTTCCCATGATGACCGGGTGGCCGCCCGGCTGCCGCCGCCAGCCGCCTGGTGCTCGCCTTCCTCAGCGGACAAGCAGCTGTCCCCCGACCATGCGCCGGTCGAGTTCGGCCTGCCGCCCGGCGACGCCGACGAGCACGTCAGCACCAGCAGCGGTATGAAGGGGCGGCCTCGCCGTGAACGCCGCGGCGCTGAACTTGGCGATCAGGAGGTCGACCATGACCGAAGGCCCGGGAGCCGAGGGCACTCCACCCGCGTGATTCCACGGTCGACCAGGTCCTGGGCCTTCCACCGGTACACCGTCGCCGCAGCCAGCCCGAGTTCCACCGCGACGACCCGAACGGGCCTGCCGGCCCGGACCAGCTCCACCACTCGGCGGCGGAACTCCGCATCGTAGGTTCGTGGCACGCGTCCTCCTCGGCGTCGGGACGCGCCAGTCTCACATAACCAGTTCAAGCAACAGGGGCCAGATCCAGTGGACCAGCAACCGGGGTCCGGTCAGTGGCATGGGCAACAACGGCTCGACGGCTTGCCACAGTTGGTGAGGGACAAGAGTCTCGATGCTGGTGGTCATGAGCGCGGATCCTGCTCATGAGCAGCGCGAGCACCAAGAACCAGCCGAAACTCGGAAACACGCTCTAAGGTTGTGGCGAGCCGCCGGGCGCCCCGCCGCGGACGGGCCGGCGATCCGACCGACGCTGGAGGGGCCGTGGCGAGCCGACCGGCCGGCGGCGAGGACGACGATGCCGCCAGGGAGCCCGACTACCGCTTCACGCTGGCGAACGAGCGCACCCTGCTGGCCTGGATCCGCACCTCGCTGGCGCTGGACGCGGGCGGGCTGGCGATCATCCGCTACGCGCCGACGCTGGCGGTGACCGGGGCGCGCGAGGTGATCGGCACCGCGCTGGTGCTGGTCGGCGCGGTCATCGCCGGCAGCAGCTACCGGCGCTTCGTGCGGGTCGACCAGGCCATCCGGGTTGGCCGGCCGCTGCCGGCGACCGCGCTGCCGCGGCTGCTGTCGGTCACGATGTTCGTGCTCTCGCTGGTGGTGGTCGTCCTGCTGGTGGTCGACCGGGCGGGGCTCTGAGCAGCCGCGCCGGACCGCCTGCGCAGCAGGTGGATCACCGGGTGGTGGCCCTTCTGGTAGACCTGCACGGCCCGCTCGACCGACCACCAGCGCGCCGCGTCGGGCAGGCAGCGCTCGAACAGGCGCAGCTCGTGGGTGACCGCCACCAGCGCCCCGCCCGGCTCGGTCACCCTGGCCGCCTCGGCCAGCACCGCCGGGTAGAGGGTCGCGTTGCCCTGGTGAGAGCCCATGCGGTGCCCGTAGGGCAGGTCGGCCAGCAGCACCCGGAAGCTGCCGTCGCGCAGCGGCAGGGCGGTGGCGTCCATGCGCGCCAGCGCGGCCGCGCCGGCCATCCCGGCGGCCTCGAGGTTGGCCATGGTGGCGCCGAGCGCCTCGGGGTCGAGGTCGCCGCCGGCCGCCAGCGCCGCCGGGCCGCGCGCCAGCCGCTCGATCAGGATCGTGCCGGAGCCGCACATCAGGTTGAGCACCCGGTCGCCGGCGCGCGGCCGCGACAGCTCCACCATGGCGGCGGCGATGGTGGCGTTGAGCGCGCCGGGCAGGTTGAACACCCGCCAGCCCCTGGCCGACAGCGGGCGCGGCCCCAGGCGCACCAGCGCCTCCCAGCCGTCGTGGGGCGCGCGGGCGCGGCGCACGCGCAGGAACAGGTCGCCGTCGTCGGGGTCCTCCGGAAGGCCGGTGCGGCGGGTGAGCTCCTCGCGCAGGCGCCGCAGGGCGGCGGAGTCCCTGCCGGGGGCGCTCAGGCGCCAGGAGCGGAAGGCGCCCCGGGGATGCAGGCGGCGCACCGCCTCGACCTGGTCGAACAGGCTCGAGTCGCCGAGCAGGGCGCTCGGCCGGCGGCCGGCCACCCGGACCACCAGGTAGGCGGCCACCGCGGTGCGCAGCTGGAGCACCGGCGCCAGTGGCCCGCGCAGCCGGAACGCGACCGCGCCAGCAGGCGGCCCCTCGGGATGGTTGCCTCGCGTGCGGCCGCCGCCCGGCGGCTCGGCGTCGCCACCGAGCCGGCGCCGCACCTCGGCGGCGCAGAACGGCTCCAGGCCGGGTAGCACCTCGCACTCGATGGTGCGCGCCCTCAGCTCGGGCGAGGCTCCCTGCCGCCGCGCTCCAGCCACTTGACCACCTGGCTGCGCCAGTAGCGCGGCCGGTGAGAGCCCGCCCAGACGACCGGCGGCCCGGTGGCCTCGGCGCGCCACCGACGTACGGTCCGGACGGAGACCTTGAGGAGGTTGGCGAGCTCCTGCTCGGTGAGCAGCTCGTCGTCCTCCCGCTCGCGCTCGGTCATCGTCCTCCTTACCTGCTCCCCAAATGTTCACCGGCGTCCTCTTTTGACACCTTGCGGCTGGCAGGATACCATGCCCCTACCGCCAAGAGAAGAGAAGGCCCGGCGGCGATCTCAGCGCCCCGGGCCCGGAGCACGAGGGAGCCCTCATGCCCAGGTTCGAGCCTACCCCCATCGGCCGTGGCCGGCACGAACCGGCCACCGCCGCGTCCCGCGGCGGCCCGCCGTCCACCCATTCCAGCGTCCACCTGCTGGTCGGTCTCGACTCGCTGCCGCGGGTCTCGGTCAACGCCGTCCGCGGCGCGCCGCTGGCCATCGAGGAGACGGTCTTCCTGCACGTCGAGGCGGAGCACCGGACCTTCTCGTTCGACCACACCGCCACCTTCACCGTCTCCGGCCCGCGCGGCGCGATCGACCGGCTGCTGCTCCAGCTGCGCGCGGCGCTCGCCTCCCTGCCGCCGCCGGACGACGCCTCCGGGGTGGACGCGGGCGACGAGCCGGGCGAGGCGGAGCGCGACTGAGCCGCCGGCGGGCCCCCCGCACCCGGGGCCCGTGGTTCTGCGATCCTGGAGGACCCTGGCAACCGGCGTGGAGGCTGAGCACGGTGGACGAGACCCAGGACCCCCAGGCCCCGGACCGCGAGTCGCACGACGAGCGGCTCAACCGCGAGCTGATGGAGCTGCTCAACGAGCTGCGGGTGATCCTGCCCGGCGTGCAGGTGCTGTTCGCGTTCCTGCTGACGATCCCCTTCAACCAGCGCTTCGAGATCCTCTCGGAGCGCCAGAAGGACGTCTACTACGCGGCCGTGCTGTGCACCGCCGCCGCGGCGATCCTGCTGATCGCCGCGCCCAACTTCCACCGCCTGCTGTTCCGCGAGGCCGAGAAGGAGTGGGTGCTGCGCACCAGCAACCGCCTGACGCTGTTCGGCACGGCCGCCCTGGCGATCGCGATCGTCGCGGTGGTCTACCTGATCACCGACGTGCTGCACAGCGGCCCCGCCGTGCCGGTGGTCACCACCGTGACCGTGCTGGCGATCGCCTGGCTGTGGTTCGCCCTGCCGCTGACCCGGCGCGCGCGGATGAACGCTCACAGCAGCTCCTCGTAGGCGGCCAGGCAACGCTCGGCGCAGCGCCGCCAGGTGAACCGCTCGAGCACCAGCCGGCGGGCCCCCTCGCCCAGCCGGGCGGCCAGGCGCCGGTCGGACAGCACCTGTGCCAGCCGGTCGCGCAGCGCGGCGACGTCGCCCGGCGGCACCAGGAAGCCGGTCTCGCCGTCGGCCACCACCTCGGCGAGCCCGCCGATCCGGCTGGCCACCACCGGCGTGCCGCTGGCCATCGCCTCCAGCACGCTCAGGCCGAGCAGCTCGGAGACGGCCACCGGCCTGCCGTAGCAGGTGCGCTCCACCGACGGCAGCACCAGCACCGCCGCGCCCCGGTACAGCTCGGGCAGCAGCCGGTCCGGCACCGCGCCGAGGAACTCGACCCGGCGGCCGTCGGCCAGCCGGCGCAGCAGGTCGGGGTAGTCGCGCTCGGGCGGCCGCGGGTCGTGGCCGGCGCCCGCCACCCGCAGCGGGACGCCTGGAGGCAGCGCGCGGATCAGGCGGTCGATCCCCTTGTGCGGGGTGAGCCGCCCGACGAACAGCACGCCGTCCCTGGCCGTGCGCGAGTCGGGCGCGAAGCGTTCCGGGTCGGCGCCGCCGTAGATCACCCGGGTGCGCTCGGGCGGCGCGCCCAGCACGCGAGCGGAGCAGCGCGAGACGGTGAGATAGCGGTCGAACAGCCGCCGCGCCAGCCCGCCCCAGTCGCCGCCGGGCAGGCCGTGGTCGGTGACCACCGTGGCCTGGCCACGCAGGCGCGCAGTGACCGCGGCCATGCGGGTGGGTAGGCTGCGGTAATGATGCGCGTGGACGACGTCGGCGCCGCCGAGCGCGGCCGGCAGGAACGGGGCGAGCGGCTGAGCGGGGTGGCCGCGCAGGCGCGCCAGCGGCCGCAGCACCCGCAACTCCAGGCCGCCGGGCTCCCGCCAGCGGCCCGGGCGCGCGCCGAAGGTCACCAGCCGCACGTCCACCTCGGCGGCCAGCGCCCTGGCCAGCTCCAGCGGGTAGCGCTCACCGCCGCCGAAGAGTCCCTGTGACCCGAACGCGGTCGGAGCGACGTGGATGACCCGCATGCTGCTCGCCTCCCTGGTCACGCTGGGTGACCCCGGCCGCCTGACCGGCGGGTACCTCTACCACCGGCGCATGGCGGAGCTCGCGCCGCGGCACGGCGTCGAGCTGCGTTTCGTGTCGTTCCCGCAGCGGCCCTTCCCGCTGCCGGCGCTGGCCGGCGCCAGGGTGCTGCGCGCCACCCAGGGCGCCGACGTGCTGGTGCTCGACAGCATCGCCGCGGCCTTCCTCGGCCCCTGGCTGGCGGCCCGGCGGCCGGCGCTGCCGCTGGTCGGCAGCCTGCACCAGCCGCCAGGCGGGATCGACCACGGGCGGCTGCGCCGGACGGTGCAGGCGCCGCTGGACCGGCTCGCCTGGCGTGGCGCCAGCCTGCTGGTGGTGGCCAGCCAGGACCTGGCCGCGCAGGTCGAGGCCGCCGGGCTGGACGGCGCCCGCATCCGGGTGGTGCCGCCCGGGCGGGACGTGGCCGCCGTGGCCGGCCCGCCGCCCGGCGACCTGCGGCGCGGGCGCCGGGCCGCGCTGCTGTGCGTGGCCAACTGGATCGAGCGCAAGTGCATCCTGGAGACCCTGGAGGCGCTGGCGCGGCTGGACCCCGGCCTGGCCACCCTGCACCTGGCCGGCGACGACCGGGCCGATCCCCGCTACGCCGCCGCGGTGCGGTCGCGGATCTCGCGGCCCGACCTGGCCGCGCGGGTGGTGGTCCACGGCCCGGTGTCGATCGAGCGGGTGGCCGCCCTCTACCGGGCGGCCGACGTGTTCGTGCTGCCGAGCCTGCGCGAGCCGTACGGGACGGTCTGGGGCGAGGCGATGGCGGCCGGGCTGCCGGTGGTCGGCTGGCGCGCCGGCAACCTGCCCCACCTGGCCGGCGACGGCGAGGCGCTGATGGCCCCGCCGGGCGACCTCGACGAGCTCAGCCGCGCGCTGGCGCTGCTCGCCGGCGACGAGGCGCTGCGGCGCCGCATGGGCGAGGCCGCCCGGCGCCGCGCCGCCGGCCGGCCCACCTGGCACCAGGCGGCGGCGATGTTCTGCGGCGCGCTGCGCGAGGCGCTCA
>DASVXQ010000299.1:0-9581 GCA_036392615.1 Actinomycetes bacterium | reverse complement strand
CCGCGTCGAGCAGCGGTCCCTGCCGCAGTGGTACCTGCTGACCTCCCGCCACGCCCAGGCACTGCTCGACGACCTCGACGAGCTGGACTGGCCAGAGGCCACCAAGAAGGCGCAGCGCGACTGGATCGGTCGCACCGACGGCGCGGTGGCGCGCTTCGAGCTGCGCGGCTGCCCGCTCCACGAGATCGAGGTCTTCACCACCCGCCCGGACGCCCTCTACGGGATGACCTCCCTGCTGGTCGGCGCCGAGCATCCCCGGCACGACCAGCTGGTCGGCGCGACGGCCGTCCACCCGCTCACCGGAGAGCTGCTTCCGGTCCGCGCGGCTGGGGGGCGGCCGGGCGGCGACCCCGCCGGCGTGGTCCCCGCGCACGACGACGGCGGCATGCCGTCCGAGCGGGCCGCCCGCGCGGCGGTCGAGCGGCTGCGGCAGGCCGGCCGGGGCGGCCCGAGCGTGCGCTACCGCCTGCGCGACTGGCTGGTGTCGCGGCGGCGCTACTGGGGGCCGCCGGTCCCGGTGGTGACCTGCCCGGCGGACGGGACGCTGCCCGTGCCCGAGCGCGAGCTGCCGGTGCCGCTGCCGCAGGTGGAGGACTTCTGGCCGCTGGGCACCGGGGTGCCGCCGCTGGCCAGCGCGGTCGACTGGGTGGCGACGCGCTGCCCGCGCTGCGGCGGCCCGGCGCGGCGCGACACCGACGTGCTCGACAGCTCGCTCGACGCGGCCTGGTACTACCTGCGCTACCCGTCCAGCGACCTGCACGACCGGGCGTTCGACCGCCGCAGGACCTGGACCTGGCTGCCGGTGGACTCCTACATCGGGGGCAACGAGCACGCCGTGGGGCACCTGCTCCAGGCGCGCTTCGTGATGCGGGCGCTGCACGACCTCGGCCTGGTGCCGACCCCGGAGCCGTTCCGGCGGTTCCGCGCCCACGGGGTGATCCTGCGCGACGGCGCCAAGATGTCGAAGACCCGCGGCAACGTGGTCGACCCGGACCGCTACATCGAGCGCCACGGTGCCGACACCCTGCGCCTCTACCTGATGTTCATGGGCCGCTACGGCACCGGCGGCGACTTCCGAGAGGAGGCGATCGGCGGCGTGCGCCGCTTCGTCGAGCGGGTCTGGCGGGCCGTCCAGCGGGCGGCCGGACCATGGCAGCACCCCGACCCCGCCGCCGTGCCGGAGCGCGAGCGGCGGCGGCAGCGGCTGGTCGCCGCGGTCGACCGGCGCATCGAGCGGCTCGCCTACAACACCGCCATCGCCGAGCTGATGCGCTTCGCGCGCTCGCTGGACCGCGAGGCGGCCAGCGGCTGCGCCCTGCGCGCCGACGCGGTCACGCTGGTCTCGCTGCTGGCCCCGTTCGCGCCGCACCTGACCGAGGAGCTGTGGCAGCGGCTCGGCGAGCGCGGCTCGGTGCACGACGCGCCCTGGCCCGCGCGCCCGCCCGAGCCGGACGCCGGCCCGCGCGTCACCGTGCCGGTGGCAATCGACGGCAAGCCGAGGGCGCGCCTGGAGGTGCCCGCCGGCACCGGGGCGAACGAGCTGGAGCGGCTCGCGCTCGGCCTGCCGAGGATCGCCGAGCTGCTGGACGGCCGGGTGCCGAGCCGCGTCGTGGCGGTCCCCGACCGGATCGTCAACCTGGTGCTCTAACGATTCGGGGACGGCCTGGGACCGGCGTGGCGGCCGGCGCCACGCCGGTCTAGACGCCGGGCGTCAGCTCAGCTCTGGGTCGCCCGCGATCAGCAGCCAGCGCGGCGAGGGGCCGACCTTGACGGTGTCGAAGCGGTCGTGCTCGCCGTTGCCCTCGCCGTCCTCCAGCTCGTCGAGGTCGACCAGGGACGCGCCGGTGTACTCGAGGCCGTAGTAGCGGTACAGGGCGGCCTCGGCCTGCGGCCACAGCCGGCCGCCCCGCGGCATGCCCGGCGCGTGCCGGACGACCGCCAGGCCGAACGGGAACTGGATGCCGACCGACAGCTCGGTCGCGTCGGCGAGCGGGACCAGGCTGGTCTTGCCGTCGGCCTGCTCCAGGTCGAGCAGCGCCCATCCGGGCTCGTCGTTCTCGGCGTCGTAGTAGACCTCGAGCACCGACCCGAGCCGGTGCCCGTCGCGATCGAGTGCGACGTGCCCCTTCCACCTGCGCACGACATCGAACGCCGGCATGTGCCCCCCCAACAATTGGTCGGTGCCGCCCCAACCGGGCGACACGTGGCTTCTGCGCGCCGGATGTTACCTGGGCATCCGATCGCTAGAACAGTGGACTTCGGGACGAGTGACCGGATAGCGACGATCTTGGCCGGGATTTACCCCAAGATTTTGCATGCCAATTGGCATCTGCAATGGCGCCGACGAACCGTCAGGCATCGATTGCGGGCATTTCGGCTGCCAGTCGCTCGGCCTCCGCGTCCAGCTCCCCGGGGTCGACCGGCAGCTCGCCGCCGCCCTCGGCCGCGGAGCGCTCCAGGATGGCGCCCGGGCACTCCCGATGGCTGCCGCCCTCGCGCGCCGCGGCGGTCACCCTGCCGAGCGCGTCGGCCAGCACCTTCGCCTCGTCGTCGGCGATCTGGCTGGCGAAGTGCTCCTGGATGCCGCGCAGATGGACCGGCGCCGCCCGGCGCAGGACGCGACGGCCCTCGTCGGTGAGCACCGCGTAGGCGCCGCGGCGGTCGGAGGGGCAGCGCTCGCGGCGCACCAGCTCGGCCTCTTCCATCCGGTCGACCAGCCGCGACAGGCCGCTCTTGGAGAGCAGCACCGACTGGGCCAGCTCCAGCATGCGCATGCGGCCGTCGGGCGCCTCGGCCAGCTTGAGGAGCACTTCGAACTTGCTGAGGGGCAGGCCGCGCTCCTGCTCGAGCTCGCGCTCCAGCAGGTCGGTGATGGCCGCGTGGGCCTCCAGCAGGCCCCGCCAGGCAGCCATGCGGGCGGCGTCGGGACGGTTGCGCATGTGCCCATGGTAGGACGAACCTGCGACTCCCGGGTAGTTGCGGCGTCAACCACAACTCGGGCCGGCCCCAGGGCCAGGTTCAGATGGCGCATGGGCCGGGAAATGCTCGCCACGCCGCCGCGGGGCCGGCGCCCATTTCCCGGCCTGGTGGCCGTCAGCGCGGAAGGATTTCCGTTGCGCTCGACCGGCGAGGCGCCCGGGAGGGTCGTGCCCCGCTCAGGCGGGCCACTGCCAGCCGGGCTTGATGGTCTGCTCCCACGCCTGCTGCGCCTTGGTCTCGCCCTTGCCGGGGTCGATCACCGAGATCTCCCAGACCCGGCCCGCGTGCCGGACGATCACCTCGGTGCGGTGCCCGCCCGACTGGAGCGGCAGGCCGACCTCGACCGATGGGTCCGGCCCGAGCGTGCTGTGCCGCAGGGCGCCCAGGTCGTCGGCCGTCTGCACCAGCGCGCCCGCCCGGGTCTGCGCGATCTTCTCCAGCGACTGCCCGCCGCCGAAGCCCCTGGGGAGCCGGCTGATGCGGATCTCGGGCGGCGGCTGGGCCGCGGGGTCCGCCTGGGTGAGCGACTGGACGACGCCGCCTTCTGCCGGGTGCGCGGTCTTGTAGGCGGCGGTCGCGTCCTGGAAGCCGTCGGGCAGCTTGAAGGAGTAGTCGGTGGTGTCGACCCGCCCGGAGACGCCCGGGCCGGAGGTCTGCGGGCCCGAGCCGCCGGTGGCGCCAGGGCCCTGGCCGGGCGCCTGCCCCGGGGCCGTCCCGGAGCCCTGACCGGGCAGGGTGGGCAGCGGCGCGCCGCTGGGCGGCGTCTGGGACCGGTGGCCCGCGGCGAACAGGATCGCGAAGCCCACGACCGCGGCGGCCACCAGTCCCAGCGCTCCGACGATCCCGAAGATCCACGTGGCCGCCAGGCGCGACTGCCGGTTGGCAGCGGGCGGCGGCTGGTAGCCCGCCTCACCCCAGCGCGGCTGCGCGCCGCCCCGCGCGGGCGACGCCTGCGGCACCGGGCCAGCCGCCGGGGATGCCTGCGGCTGCGGCCGGTCGGTGGGCGGGGCGCCGTTGGCGGGGGCGGATGCGGACTGGTGCCGCTCGGCCGCGGACGAGGAAGGCTGCGACGGATCTTGCACGGCGGTACTCCGAGGGAGATTGGGGTTTCCCCAGTGTAGCCTGCGCCGTGGGCGCTGCATTTGGTCTGTGGATACTCGGTTGCACCTGGCACAGGGCTCCCCGACCATATCGGGGCGCGGCAACCCGCGCGCGACCTCGGAGGCAAGATGACCGTTCCAGCGCCGGCGCCCCCGCTGGCGGACCACCGATCAAGCGACGACCTCGTGATCGTCGAGCAGCTCGTCAAGCGCTACCCCAAGCTACCGTTCAACGCGGTCGACGGCGTCTCCTTCAGCGTGCGCCCCGGCGAGGTCTTCGGCCTGCTGGGACCCAACGGTGCCGGCAAGACCACCACCATCGGCGTGCTCACCACCCGCGTGCGGGCCACCTCCGGCCGCGCCGTGATCGCCGGCATCGACGTCAGCAAGGACCCCGTCGCCGCCAAGCGCGCCCTGGCGGTGGTGCCGCAGCGCAGCAACCTGGACCGCTCGCTGACCGCCAAGCGCAATCTGCTGTTCCACGCCGCCTACTTCGGCGTGCCCGAGGCCGAGCGCAACGCCCGCGCGGCCACCCTCCTCGAGGAGTTCGGCCTCGCCGACCGCGCGGACGACAAGGTCGACCGCTTCTCCGGCGGACAGGCGCAGCGGCTGATGATCGCCCGCGCGCTGATGCACACCCCCAGGGTGCTGTTCCTCGACGAGCCGACCACCGGGCTGGACCCGCAGGCGCGGCTGTTCGTCTGGGACCGCGTGCGCGAGCAGCGCAAGCGCGACGTGACCGTGCTGCTGACCACCCACGACATGGACGAGGCGACCGAGCTGTGCGACCGGGTCGGCATCATGGACCACGGCAAGCTGCTGGCGCTCGACACACCCGCCGCGCTGACGAGCATCGTCCCGGGCGAGAGCACGCTCGAGATCGGCATCGAGCCGGACGGCGCCGGCCCGGCCGGCATGGACGGGCTGGTCGACGCGCTGCACCAGCTCCCCGGGGTCGAGCGGGTCGAGCCGGTCCAGCGCGGCGGCGGCGCCCCGCCCGGCTTCCCGCCCGGCGGCTTCCCCGGCGGCGGGCCGCCCGGGTTCGTGCCCGGCGGGCCGCCCGGCAGCCCGAACGGCGCCGCCCCAAGGCACCTGCGGCTCTACTGCGAGGGGGACGCCGCGAGCCTGGTCTCGCCGGTGGTGCGCGTGCTGGGCGACCGCGGCGCCAACCTGGCCGACCTGCAGCTCGGCCGGCCGAGCCTGGAGGACGTGTTCATCCACCTCACCGGAAGGGGGCTGCGCGGATGAGCGCCACCTCGACCGTCGGCCCGCGGCTGGCGCCGTCGTCCGGCGCGCGGCAGCGCGCGGAGGTCGCCCGGACCTTCTTCTCCATCCTCGGGCGGGACCTGTTCGTCACCGGGCGCGAGCTGCCGACCTTCCTCGCGCAGGTGATCCTCCAGCCGCTGTTCATGGTGTTCGTGTTCGGCAAGGTGCTCACCGAGCTGGGCTTCGCGCGTGCGGGCTTCGCCGAGCTGCTGCTGCCCGGGATCATCGCGCTCACCGTCGCGGTGACCGGCCTCCAGGGGACCGCCCTGCCGCTGGTGATCGACTTCAGCTTCACCAAGGAGATCGAGGACCGGCTGCTCGCGCCGCTGCCGGTGAGCTTCGTGGCGCTGGAGAAGATCCTCTTCGGCACGCTGCGGGCGCTGATCGCCGGGGCGATCATGTTCCCGATCGGCAGGATCGTGCTCGGCACCCTGCCGTTCCAGGCCGACCGCGCCTGGCTGCTGGTGATCTTCATGCTGCTCGGCGCGGTGATGGGCTCTGGCCTCGGCATGACGCTCGGCACACTGGTGCAGCCGAGCCAGATCAGCATCGTGTTCGCGCTGGTGCTCACACCACTGCTGTTCACCGGCTGCACCCAGTACCCGTGGCCGTCGCTCTCCAGCCTGCGCTGGTTCCAGGTGCTCACCCTGCTGAACCCGCTCACCTACATGAGTGAGGGCGTGCGGGCCGCGATGGTGCCGCAGGTGCCGCACATGCACGCCTGGATCGCCGTGACCGTGCTGACCTTTGCCACCATCGCGCTGATCGTCACCGGCGTCCTCGGCTTCATGCGCCGCGCGATCGACTGACCCGGCCGCGGCGGATCAGCGGGAGCGCAGCGTGGCGGTGGCGCTGTCGGCGCCGGGGCTGACGGCCAGGCCCGGCCGGTAGCCCGGGCCGTGGAGGTTGCGGCGCCGGCGGGCGTCGGCGTGCACGCCGTTCCCGTTGCCGTTGGGGTGCTCGGCCACGCGGGCGAGGGCGTCGCTGAGCGCGTCGAGGATGCGGGTGGTGATCTCCTCGACCTGACCGACCGCATCGACCATGCTGAGCAGCCGCCGGTGCCGGTAGTAGTCCACCAGCGGCCTGGTCTTGGTGGCGTAGACCTCGAGCCGGTGGCGGATGGTCTCCTCCCCGTCGTCGGAGCGCTTCAGCTCGGCGGATCGGCCTGCCAGACGCCGGAACAGCTCCTCGTCGGCGGCCTCGAAGCAGAGCACCGCGTGCAGCGGCGTCTCCTGCGCGCCGAGGCTCAGGTCGAGCGCCTCCGCCTGCGCCACCGTGCGGGGAAATCCGTCGAGCAGAAATCCGGTCGAGCAGTCCGGGGCGCTGAGGCGCTCCGTCACCATGGCGATGACGATCTCGTCGGGTACGAGATCGCCCTGATCCATGTACTGCTTGGCTTTTTCGCCTAGCTCAGTACCCTCCGCGACGTTCGAGCGGAAAATGTCGCCGGTGGAAACGTGAGGACATTCGAAATGCTGTGCAAGGCGGACAGCTTGCGTCCCTTTGCCAGCTCCGGGCGGGCCAAGGAGAACGATACGCATCGGGCCTCCGCTCGGGTCGGCGTGGCGAGGTCTGGAGGGTAGGGGGTGTGCTTGCCATCGGTCCAATAGTTCGTTTTGATTACGGAGATAGGAAACGCTGATACCGGGGACGGCGTGCTACCGCAGCTCCTTGCCTTTCTCGAGGTGGCCCGGCGCGGGAACCTCAGCCGCGCGGCCGAGGCGCTGTACGTTTCCCAGCCCACGCTCACCGCTCGGCTCCAGGCGCTCGAGTCCGAGCTGGGCGAGCAGCTGTTCGTGCGTACCCGGCGCGGAATGCGGTTAACCGAGGCGGGCGAGGCATTCCTGCCATTTGCAGAGCACTCGGTCCAAGCGATCAGCGACGGCCGCGACCGCCTCAGCGAGCTGCGCCGCGGCACGGTCGGCAAGCTGGTCCTCGGCGCGCCACCCACGGTGAGCACCTACGCGCTGCCCGCCCTGCTGGCACGGTTCACCGCGGAGCACCCTGGAGTCCGCCTGACGGTGATGACCGGCACCTCGGAGGAGATCCTCGAGCTGGTGCTGCACGACCGCATCCAGGTCGGGCTGATGCGTGCGCTCGGCCACCCGGAGGTGGAGTCCGTTCCGGTCTACTCCGACGCGCTGCTGGCGGTGGTCAGCCCGGACCACCGGCTCGCCGGCCGCAAGGTGCGGCTGGCCGAGCTGGCCGGCGAGCCGCTGGTGCTGTTCGGCCGCAGCTCCAGCTACCGGGTATTCACCGAGGCGGTGTTCCGCCAGGCCGGCGTGATGCCGGAGAGCGTCCTGGAGCTGGACAACATCGAGGCGGCCAAGAAGATGGTCGAGCACGGCATCGGCATCTCGCTGGTGCCCCACAGCGCGGCCATCGGCGAGCTGGCCACCGGCGTGCTGTCGGTGGTGGACCTGGCCGACACGACCCTGCCGAGCCGCGAGATCGTGGCGGTGCGCCGCCACGACGCCGGGCCTCCGTCCGGCACGGTGGCGACCTTCATGACCCTGCTGACCGAGGTGGGCAGCCTGATCGTCGGCAGCGAGCCGCCGGACCCGAGCCTGCACGGCGCCCGGGCCGATTCGATCCTGCCGGCGCTGGACACATGAGCGTCCGGTCGGTGCTGCGGCACGGCAGGTTCTGGCTCCTCTGGTACGTGCCGCTGTTCGGTCTGTGGATTCTGTTCGTCGACACGCTGGCCGCCGAGGAGCTGATCCTCGGCGCGATCGCCGCCGCCGTGGCGGCGACCGCGGCCGACATCGTCCGGGCGCAGGACCTGGTCCGCTTCAGGATGCGGGCGCGCTGGCTGCTGGGGCTGGCCGGTCTGCCCAAGCAGACGGTGATCGACTCGTGGCTGCTGGCGGTGGCGCTCTGGCGGCAGCTGCGGCGGCCCGGCTCGGTGCGCGGGCTGTTCCGTGTGCTGCCGTTCCCGGTGGAGGCCGACGACGCCACCTCGGCCGCGAGACGGGCGCTGGTCACCGGACTGATCTCGATCGCGCCGAACAGCTACGTGGTGGGCGTCGAGCGCGACGAGGGCTGCATGCTCGTCCACCAGCTCGTGCGCGACACCGGCGAGGTGGTCCCGCGCGTGGTCCTGGAGTAGCGCGGCCGGTTCACCAGAAGGTCGCCGCCAGGCTGCCGGCCAGCAGCGCCGCGCCCGCCAGCCGCGCGACCACCAGCCCCTGCCGGCCCACCTTCTCGTAGAGCATCACGGCGCCGAACACCGCCATCCAGAGGATCTCCGGCTTCCCCAGCGCGAACACCGCCAGCATCAACGCCCAGCACGATCCGAGGCAGTGGACGCCGTACTCCCGCCCAAGGCGGAAGGCGCCGGCCGGGGCGGCGGCGGCCGGCGCCGGTGCGGCGAGCCGGCCGTGGCGGCGCAGGAACTCCTCCGGGTGGCGACAACGACCGAGGCAGCGCCGCTTCCGGTCGGTGAGCTGGAACGCGCCGGCGATCAGCAGCGCGTTGCCGAGCAACGTCGTGTGCGTCGCGAACGGCTGCGCCGACCCGTCGACCAGCGCGTGCAGCCCGAGGTCCCCCGCGAACAGCGCGAGCCCGAAGACCGTCCATACCGCCACGTACCCGCCCAGGAACCGCGCCACCGTGATGGCGCGGCGCGGGACGGGCCGGGTGGCGCGGCCGCCGAGGAACCGGGCCACGTCACCGCCACCGGGCCGGTCCGGCACGGCGGGGTGACCCGGCCGGTCTCGCCTGCCGGGCCGGCCGGCGGCGGTGGCGGTGAACGCGCGGAGGATGGGATAGCTGGACGGCAGCATCATGGCGGCGACCATCAGGAGCCAGCCGGCGCCGAAGATGCCCACGGCCGCCGGCAGGGGCAGCGAGCCACCCGCCAGCTCGTCGTGGCTCATCGGCGCACCGACGAGCTGGGCCAGCAGCAGCGCCGCCCAGGCGAGCGCGACGCCCGCCGGAACGAAGGCCGGGACGCCCCCGGCTCCACTGGAGCGCGCCGGGACGGAGGCCGGGACGTCCCGGCCTCCGTCCGAGCCCACCGGGACCGCCGTCGAGGCGTCCCAGCCTCCACTGGCGCCCATGGTCGTCGACCGCCCGATGCCCGTCGCTCAGCCGGTGTGGCAGTAGGAGTCGCTGGAGGCGTCGCCGCCCTGCAGGCGGGTCTGGTGCACCCGCAGCCCGCGGAAGTCGTCACCGTGGGGGAAGAACCGGTTGTCCAGGGTCATCCCACCACTGTCGAGGTTGGCGTCGAACTTG
>DASVXQ010000298.1:0-6197 GCA_036392615.1 Actinomycetes bacterium | reverse complement strand
GTCCGAGGCGATCGCCCGCCGGCTCGCCCCGTTGCGGCTCGACGTGCCCCCGGACCTGGACGTCGAGGAGGTCGAGTCCGGGGACACCTGGCTTCGCGCGCCGATCGGCGAGCCGCTCGGCGGGTCCTCGCGCGCGCCGGTGATGCTGGATCTCAAGGAGGCGGCGGCGGGCGGCATGGGCCCGCACGGCCTGCTGGTCGGCGCAACCGGGTCGGGCAAGAGCGAGCTGCTCCGCACGCTGGTCGCGGGGCTTGCGCTCACCCATCCGCCCGAGCTGCTGTCCCTGGTCCTGGTGGACTTCAAGGGCGGCGCGGCCCTCACGGGCCTGGCCGGCCTGCCACACACCGCCGGGCTGATCACCAACCTCCAGGCCGACCCGAGGACGGTCGACCGTGCGCGGGCGGCGCTCCAGGGCGAGCTGGAGCGCCGGCAACGGCTCCTCCGCGATGCCGGCGACCTCGACAGCGTCGAGGCGTACCAGCGGACGCGGTCCGCCGACCCGACCCTGGAGCCGTTGCCCCGCCTGCTGATCGTCGTCGACGAGTTCGGCGAGCTGCTGGCCGCGCACCCCGAGTTCCTCGAGCTCTTCACTGCGATCGGCCGGACCGGCCGCAGCCTGGGAATCCACCTGCTGCTCGCCTCGCAGCGCCTCGAGGCGGGCCGGCTGCGCGGCCTGGACAGCCACCTGCGCTACCGGATCTGCCTGCGCACCTTCAGCCCGGCCGACTCCGCGGCCGTCCTTGGAGCACCCGATGCCTATTTCCTTCCGCCCGCCCCCGGCCACGGCCTCCTGAAGGTCGACAGCGGTCCCCACCTGCGCTTCAAGAGCCTGCTGGTGTCGGGGCTCAGCCGTGCGGCGGCCATGGGACGCGCGGCCATCGCGCCGGAGCTGCCGCTGGTTCTGCCGTTCGATCCGCTGATCGAGCCGGCTCGCCCAGGCGGTCCGGACGCCCGGTCGGGACGGCCGGCGTCAGGGAGCGAGGCGGACGGTGCCGCCGGCCCGCCGGCGCCACCCGGGAGCGGCCACCTCGAGGCGGTGGTCCGGGCCATGGCGCCGGTCGTCCGGGCTGGACGTCGGACGCATCGCATCTGGCTGCCGCCGCTGGAGGCGACGATCCCGCTCGACCAGGTCGTGGAGCTGGGAGGTTCGCCCCGCTCGCCGGGCCGCCCTGGCTGGCTGCGGGTGCCGGTCGGAATCGTCGATCGGCCCTTCGACCAGTCGCAGGAGCCGCTCCTGCTCGACTTCACCGGCCAGTCGGGCCACCTGGCGATCGCCGGAGCGCCCCGGAGCGGCAAGAGCACGCTGCTCGCCACGCTGATCGCCGGCTTCGCGCTGACGCACCGGCCCGACGAGGCGCAGTCCTACTGCGTCGACCTCGGCGGCGGACTGCTGCACGAGCTGGCTGGCCTGCCGCACGTCGGCGCGGTCCTCGGCATTCGCGAGCCCGGCGAAGTCCGCCGGCTCGTTCGCGACCTGCTCGCCATCCTGGTCGAGCGAGAGGAGGGATTCCGCCGCCACGGGATCGACTCGATGCCCGCCTGGCACCGGTGGCGAGCGGCGATGCCACCGGCCGAGCGCGATCGGTACGGCGAGGTGTTCCTGGTGATCGACAACTGGTCGAGGTTCCGTCAGGCGTTCCCGGACCTGGAGCCCGAGATCGAGGCCCTGGCCGCAGGCGGCCTCCACTACGGCGTCCACCTGGTCGTGGCGGCCAACCGCTGGCCCGACCTCCGGCTGGCACTGCGCGACAACATCGGCGGCCGTCTCGAGCTGCGCCTCAACGACCCCGTCGAGTCGGAGATCGACCGGGCCGCGGCCGCCCGCCTGCCCGATCGGCTCCCCGGCCGCGGTCTGACACCGGCGGGCGACGAGTTCCAGACAGCCGTCCCGGTCTGGAGCGCCGCCAGTGACGACGCGGCGTCACCGTGCTCTCCCGGGACCGCCGTGCGATCGGTCGCCCCCCACGACCAGCCGGCCGCGCATGCGCGCGGCGTGGCCCCCCTGCGATCGATCGCCGGCCACGCGATCCGGAGCCCAACCGGCGCGGAAGCCCCGCCACTTCGCGTCTTGCCGGCGTTGATCCCACTCCAGGCCCTGCTGGTCGAACCCGCCGAGCCGACGGGGCCAACCAACGGCCCGGCGGGCTCGCCAGCGCGCCCCACCAGCCCAGCCGAGGACCCGGGAGGACCGAATGGCGAGCCCGCGCGACCGCCGCGAGGGCCGGTTGCGTCCGGGGAATCGTGGCCGGGGCCGCGCCACGCGCTGAAGCCCGTGCCGATCGGGCTCCACGACCATCGCCTGGAGCTGGTTCGGCTCGAGCTCGGTCGGGCGCCGCACTTCCTGGTGTTCGGGGACCCGGAGTCCGGCAAGAGCGCCGCCCTGCGGTGCGTCGCGACGGCGCTGATGACCCACCATGCCCCCGACGAGTTGCGCGTGGTCCTGGTTGATTTCCGCCGCGGCCTCACCGGCCTCGCCCAGGCCGCGCACTGCGACGCCTACGCGTCGACCACGACAGCCGCCGCCGAGGCGGCCGAGCGCCTCCGCTCGGTCCTCGACCGCCGCATCCCGGGCAATACGGGACAGTCACCGGCGCCTGTCGGCTCCTGGGACGGCGGTGGCCCGCACCACCTGCTGATGATCGACGACTACGACCTGGTCGCCGCCACCGGACACAATCCGCTCGACCCGCTCCTCGACCTCGTCGCCCTGGGTCGCGACGTCGGCCTGCATGTGCTGCTCGCCCGACCGGTCAACGGCACCGCCCGAAGCTCGTTCGAGCCCTTCTACCAGCGGGTCCGCGACAGCGGCGGCGCCGGCCTGATCCTCTCCGGCGATCCCCGCGAGGGCCCGCTGCTCGGCGCCCGAACAGCCACCCCGCAGCCGCCGGGCCGCGGGCACCTGGTCACCCGCCACGGTCGTGGCGGCCTCGTCCAGGTCGCCTGGGTCCCCTCGGACGCCCCTCCGCCGACCGCCGCCGACCGGGCCGCACCTGACCACCCCGGCCGGGGCATCGCGGGGCCTGCCGCCTTGTCCGCCCGCGTCACCCCGGGCTTCGCGGCCCCAGGGCCCCCCTGAGATGGGGATGGTCCTGATCACGGTGGTTCGTGGCGACCGGCGGCGGGACCTCGCGGTGCGGGGCGACGTCCCTATCGCCGACCTGCTCGGTCCCTTGGCCGACGCCCTGGCGCACGCCCCCGTCTCCGCTTGGAACCCCCCGGCCCCGCCGCTCGCCGCCGTCTCCGGTGCGACCCCCGCGCCGCTCGCGTTCGCTCCGGTCGGCGGCGTGGGCCTTCCGCCGGAGCGGTCGCTGGAGGCCTGCGGGGTGGGCCATGGGGCGGTACTGGTGCTGCTCGACTGACCCGAGGGCACGCTCCGGCGCCGCCGACTGGCGGCATCGCGGGCGATGGCCGGGTCGGTCCGGGCGGCGTCGCCGGCTGGCACGGACCCTGGCGGGTGACGGGGCTCCGGTCCAAGCTCGGGACCGGCGCGATCCGGCGTGGTGGGCCGGGAGGCAAATCCGCAGGCCAGGGCCATCAATCAGGTTGCTGCTACTGTGAGCTGGTGCTATCGTGCAGCGTGTTGACGTGTGGCACCCTACTGGATGGGTGATGCGGAGAACGAAGTGGGCATTTGCCCACTTCTGCTTTTGTCCGGGGTCTCGCCGCACGGCAACGGAGATGGACGGGTGCCGCTACCGAGAGGGCGACCAGCAACGTAGACGCGTGAGGGAGGTCAGCGATCGTGACGACGCTTCCTCCGCGTGTCCAGGAACTGGCAGAGCGGGTCGCCAAGGCCCACGGGGTCGAGCTGCTCGAGCTCGACCTGCGCCGCCGGGGCCGCTCGCAGGTCCTCAGCGTGGTGCTCGACTCCGAGGACGGGGTCGACGCCGACGTCGTTGAGCGGGTGACCAAGGATCTCTCGCTCGAGCTCGACAAGGCTGACCCGCTGCCGGGCAGCTACATCCTCGAGGTGACCACGCCCGGGCTCGACCGCCCGCTGCAAACCGGACGCGACTTCCGCCGCCAGCGCGGCCACGAGGTCGAGATCCTCCGTGAGGTCTCCGGTGAGCAGCCGCGGCGGCAGCTCCGCGGGACTGTGGTCGACGCGGACGAGCGCGAGGTCACCCTCGAGGTGGACGGCAGCGAGGTGCGGGTCCCGCTGTCCGACGTGGTGCGAGGAAAGGTGGTGTTGCCGTGGTGACAGCCAGGAGCTCGAACCACCGGACCCCCCGCATCCCAGACGAGAGGACGGCGACGTGAACATCCCGATCGAGGAGCTGCGCTTCCTCGAGCGAGAGAAGGGGATCTCGCTCGAGACCGTGATCACGGCGCTCGAGAGCGCCCTGGCCGCGGCGTACAAGCGACGGCAGAACGCTCCCGACGACGCCCGCGTCGTGGTCGACCGTGACACCGGCGAGGTCACGGTGTACGCCCAGGAGCTGGACGAGAACGAGCAGGTCCTGCGCGAATGGGAGGACACCCCTTCCGATTTCGGCCGGATCGCGGCGGTCACCGCCAAGCAGGTGATCGTGCAGCGCCTGCGCGAGGCCGAGCGCGACGTGACCTTCGGCGAGTACGAAGGCCGCAAGGGCGACATCGTGACCGGCATCGTGCAGCAGCGCGACCCGCGCCACATCACGGTGGACCTCGGCAAGGTCGAGGCCGAGCTGCCCCACGCCGAGCAGGTGCCGAGCGAGCACTACCAGCACAACGACCGCATCAAGGTCTACGTGACCGAGGTCTCCCGCTCGCCGCGCGGCCTGCGGGTGGTGGTCTCGCGCACCCACCCGGACCTGATCCGCCGCCTGTTCGAGCTGGAGGTGCCCGAGATCGCCGAGGGCATCGTGGAGATCACCAACGTGGCCCGCGAGCCCGGGCACCGCACCAAGATCGCGGTGCGCTCCAACGACCCGGGCGTCGACCCCAAGGGCGCCTGCGTCGGCCCCCGCGGCATGCGGGTGCGCTCGGTGGTCAACGAGCTGCGGGGCGAGAAGATCGACATCGTCCTGTACTCGGACGACCCGGCCCAGTTCGTGGCGGAGGCGCTGTCTCCCGCCAAGGTCAAGAGCGTGCGGATCGACGAGGCCGAGCGGACCGCCCACGTGATCGTGCCCGACTACCAGCTCTCGCTCGCCATCGGCAAGGAGGGCCAGAACGCCCGCCTGGCGAACCGGCTGACCGGCTGGCGGATCGACATCTCCAGCGAGAGCCAGGCGGCCGAGCGGCGCTCGGAGCAGGTGTACGAGCCGGCGAGCCCCGCCGGCCGCAGCGGCAGGACGGGCCCGCCCGGCGGCGACGCGGCCGGCGGGGCCGTGGCCGGACCGAGAGGATAGGCGCGACGGACCCAACCGGACAGGCGGTCACCGGACCGACCGGAGAGGCGAAGGAGGTGAGGGAATGCCACAGGCACGTCCGCGCGTTGTACCAACGCGTACCTGTGTGGTTTGCCGGAGCTCGGCGGCCAAGGGCACTCTCCACCGAATCGTCCGCTCGCCGGATGGCGCGGTCCGATACGATCCTTCCGGCACGGCACCGGGTCGCGGTGCCTACCTGTGTGGAGAGCCGAACTGCCTGGGGTTGGCAACGAAGCGGCGCGCTGTGCAGCGAGCCCTTCGCACGGCCGACGCCACCGGAGTGGAGCACGCGGTCTCCGAACTGCGCGCGAAGCTCGGCGGCGGAGGCGGGGTGGGAGCCCCAGGCTCGAGTGAACATGAGCGTGAACATGAGGAAGTGAGGACTGGTTGAGCAACCCGCGCGTCTACGAACTCGCCAAAGAACTCGGGGTCCCGTCAAAGGACCTCCTGTCGAGGCTGACCTCCATGGGCGTGGAGGCGAAGAGTCATGCCTCGACCGTGTCGCCAGACGTCGCGGACAGACTGCGATCGGCGCTCCGCGGTGGCGGCAGAAGCCAGCGGTCTGGTGACGGAACCGGCGGAGCCGCCCGCGGCGGCCCCGGTGACACCGCACGCCAGTCCCAGGCCCGCGCTGGCCAGGGCGGCCAGCCGGGGCAGACCCGCGCCAGCCGGCCGGGGCTCGGTGGTCCCGACCAGCCGGGGCAGGCCCGGCCCGGCCAGCCCGGACAGGCACGGCCGGCCGCCGGCCAGGGCCGTCCCGGCCAGCCACGTCCGGGCCAGCCAGGGCAGATGCGTCCCGGTCAGCCCCGTCCCGGCCAGCCGGGGCAGCCACGCCCCGGTCAG
>DASVXQ010000297.1:0-6901 GCA_036392615.1 Actinomycetes bacterium | reverse complement strand
GATCCCGTTGGGGAAGCGCTGCATGGTGACCGGGCGGCCGCGGATCGTCGGCAGCATCACCTCGGCGACCGTGCGGTAGTAGTCCACCAGCTCGGCCTTTGTGATGCCGTCGTCCGGGAACAGCACCTTGTCGGGGTGGCTGATCCGCACCCGTTCACTCAGTTCGCACCATCTCCGTCCGCATCGCCTCGGTCGCGCGCCGGTCCCGGTCGTGCCCGGCCGGTGGCCGGCCGGTCCTCCCCTTCGTGCCTTCGTGCCTCCGTGCCTCGCGGCGCGGCCCGTCGATCGTAACGGCGGCGTGCGTCAGCCGCTCGGTGATTGTGTTTAGCAACCTCGCTCTGTAAGATCAAGCGCGGTCCGGAGCAAGGCGCGTGAGGTACCGCAACCATGAGCAGGCGCACGTATGGGCAGTACTGCGGGCTGGCGCACGCTCTGGAGCTGGTCGGCGAGCGCTGGGCGCTGCTGGTCATCCGCGACCTCCTCCCCGGTCCCAAGCGCTTCACCGACCTGCGCAACGGGCTGCCGCGCATTCCGACCAACATCCTGTCCGCGCGGCTCAAGGAGCTGGAGGCGTCCGGCGTCATCCAGCGGCGGCTGCTGCCCCGCCCGCAGGGCTCGGTCGTCTACGAGCTGACCGACTACGGGCGCGAGCTCGACGACGTCGTCCTGCGGCTCAGCCTCTGGGGGGTCAGGTCGCTCGGCCAGCCGCGGCCCGACGACGTCGTCACCACCGACTCGCTGATCATGGCGCTGCGCACCACCTTCCGCCGCGACGCCGCCGCTGGGCTGCACCTCGGCTACGAGGTGCGGGTCGGCGACATCGTCGTCCACGCCCTGGTCGACGACGGCAAGGTCGAGGTCGGGCAGGGGCCGCTGCCCAGGCCGGACCTGGTGATCATCACCGGTCCGGAGCTGCGCGCCCTGCTGGCCGGCGAGCTCAGCCCCGGTGAGGCGGTCGCCGGCGGCGCCGTCCGGCTCACCGGCGACCCCGCGCTGCTCGACCGCTTCGTCGAGGCGTTCCACGTCCCGCCGCCGCCAGCCTCCGCCGCTTAGAGCACCGGTCATGGATCCCGCACCCTAGGCGGGGCGGGTACCGGCGGCCGCCCAGGCGCGGGCGGTCAGCGGGATCGAGCCGTCCGCGGCCACCGGCAGCCGCGACCGCAGCTCCTCGCGAAGGGCGGCCAGCCGCGCGTCCGGCAGCCCCACCGTGTAGCCGGGCGCCGGGCCCTGGCCGCCGAGGAACGGGGACCAGTAGTCATCGAAGTCGCGGAAGGTCGTCGGCACCTCCAGCGCGCGCACCTCGACCCGCTCGATTCCGGCGTCCTCGAACAGGGCGGCCAGTGGTCCCGGCCGGCAGAGCCCGAAGCGCCGCCCCTCGTCGAGCTCGGCCGCTGCAGGGTCGAGCGCCGTGGCCGCGTCCCAGAAGCAGCGGATCAGCTGCATCCCGTCGGCGTAGTCCCACAGGTACGCGGCGACCCGGCCGCCCGGCCGGGTGACCCTGGCCATCTCGCGGACCGCCAGCCCGGGCTCGGGCACGAAGTTGAGCACCAGCCCGCTGACCGCCGCGTCGAAGCCGCCGTCCGCCACGGGCAGCCGCCGGCCGTCGGCGACCACGAAGGCGGCGGGGCCGCCGGCCAGCGCCGCGCGGGCATGGCGGAGGTAGCCCTCCGAGCGGTCGACGCCGAGCAGCGCGGCCGGTCCGGCCAGGTCGAGGATCGCCCCGCTCAGCGCGCCGGTGCCGCAGCCGAGGTCGAGCCAGCGGGCGCCGCGGCCCATCCCCAGCCAGCCGAGCAGCTCCCGCGCCACCTGCCGGCTCCAGCGCCCGATGTACGGCTCGTACGCGTCCGCCTCCGCCCACACCTCGACTGGCTTGCCCATCCCCCGCTCCTGCCCGCTCCGTCGGATCCGCCAAGTCTCGACGGCGGACGGCGATCCGGTCCAGTTCAGGATGGGAACGGCGGGCCGCCATGGCCGCCTGGAGGCGTTGCGGCCGGAACGCCCGCAACGCGGCGGGAGGCGCCGGGCCTCGGCCTTCCCCGGCGCAGCGAGCGCTCAGCAGCCGGTGGCGCCGTCGATGCGTTCGCGGAGGAGGTCGGCGTGGCCGTTGTGGCGGGCGTACTCCTCGATCAGGTGGAGGTAGACCCAGCGGACCGAGCAGCGGCTGTCGCCGTCGCGGAGCATGTCGTCCAGGGTGGCCTCGGCGACAGCGGCGCGGACCTGGTCGCAGGTGCGCCGGTAGGTGGCGAAGGTCTCGCCGACGTCGGCGGTGTCGACGTCGTCGAAGTCCCCGTCGGGGTTGTCATCGCTGTAGTAGATCGGCGGCACGTCCCGCCGGTCGGCCACCCCGCGCAGGAACCAGCCACGCTCCACCTCGGTGAGGTGCCGGACCAGGCCGAGCAGCGACAGCGTCGACGGCGGGCAGGAGCGGCGCCGGAGCTGGTCGTCGTTCAGGCCGGCGCACTTCCGCAGCAGGGTCGCCCGGTGGTAGTCGAGCCACCCGTCGAGCATGGTTCGCTCGTCCGACACCTTCCTCGGCTCGGACCGCTCCACCTGGGACACTGTCATCTTGCTCACCTCCGGCGGCCACCTTACGGCCGGGGTGCGACAACCGGAGCGGCGTGTGGCAATGTCGCCCGAACATCCGCACGAGAGGAGCCTCCGATGAGCAACAACCTCGCCGCCGGCATCGCGACCTCCACCACCTTCGAGCTGCCCGGCTACACCGTGGAACGGACCCTCGGCCTGTCGTGGGGCCTGATCGTGCGCAGCGTCGGCCTCGCCAGGGGGCTGACCGGCAGCGTCCGCTCGCTGCGCGCCGGCGAGGTCCAGGAGTTCACCCAGGTGGTCGACCAGGCCAGGCACACCGCCCTGGAGCGCCTGATCGAGCACGCCAAGCAGCTCGGCGGCAACGCCGTCCTCGGCGTCCGGTTCGACTCCTCGGACCTCGGCAACGGCCTGGCCGAGATCGTCGCCTACGGCACCGCCGCCACCGTCCGCCACGACTGACCGGCGGGTCAGGCGGCGTAGGCCACGCCGGCCGGCCGACGATCCGGCGGATCCGGCGCGCTGCGCGTCAGGCGGCGCGGATCTCGGGGAGGACCTCGCGGGCGAGGCGCTCGACCTGCTCGTCCTCGGCCGGGCCCTGCGGCATCAGGTTCAGGGCGGTGAAGCCGAGCCCGAGGAAGCCGCGCAACCGCTCGGCCACGGCGGCGGCGGACCCCGACACCAGGGCGCCGTCCGGCTCGGCGCGGTCGTCGATCCGGACCACGACGTTGTAGGCGAGGGTGAGGTCCTCTGGCCGCCGGCCGGCCTCGCGCGCCGCGGCGAGCACGCGGTCCCGCATGCCGGTGACGCGATCCGGTGGGGCGAAGCCGAGCGAGGGGATCCAGCCGTCGGCGAGCCGGCCCGTCACCGCCAGCGCGCGGTTGCCGTAGGTGCCGAGCCAGATCGGGATGCGGTGGCCAGGCTTGGGCTCGATCCGGGCGCCCTCGGTGTGGTAGCGGCGACCCTGGAAGTGCAGCGCCGGCTGGGACCACATGCCGCGCAGGATCTCGATCGCCTCGGCCATGCCGTCGACCTTGTCCCGCGGTGTCGGCACCCCCAGGCCGAAGGCGCGGAACTCCTCGTCGGAGTAGCCGCCGCCGAGCCCGAGGATCAGGCGCCCGCCCGAGAGGCGGTCCAGGCCCTCGGCCATCTTGGCCAGCACCGCGGGGGAGCGGTACGGCGTGGCCAGCACGCGGGTCGCCACCCGAACCCGTGTCGTCGCGGCGGCGATCCAGGAGAGCAATGTCCAGGTCTCGTAGCTCGGCTGCTCGCCGTGCAGGTGGTCGGAGATGGAGACGAAGTCGAATCCCAGCGCTTCGGCGCGGCGGGCGTCGCCCACCGGGTCGGCGCCGGTGGCCGCGGAGGTCGAGACGTTCAGCCCGAGCAGCAATTCGCCCATCCCACCAGGTTCCTTCGCATCGCAAATATTGCCGCGCGAAACATAACAGCGCGGTACTTGCGGCCGCAAGTACCAGGCGCGAGACTGTGGACAACGTGACGACCAAGCTGAGCGATGCCGAGATGCGGGCCTGGCAGGCATTCCTGCACGCGCACCACCAGGTCACCCGGAGGCTGGACGCGGAGCTCCGCTCCGAGCACGAGCTGCCGCTCAACGCCTACGACGTGCTGCTGCGGCTCGCCCGCGCGCCGGAGCAGCGGCTGCGCATGACCGACCTGGCGGAGCGCGTGATGATGTCACCCAGCGGGCTCACCCGGGTGGTCGACCGGCTCGCCGCGCAGGGCCTGGTCAGGCGCGAGCGCTTCGTCGGGGACGCCAGGGTGATGCACGCCACCCTCACCGAGGACGGGCGCCGCCTGCTGCGCCGCGCCGCCCGCACCCACCTGCGCGGCATCCGCCAGCACTTCACCGGCCAGCTGACCAGGGACCAGCTCCAGCAGGTCGCCTCCGCCCTCGAGGTGCTCTCGGGCCCGCACCACCCGCACTAGCCGAGCGCGCCCTGGACGTGGAGCTCCCCGTCCCTCCGGTCTCCGGCCGGTCCGCCGCCGTGCTAGGAGTCGGCGGGCGTCTCCCAGCCGGCCAGCTCGATCAGCGCCAGGTCGTGCAGGTCGTGGGCGCGGGCCGCCCGCGCCCGGGCCGCCTGGGCCTCCGCGTCGTGCCCGAGGTGCTGCTGCAGCTCGGCCGTCTGCTCGTGCAGCTCGGCCGCCCGCCTGTGGGCCTCGGCCTCGACGCGCTTGGCCTTCGCGAGCCGCTCGCGAGCCCGGGACGCGACCGACGCCGGGTCCTTCGGGCGGTTGCCGTCTGCCATGGCCCTCCCTCCCACCCGCTCACGACCAGCCTGACGTGACCTGCGGGACTTGAGAAGAGCGGAAGGCTCGACACCTCGAACGCGAGGGAAATCTGAAAGGACCCCTTTACATCTGTCGCCCGCCCTGCGAAGGTCTGAAAGGAATCTTTCAGAGGAGGCGGGATGGCGAGCGCCCAGGACCGGCAGGGAGCTGGGGCGGAGCTGGCGAGGGCCCGGGAACGGCAGGGAGCCGACGCGGAGACGGCGAGGGCCGAGGACCGGCGGCGGGTGACCGATGCGAAGGCGCTCAGGGCGCTGGCGCACCCGCTGCGGGTCGCGCTGCTCAACCACCTGATGGCCTTCGGGCCGAAGACCGCCAGCGAGTGCGCCCAGGCGGTCGGCTCCACGCCCTCCAACTGCAGCTGGCACCTGCGCAACCTGGCCCTCTACCGGATGGTCGAGCGGGTCGGCTCCGACGACGGCCGTGAGCGCCCGTGGCGCGCGGCGGCCACCGGCTTCGACTACGGCGACCTGGACGCCGGCCCGGCCGCGCGTGCCGCCAACCAGGCGCTGACCACCCTCTGGCTGGACGAGGACCACCGCCTGGCGCGCGAGTACCTGCGCCGCCACGACCAGCTCGACGACGCCTGGCGGGGGACGGACGGCTTCTCCAGCTACGAGCTGCGCATGAGCCCCGAGGAGCTGGGGCGCCTGCGCGACGCGCTCGACGCGCTGATCCGGCCCTACATCGGCATGACCCGCGACGACCCGCCGCCCGACGCGCGGCCGGTGCACCTGAGCCTGCTCGCCTTCCCGCGCCCGGAGGCGATCTGACATGCCATCCAGCCGCCGCTGGAGCCTCGGCCCCGTCCGCCACCCCGCGTTCGCGCGGCTGTGGCTGGCCGGCGCGGTCTCCGAGACCGGGGACTGGCTGCTGCTGATCGCGTTGCCGGTCCACGTGCTGCAACTGACCGGCTCCGCGCTGGTCACCTCGACGGTGTTCCTGCTGGGCCTGCTGCCCGGCCTGGTGGTTGGCCCGCTGGCCGGCGTGCTGGTGGACCGCTGGGACCGGCGCCGCACGCTGGTCGCGGTCAGCCTGGCGCAGGCCGCGCTGCTGCTGCCGCTGCTCGCCGTCCGCGGGCAGCAGCAGCTCTGGATCCTCTACGCGGTGACCGCCGCCGAGGCCGCCCTCAGCCACCTCTTCCAGCCCGCAAAGAACGCCCAGGTCCCGGCGCTGGTGCCGGCCGAGGAGCTGGTCGCGGCCAACAGCCTGACCGGCCTGACCGACAACCTCGCCCGGCTGGTGGGCGGGCCGCTGGGCGGCGTCATCCTGGAGCTCGGCGGGCTGGGCGGCATCGTCGCATGCGACGCCGCCTCCTTCGTGATCGCCGCCGCGCTGCTGGCCGGCGGCCGGAACCCGGCGAGGGGCGCCGCGCCCCCGTCTGGCCACCAGGCGCCCGGCCCGGGCCTCGGCCCGCTCGGCCAGTGGATCGCCGGGCTGCGGCTGATCCGCCGCGACCCCAGGCTGCTGGGCGCGCTGGTCGTGACGGCGATCGCCTCGGTGGCGCAGGGCATCTTCGTGGTGCTGTTCGTGGTGTTCGTCATCCAGCTCCTGCACGGCGGTCCGCCCGAGGTCGGGCTGTTGCGCGGCGTGCAGGCGATCGGCGCGCTGCTCGGCGGGATGCTGCTGGCGCCGCTCGGCCGCCGGCTGGCGCCGCACCACCTGGCCGGCGCCGGGCTGCTGGCCTTCGGCCTCATCGAGCTGGCCATCTGGAACGGTCCAGCGCTGACCACCGGGACAGGGCTCTACGTCGGGCTGTTCGTAGCCGTCGGCGTCCCCGGGATCGCGCTGTTCACCGGGCTGGCCGCCTTCGTGCAGAGCACCACGCCGGACGGCTTCCGCGGGCGGGTGTTCAGCGCCTGGCTCACCGTGGGCGACGGCTTCCAGGCGCTCGGCATGCTGCTGGCCGGCCTGCTCGCCGGCCCGCTCGGCCTGCTGCCGGTGCTCAACGGCCAGGCGGGCCTGTACCTGCTCGCCGGCCTGCTGGCCTTCGCGCTGCTGGCGCGCCGCGCCGGCGGACGGCCAGGCCCGCCACCGGCCGAGCCGGCCG
>DASVXQ010000296.1:0-10254 GCA_036392615.1 Actinomycetes bacterium | reverse complement strand
CGCAGTCCGTCGAGCACGCCGCGGTAGATGGCAAGGACGTCCCAGTGCAGGGTGGCGCCCACGCGCACCGGGCCGTTGGCGAACCGGGTCACCTCCTCGAGCCGCAGCTCGTCGGAGGTGACCCGGCCCAGCATCACCCGGCCGCTCGAGGCGCCGACGTCCACGGCCGCCACGGCGGCGCTGCTCGGCTGGCTCACTGCTCGGTCTCCCTTCGCGGGCCGGGTCAGCGCAGGAAGGCGGCGGCGACGCCGGAGTCGACCGGAATGTGCAGCCCGGTGGTACGGGACAGCTCGCCACCGGTGAGGACGAACACCGCGTCCGCGACGTGCTCGGGGAGCACCTCGCGCTTGAGCAGCGTGCGCTGCGCGTAGTACTCGCCCAGCTTCTCCTCGGGCACGCCGTAGACCGCGGCCCGGCTGGCGCCCCAGCCGCCGGCGAAGATGCCGGACCCGCGCACCACGCCGTCCGGGTTGATGCCGTTGACCCGGATCTGCTGCGGTCCGAGCTCGGCGGCCAGGAGTCGCACCTGGTGCGCCTGGTCGGCCTTCGTCGCGCCGTACGCGATGTTGTTGGGTCCGGCGAACAGGCTGTTCTTGCTCGAGATGTAGACGATGTCGCCGCCCATTCCCTGCGGTCCCATGACCTTGGCCGCCTCGCGGGAGACCAGGAACGAGCCCTTGGCCATGACGTCGTGCTGCAGGTCCCAGTCGCGCTCGGACGTCTCCAGCAGTGGCTTGGAGATGGACAGGCCGGCGTTGTTGACGACGAGGTCCACGCCACCGAACGCGAGCACCGCGGCCTGGAACGCGGCGGCGACCTGGTCGCCGTCGCTGACGTCAGCGGAGACGCCGACGGCGACGTCGGTGCTGCCGATGCCCGCGGCGACCTCGCCCGCCTTCGCCGGGTCCAGGTCGGCGACCACGACGCACGCGCCCTCGGCGGCCAGCCGCTCCGCGATGGCCTTGCCGATGCCCGAGGCGGCGCCGGTGACGAAGGCGACCCGGGTCGCCAGCGGCTTGGCCTTGGGCATCCGCTGCAGCTTGGCCTCCTCCAGCGACCAGTACTCGATGCGGAACTTCTCGGACTCGGGGATCGGCGCGTAGCTCGACAGCGCCTCCGCGCCGCGCATCGCGTTGATGCCGCCCGCGAAGAACTCGCCGGCGACCCGCGCGGTCTGCTTGTCGGCGCCGAAGGAGAACAGCCCAACGCCGGGCAGCAGCACGATCGCCGGGTCGGCGCCGCGCAGCGGCGGGCTGTCGGGGGTCGCGTGGCGCCGGTAGTAGGCCTGGTAGTCCTCGCGGTAGGCGGCGTGCAGCTCGCGCAGCCGCTCGACGGTCGCCTCCAGCGGCGCGCCCGGCGGCAGGTCCAGCACCATCGGCCGGACCTTGGTGCGCAGGAAGTGGTCCGGGCAGGAGGTGCCGAGCGCCGCCAGCCCGGCGTGGCGGGACCGCGAGAGGAAGTCGAGCACCTCCGGCGAGTCGGTCCAGTGGCCCACCTGCCGCCGGTCGGTGGAGGCCAGGCCGCGCAGCACCGGCGCGAGCGCGGCGGCGCGCGCCCGCCGCTCGGCCTCCGGCAGCGGCTGGAAGCCGTCGACCACCGGCCCGAACGGGTCGGGGCGGCCTCGCTCGGCGATGAACCGCTCGGCGCGGCGGATGATCTCCAGCGAGCGGGCCTCGCACTCCGCCGAGCTGGAGCCCCAGGCGGTGATCCCGTGGCCGCCGAGCACCACCCCGATGACCTCCGGGTCGGCCCGCTGGATGGCGGCGACGTCGAGGCCGAGCTGGAAGCCGGGCCGCCGCCACGGCACCCAGGCGACCCGGCCGCCGTAGCACTGCTTGGTGAGCGCCTCGCCGTCGGCCGCCGTGGCCAACGCGATGCAGCCGTCCGGGTGGAGGTGGTCGACGTGCGGCGCGTCGACGAGCCCGTGCATGGCCGTGTCGATCGACGGCGCGGCGCCGCCCCTGCCGTGCAGGCAATAGTCGAACGCCGCCACCATCTCGTCCTCGCGCTCGACCCCGGGGTAGACGCCGGTCAGCGCGCGGAGCCGGTCGAGCCGCAGCACCGCCAGCCCCTGCCCGGTCAGGGTGCCGAGGTCACCCCCAGAGCCCTTGACCCACAGCAACTCCACCGCCCCCCCGGTGGCCGGGTCGTCCGCGGTGCCCTTGGCGGAGGCGTTGCCGCCGGCCCAGTTGGTGTTGCGCCGGTCGGCGCCGAGCCGATGCGACCGCTCCAGCAGCTCGCGCACCTGCGGGGCGGTCATGGCGTCAGGCTCCCCAGCCGGCCTGGGTGCCGCCCACCCGCTCGGCCACGATCCGCTCGCCATACCCCGAACGCGCATAGGCGCCCATCGGATCGGGGTCCAACCCCATCTCCACCCGCAACTCGGCCAGCAGCGGCCGCACGTCGGTCGCGTAGGCGTCCATCAGCACCCCATGGGCGCCCAGCACGTCACCGGCCAGCTGCGCCCGCCCCAACGCGGCGGCGTCCACCAGCAGCGCCTTGGCGGTCGCCTCCTGCACATTCATCACCGAGCGGATCTGCCCGGGGATCTTCGGCTCGATGTTGTGACACTGGTCCAACATGAACGCGATCCCCGCCGCAGGTTCAAGGCCGCCGCCCTGCACCACCTCATGCAGGATCCGAAACAGCCCGAACGGGTCGGCCGCCCCCACCATCAGATCATCGTCGGCGTAAAACCGGCTGTTGAAGTCGAACCCGCCCAGCCTGCCGGCGCGCAGCAGCAACGCCACGATCATCTCGATATTGGTCCCCGGCGCGTGATGGCCGGTGTCGACCACCACCAGCGCCCGCTCCCCCAACGCCACACAATGGGTCAAGGCGGTGCCCCAGTCCGGCACATCGGTCTGGTAGAACGCCGGCTCGAACAGCTTGTACTCCAACAGCAGCCGCTGCTGTGCCCCCAACCGCCCATACACCTCGCCAAGCGCCTGGGCCAGCCGCTCCTGCCTGGCGGCGATCGAGTCCTGGCCGGGATAGTTGGTCCCATCCGCAAACCACAGCTTCAGGTCTCGCGAACCGGTGGCATCCATCACCGCCACACACTCCAGCAGGTGCCCCAGCGCCTTGGCGCGCACCCGGGGGTCGGGGTGGCAGACGCTGCCCAGCTTGTAGTCGTCGTCCTGGAACACGTTGGCGTTGATCGTGCCGATCTGCACCCCCAGCTCGGCGGCATACTTGGCCAGCTGGTCGTAGTCGTCGACCGCGTCCCAGGGGATGTGCAGCGCCACGCTGGGCGCCACCCCGGTGTGGGCATGCACCCGGGCGGCGTCGGCGATCTTCTCATACGGGTCGCGTGGCACCCCGGGCTGGGCGAACACCTTGAAGCGGGTGCCCGAGTTGCCAAACGCCCACGACGGCAGCTCGATCCGCTGCTGCTTGAGCGCCGCCTTGACGGCGGCCGGGTCACGCATGCCGCACACCTACTTCCTTTCGTACCGCGATCATCATGGCAGGTGGAACACTTCCTCCAGCGGCTGCATCCGCTC
Organism: Actinomycetes bacterium; assembly: GCA_036392615.1. Taxonomy (GTDB): domain Bacteria; phylum Actinomycetota; class CALGFH01; order CALGFH01; family CALGFH01; genus DASVXQ01. The sequence goes on along the minus strand of DASVXQ010000296.1, from coordinate 6,748 downwards.
GTCGGGCCGCTGGCCGGCCAGGTTCTCGAACAGGTCGCCCATCTCGGCCTGCCAGCGCGCGTTCACCTCGGTGGCGTCCATCGCCGCGCGCGCCGCGGCGAAGTCCTCGCACTCGAGGTAGCCGACCAGCAGCCCGTCGCCGCGCAGGAACAGCGAGTAGTTGCGCCAACCGGCGTCGTGCAGGGCCTGGCGCATCTCCGGCCAGACCATCCGGTGCCGCTCCCGGTACTCGTCGACCCGGTCCGGGCGGACCTGGAGCAGGAAGCACACTCGTCGCGTCACCACGCCACCTCGACCGGCGCGCCGGGGTGCGGCCGGGCGGCCGCACCCCCGGGGCCGCCCGGCTAGAAATCGAACTGATCGATGTTGGACTTGTCGAACACCTGCGGTGGCCCGAGCAGGATCTCCCCGTCCTTGCCGACCGTCTTGGTGCCGAGGTTGCCGGCCTTGAAGGTCTCGCCCTCCTTGCCGCTGATCTGGCCGGACGCCAGCGCGGCCGCCGCGTAGGCGGCGAGGTAGCCGAGCTTGCCCGGGTCCCACAGCTCGAAGGAGCTGACCGTGCCGTCCTTGACGAACTTGCGCATCTGGTTGGGCGTGCCCAGCCCGGTCAGCGCGACCTTGCCCTTGAACGAGGAGCCACTCAGGTAGCGGGCCGCGGCGGACACGCCGACGGTGGTCGGCGAGATGATGCCCTTGAGGTTGGGGTAGGCCTGCAGCAGGCCCTGCGCCTGCTGGAACGAGGTCTGGTCGTCGTCGTTGCCGTAGGCGACCTTGACCAGCTTCATCTTCGAGTACTGCGGCTTGGACAGCTCGTCCTTCATGAACTTGATCCAGGTGTTCTGGTTGGCGGCGGTGGAGGTCGCCGACAGGATGGCGATCTGCCCGCTGTAGTTGAGCTGCTTGCCGAGCACCTGCACCTCGCTGCGGCCGATGTCCTCGGGCGACGCCTGGTTGACGAACACCGTGCGCCCGTCCGGCGCGGTGTCGGCGTCGTAGGTCACCACCTTGATGCCCTGCGCCATCGCGGCCTTGAGCGAGGGCACCACCGCGTTGGGGTCGTCGGCGGAGATCACGATGGCGTCCTGGCGCTGCTGGGTCAGGGTGTTGATGTAGGGCACCTGCGCCGAGGCGCTCGCCTCCGAGGGCCCGACCTCCTTGTACTCCCCGCCGAACTCGCCGATCGCCTGCTTGCCGCCGTTGTCGGCGGTGGTGAAGTAGGGGTTGTTCACCTGCTTGGGGAGGAAGGCGATCTTGAGGCCCTGCTTGATGGGAGCGTTGGGGTTGACCTGGCCGGCGGCGGTGGTCGCGGCCCCGCCTCCCCCGCCGCTGGTGCTCTCCTTGGTCGTCCCGCCGCAGGCGGCCATGACCACGGTGCAGGCGACGGCCAGGACGAGCGGTCCCACCCAGCGGGGACGTTGCACCAGAGCTCGCTGCATGGCGCGATGTCCTTTCTCTTGGCGCCGCACGCGCGGCGCGACCTGCTTGACGGTTGGGGGGCGGCTCAGCCGCCGGCGGTCGGTCTGGCGGACGGGTCGGGCGGCGCCCGGCGCGGGCGCACCACCCGCCCGGCCGCCCTGACGGCGCTCGGGGCGACCACGCTGCCGATCAGCAGCAGCCCGGTCACCACGTTGAGGGTGTCGTTGGAGACGTCGTTGAGGATCAGCGCGTTGCGGACGCCGCCGAGCAGGAAGACGGCGGCCACCACGCCGCCGAGGGTGCCGCGGCCGCCGAAGATCGAGACGCCGCCGAGCAGCACCGCGGCGACCACGGCCAGCTCCAGGCCGGTGCCGTTGTCCGCCCGCGCGCTGGCGAACCGCAGGGTCCAGACGATCCCGGCGAGGCTCGACATCGCGCCGCTGAGCACGTACAGGATCAGCTTGGTCCGCTTGACGCGGATCCCCGAGAAGAAGGCCGCCTCCTGGTTGGCGCCGATCGCGAAGATCGCGCGGCCGAACGGCGTGGTGTGCAGCAGCAGCGCGAACAGCACCGCCAGCACGGCGAACAGCGCGATCGGGTAGGGGACGTGGGTGCCGGGGATCGGGTCGATGCCGTAGCGGGTGTACTTGGCGGGGAAGTCGGCGACCGCCTGGTCGCCGAGCACCACGAACGCCAGCCCGCGGTAGAGCGCCAGCGTGCCGATGGTCACCGCCAGCGACGGCAGGCCGAGCCGGGTGACCAGCAGGCCGTTGCAGAGCCCGGCGACCGCGCCGACCAGCACCACGGTCGGGAAGATGACCTCCAGCGCCCAGCCGGCGTTCCACAGGAAGCCGATCAGCGCGCTGGACAGCCCCAGGATCGAGGCGATCGACAGGTCGATCTCGCCGGCCACCACCACCAGCGTCAGCGGCAGCGCCAGCAGCGCGATCTCGCCGACGTCCAGGCCGAGGTAGAACAGGTTGGAGCCGCTGAGGAACCCCGGCTCGGCCAGGCTGCCGCCCACCGCCACCGCGACCAGCAGCAGCACCAGCACGCTCTCCCAGCGCAGCAGCCGCCGCGCCCCGAGGCGCGCGGTGGTCGTGGCCGGCTCAGCCGCCATCGCGCACGCTCCGCTGCCGCAGCGCCGAGGCCAGGCGCAGGCCGATCAGGCGGTCCAGGGCGATGGCGCCGAGCAGCAGCGCGCCCGCGATCGCCTGGAGCCAGAACGCGGGGACCCTGAGCACCACCAGGGCGCTGCCGATGGTCGACAGCAGCAGCGCGCCGAGCGCCGCGCCGACGACCGTGCCGCTGCCGCCGAAGATGGCCACCCCGCCGACCACCACCGCGGCGATCACCTGGAGCTCGAAGCCGGTCCCGGCGGCGGCGTCGACGGTGCCGAACCGGGCCGTCCACAGCGCCCCGGCCAGGCCGGCGACCGCGCCGCTGGCGACGAACGCCGCCAGCACGCGGCGGCCGACCGGCACGCCGGCCAGCACGGCGGCGTCGGGGTTGGAGCCGATCGCGTACAGCTCGCGGCCCCACCGGTAGGAGCGCAGCGCCCAGGCCGCCACGGCGACCACCGCCACGGTGACGATCGCCAGGTAGGGCACCCCGAGGACGCGCCCGCTGCCGAGGCTGAGCAGGCTGTCCGGCAGGTTCTCGGCGTTGACCTGCCGGCCGCCGGCGAAGGCGTAGTCGATGCCGCGGAAGACGTACAGCGTGCCGAGCGTGACCACCAGGCTGGGGACCCGCCCCACCGCGGTGATGCCGCCGTTGATCGCCCCGCAGGCGACGCCGATGAGGATCCCGACCAGCAGCGCCGCCACGATCGGCAGCCCGGGGTGGTCGACGAACAGGTTGCCGGTCACGAAGGCGGTCAGGCCGAGCACCGAGCCGACCGAGAGGTCGACGTTGCGGGTGATCACCACCAGGGTCTGGCCGACCGTCAGCAGCGCCACGATCGAGGCGTTGAGCAGCAGGTCGCGGATGCTCTGGGCGCTGAGGAAGCGGGGGTTGTCGATGGTGGTGACGGCCACCACCACGGCCAGCGCGGCCAGCAGGCCGAGCTCGCGGAAGCGCAGCGCGTTCTCGACCAGGCGGCTGGCGCGCCTGGCCCGCTCGATGGCCGCCCGGCGCTCCTGGGACTGCACGGTGACGCTCATTCGGCCGCCTCGGCCACGCCGCCGGCGCTGCCGGTGGCGGCGAACATGACCCGCTCCTCGGTGGCCTGATCGCGCGGCAGCTCGGCGCGCAGCCGGCCCTCGTGCATCACCAGCACGCGGTCGGCCATGCCGAGCACCTCGGGCAGCTCGGAGGAGATCATCAGCACCGCGACGCCCTGCCCGGCCAGGTCGGACAGCAGCCGGTGCACCTCCGCCTTGGTGGCCACGTCGATGCCGCGGGTCGGCTCGTCGACGATCAGCACCGAGGGGCTCCGGGCGAGCCACTTGGCCAGCACCAGCTTCTGCTGGTTGCCGCCCGACAGCGACCAGGCCGGGTCGCTGAACCGGGCCAGCTTGAGGCGCAGCCGCGCCGCCCAGTCGGCCGCCAGCTGGCGCTCGCCGCCGGCGCTGATGAAGGGGCCGCGGCGCAGCCGGCCGAGCGAGGCGAGGCTCACGTTGCGGGCGATCGACAGGTCCATCACCAGCCCCTGGGCGCGGCGGTCCTCCGGCACGTAGCCGACGCCGGCGGCCATCGCGCTGGTCGGCGAGGCGGGCGGCAGCGGGCGCCCGTCGACCACCACCTCGCCGGCGTCGCGCCGGTCGATGCCGAAGATCGCCCGGGCGACCTCGCTGCGCCCGGCGCCGACCAGGCCGGCCAGGCCGACGATCTCGCCGTGGCGCACCTCGAAGCTGACGTCGGTGAACACGCCCTCGCGGGTCAGGCGGCGCACCGACAGCGCCACCTCGCCGGCGTCGGCCGCCTCCTTGGGATACATCGCCGCCAGCTCGCGGCCGACCATGCGCCGCACGAGGTCGTCGCGGTCCAGGCCCTCGAGCGGCCCGCTGAACACCCGGCGGCCGTCGCGCATCACCGTGACCCGCTGGCACAGCGCGAAGACCTCGTCGAGCCGGTGCGAGACGAACAGCACCGCAGCGCCCTGGGAGCGCAGCGCCCGCGCCACCGAGAACAGCCGCTCCACCTCGGCGCCGGACAGCGCCGCGGTCGGCTCGTCCATCACGATCACCCGTGCCTCGAAGGACAGGGCCTTGGCGATCTCGACGATCTGCTGGTCGGCGATGGACAGGCCGCGCGCCGGCCGGGAGGGGTCGAGCGGCACCCCCAGCCGCTCCATCAGCGCCTCGACCCGGCGCCGCAGCTCGCGGCCGTCGATTCGCCGGTCGAGCATGCAAGCGAGCGAAGCGATGCCGTCCACGGGAGGCCGGCGGAGGCGAAGCCGGTCATGCGACAGCGGCTGGCGGCCCATGAAGATGTTCTCCGCGACCGACAGGTCGGGGAACAGCGTCGGCTCCTGGTAGATGACCGCGACGCCGGCGGCGCGGGCGTCCGCCGGCCCGCCCAGGCGGACCTCGACGCCGTCCAGCAGCAGCCGGCCGGCGTCGGGCTGGTGCACCCCGGCGAGGATCTTCACCAGGGTCGACTTGCCGGCGCCGTTCTCCCCCACCAGCGCGTGCGCCTCACCGGCGAACAGCTCGATCGAGGCGTCCTGGAGCGCGCGCACCGAGCCGAACGACTTGGTCGCCGCTTCGAGCGCCAGCAGGGGCCGTCCCGCCGGCCCGTCCGCGGGCGGCGCGCTGCGTTCGCCGTCGGCCTGCGCCACCGCGGCCTCCTCGCTCGGGCGCTCAGGCCTCGCGGCTCCGCCACGCCGCGGGCCCTTCCCGGTTGAACCGTTCCTGGTTGAACCGTTCCTAGTTGGACCGTTCCGGTTGAATCGTTTCAGCAGCCTGAGCGGAGGATGACCGGGCACTCCCCCGGTTGTCAAGTGGCGGATGATGCACACTGGGGCCACGGCCGAGGAGGCGGAGGGCGACGTCCAGCAACGGCAGCAGCATCCGTGACGTGGCGGCGCGCGCTGGCGTGTCGGTCGGGACGGTGTCCAACGTCCTCAACCGGCCGCAGCTGGTCGCGCCGGCCACGCGCGCCCGCGTGCAGCAGGCCATCGCGGCGCTCGGGTTCGTGCGCAACGAGTCCGCCCGGCAGCTCCGCGCCGGCCGCAGCCGCACCCTCGGGCTGGTGGTGCTCGACGTCTCCAACCCGTTCTTCACCGACGTCGCCCGCGGCGTCGAGGACGCCGTCACCCAGGCGGGGCTGGCGGTGGTCCTGTGCAACAGCGACCAGCGGGTCGAGCGGGAGCGCGCCTACCTCGACCTGCTGGAGGAGCAGCGCGTGCAGGGCATCCTGATCACCCCGGTCGCCGGCGTGAGCCAGCGGCTGCGGCAGCTGCGCCGACGCGGCACCCCGGTGGTGCTGGTGGACCGCTGGGCCGCCACGCCCAACCAGTGCTCGGTCTCGGTCGACGACGTCCAGGGCGGCCAGCTGGCCGCCGCCCACCTCGTCGGCCAGGGCCACCAGCGGATCGCCTTCGTGGGCGGGCCGTTCGGCATCAAGCAGGTGCAGGACCGCTACGACGGCGCCAGCGCGGTGGTCCGGGAGGCCGGCCTGCCCGCCTCGGCGCTGACCGTGGTGGAGACGCCGGCGCTGAACTTCGCCGCCGGCCGCGCCGCCGGCGAGCGGATCGCCGGCATGCCGCCGCGCCGCCGGCCGACCGCCGCCTTCTGCGCCAACGACCTGGTCGCGCTCGGCCTGCTCCAGGAGATGACCCGCCGGCGGCTGCAGGTCCCCGGCGACCTGGCGATCGTCGGCTACGACGACATCGACTTTGCCGCCGCCGCGGCGGTGCCGCTCTCGTCGGTGCGCCAGCCGCGCGACCAGCTCGGTCGCGCCGCCGCCGAGCTGCTGCTGGAGGAGACCGCCGGGCATCGCAGCCACCGCCACCGCCAGCTGGTGTTCGCCCCCGAGCTGGTGGTGCGCGACTCCAGCGACCACCATCGTCGCCGCCCCCGCAATCGGGCGGATTCCCCATCCCCAGCCGCTGCCGCATCCCCATCTTGAGAGCGGGCGTGCCGCACGTCCGCGGGGCCGGCCGCCGATGACCGGGGATGTCCTCGCGTCGCCGCCGTGCGCGGGCGCTTGCTCTGGCAAGATCGTGCCATGGTCCAGCGCATCTCGAGTCCTGTCCTGGTGGGTCGCGCCCCGGAGCTGGCCCGGCTGGCGGCCGCGCTGGAGCGGGCGGCGGCCGGAGCGCCCGCCACCGTGCTGGTGGCGGGCGAGGCCGGCGTGGGCAAGACCCGGCTGCTGGCCGAGCACGGCC
>DASVXQ010000295.1:0-4648 GCA_036392615.1 Actinomycetes bacterium | reverse complement strand
CCACAAGTTCGGATTCGCCGCGTCGAAGGGCGGTGCCGCTCAGGGAGGTCGAGCTGCCGCCGCTGTCCCGGGCCGTGCCAGGGACGGCCGCCCCGCGGGCGAAGCCGTCGTTCCCGGGGCCAGGCGGCCGTGGCCCGCGGGCGCGAGCCGGGAGGCGTGGCGGGTCCTGGAGGCGCTCACCGACGAGCGCCTGATGGGCCTCGCCAGGCTCTCGGCCGTGTGTGGCCTGGGGGCCACGCAGGTCGCGGCCGCGCTGCTCGAACTGGAGCTGGCCGGCTTCGTGCGCCGCTCGGCCGCGGGCGCCGAAGCCATCGCCCTCCCCTTGCCGCCCCTGACCAGAGGGCCGCCGGCCGGCGGCCGGGCCCGTCTCCCGGGTCGCGAGGATGCTTGAGGTTGGTGGGGGTGAGCCGGGATCATGCGCCAGTGACCACAAGTTCGGATTCGCCGCGTCGAAGGGCGGTGCCGCTCAGGGAGGTCGAGCTGCCGCCGCTGTCGCGGCATGCGGTGGACACGTTCGTGGCGCACCTGCGGGACGAGCGAGGGCTCTCGGGGAACACGGTCGTCGCCTACGAGCGCGACACCGTGCAGTTCTTCCGCTTCGCCGGACGCGGCGGCCTGACCGACCCGGCGGCGGTGGACGCCCTGCTGCTCCGGCGCTTCCTGGCGCAGCTCAAGACCCGAGGGCTCGCCGATGCGTCGATCGCGCGCAAGGCGGCCGCTCTGCGGGCCTGCTTCCGGCTGCTGGTCCGGCGCGGGCTCGTGCCGAGCAACCCGGCGGCGGATCTGGGAGCGCCGCGCGGTGCCCGCCGGCTCCCGGTGGTGCTGAAGCAGCGGCAGGTGGAGGCGCTGCTGGCGAGGCCGCAGGCGCTCGATCCGGTGGGCCTGCGCGACCGCGCCATCCTGGAGCTGCTGTACTCGACCGGGATGCGGGTCGGCGAGCTCTGCGGGCTCGAGCTGGACGACGTCGACCTTCAGTCGGACCTTGCGCGGGTGCACGGAAAGGGCGGCAAAGAGCGCTTGCTGCCGGTCGGCGAGCCGGCCCGCCTCGCGCTGCGCGCCTACCTGGAGCACGGCCGCGCGGCCATGGCTCCTCAGGTTGGGACGCGCCGCTCGGCGCGGCCTGACCCGACGCAGCGAAGCTCCGACCTGCCCAGAGCGGGTGGGCCGGGGGAGCGGGCGCTGTTCTTCAACCGGCGGCGACGGCCAATGTCGCCGAGAGACGTGCGCGGGATGATCGAGCGCTATCGAACAGGACTCGGGGTGCCAGCCGAGACCAGTCCGCACACTTTGCGACATACCTACGCGACCCATCTCTTGGAGGGCGGCGCCGACCTACGATCCGTTCAAGAACTGCTCGGGCACGTTGCTCTGACAACCACCCAGACCTACACTCACGTATCGAACGAGCGGCTGCGTCGGGTCTACGAGCAAGCTCACCCGCGTGCTTGAGCCGCCCGCCCTGGTCGCCGGACGCCAGGAGTGGGAGGTCCGGGCTGGCCGCTGCGGGGGGACAAACGCCAGACGGGCTCAGCGAGCGCCGGACGGCCAAAGGGGGGGCTTCTTTGGACGAGCCGTCGTCCGTGAGTCGGCTGTGGGAGGAGTTCAAGCTCAAGGCATCCATCGATGCGCGCGAGCGCCTGATCCTCCACTACGCGCCGCTGGTCAAGTACGTGGCAGGGCGCGTATCGGTCGGCCTACCGCCCAACATCGAACAGGCCGATCTCGTGTCCTACGGGATCTTCGGACTGATCGATGCGATCGAGAAGTACGACCTCGACCGGGGCATCAAGTTCGAGACCTACGCCATCTCGCGCATCAAGGGCGCGATCATCGACGAGCTCCGCGCAATCGACTGGATCCCACGTTCCGTTCGGTTCAAGGCCCGCGAGGTCGAGAAGGCCTACGCCGAGCTGGAGAACCGTCTCCACCGCAGCCCGACGGACGGCGAGGTCGCCCAGGAGCTCGGCATCACCACCGGCGAGCTGCACCACATCTTCAGCCAGATCTCGTTCGTCTCGGTGGTCGCCCTGGATGAGCTGCTGTCGGTGGGCTCGGAGCGCGGTGATCGCCTCAGCCTGGTGGACACGCTCGAAGACAAGGGCGCCGAGGACCCGGTGGCGGCGTTCGAATCCGAGGAGATGAAAACCATCCTCGCGACCGCCATCAACCGGCTCGCCGAGCGCGAGAAGATCGTCATCACGCTCTACTACTACGAAGGGCTGACCCTGGCCGAGATCGGCCAGGTTCTCGGGGTCACCGAGTCCAGGGTGTGCCAGATGCACACCAAGGCGGTCCTCCAGCTCAGAGGAAAGCTCCAGGACGTCCGATAGCGCCCGGCGTGCGAGGCAACTGACCGCCGGAACGGCACGGTCGCGGGGTGCCGGCCGAGAGTTATCCACAATTTTCGGTCCGGCACCCACGGCCAACTCCACATCCCATAGCGTCATGGGCGGCCCCACCGCCGCACTCCACAGGGGACTCCCATGCAGCGTCCGCCCGTCCAGCAACCGCCGCCCGACCTCCACGCCGCCGTCCCTGATTCGCCGGCGCCCGGCCAGCTCATTCGCTCCTGCGCGCCACCCGCCGTCCGCGCCGGGCCCCGCCGGCGCGCCCATCGATCGAGGTCACGACTCAGCGGCCCATCGACCCTCACCCGCCGCTGGATCACAACGCTCCCGGCGCGGGCCACAACGCTCCCGGCGATGGTGCTCGTGCTCGTCGTCATCGTCGCGACGCCGGCGGTTCTGGCGGTTCCAGGGCCGCCGCCGGTGCTCGCGCAGGGCGCCGCGGCGCAAGGCGCCGCGACCTTCCGCCCGCCCAGCCCGAGCTTCCGCCCGCCCGGCGTGAGCTTCCGTCCGCCCGGCGCCCGACGCACCGGCGTGCCCGCGGCCCGGGTCGGTGCTCCATCGGGGCTCCTGCCCGTCATGGGACGACGAGCGCCCGATTCGCTCCAGACGCCGCCGCGGGTTCCGCTCCTGCACCCGCCAGTCGGCGGCCGGTTGCTCCGCGGCTTCGAGGAGACCGCCGGGCCCTACGGACCAGGCCATCGCGGCGTCGACGTCGGCGCCGCTCCGGGAGCGTCCGTGCGGGCGCCGGCGAGCGGCCGGGTCACCTTCGCCGGCCGCGTGGCTGGCGCCACCTGGGTGACCATCGAGGTCGCCCCCGCCGTCCTCGTGACGGTCGGCCCACTGCGAAGCGCGGCGCCCTCCGTCGGGCGGGCGGTCACAACCGGCGCCCCGGTTGGCACGCTGGCGCCCGGTCACCCGGTCGTGGATCGTGGCCCGGCCCTGGGTGGAAGCCCGCATGTGGGCCTCGCCGCCCTCCACCTCGGCCTGCGCGTGAGCGGGGTCTACGTGGATCCGTTGCCGTGGTTGGCCGGACTCGGCCGCCCTCGCCTGGCGCCACTGGCCGAGCCCGGCGGCCCCCACTGAACGGGGACCGCCAGACCAGGGGGACCGGCCCACTGTCGAGGACCGCCGGACCGGGCGGGACCGGGCCACTGACGGGAACGCACTCCACTGTCGGGCTCCGGCGGGCATAAGCCCGCGGTGACCAGCGTTGTTCAGTGCGGCGGCGGTGGCGCGGGCTGTGCTATCGTCCGCCCGGGCCTGGGTTTACCCGGGCTACAACGCACGCCTGTCTACGGGACCCGAACGGTGCCCGCTCCCAGACGCGGAGCGGGTGCGGGACTCCCGGTAACCCCCGCGAACACGACGCCCGTGGGAAGCACGGCAGGCCGAGGACGAACCGGATCGACCAGGGAGGAATCACCTTGGCAGTCGTCACCATGCGGCAGCTCCTGGAAGCTGGCGTCCACTTCGGGCACCAGACCCGCCGCTGGAACCCGAAGATGAAGCGCTACATCTACGGCGAGCGCAACGGCATCTACATCATCGACCTCCAGAAGACCATGGAGTCGATCGAGTCCACCTTCTCGTTCCTGCGCGACACCGTCGCGAAGGGCGGCACGGTGCTGTTCGTCGGCACCAAGAAGCAGGCGCAGGAAGCGATCAAGAACCAGGCCGAGCGGGTCACCATGCCGTTCGTGAACTACCGCTGGCTCGGCGGCATGCTCACCAACTTCACCACCATCTACCGCCGGCTCCAGCGCCTGAAGGAGCTGGAGGCGATGGAGTCCACCGGGGCGATGGACGTCCTGCCCAAGAAGGAGGTCCTGCGCCTGCGGCACGAGCGCGAGAAGCTCGAGCGCAACCTCGGCGGGATCCGCGACATGACCCGGCCGCCCGCGGCCGTGTGGGTGGTCGACACCCGCAAGGAGCACATCGCGGTGACCGAGGCCCGCAAGCTCGGCATCCCGGTGGTGGCCATCCTCGACACCAACTGCGACCCCGACGAGGTCGACTACCCGATCCCCGGCAACGACGACGCGATCCGCGCCGGCACGCTGCTGACCCGGATCGTGGCTGACGCGGTCGCCGAGGGCCTGCGCATGCGCGCGGTCTACGGTGCCGAGGGTGCCGACCAGGAGGGCGCCGCGCAGGTCGCGGCCAGCCCGGCCGACGAGGAGCCGCTGGCCGAGTGGGAGCGCGAGCTGCTCGAGGCCGAGCAGTCCGGCGGCAACGAGGGGGCGCGTGAGGCAACCGCGGCCGCGACCACGCAGGCGCCGGCACCGCGCGCGCCGGGGCCG
>DASVXQ010000294.1:0-4684 GCA_036392615.1 Actinomycetes bacterium | reverse complement strand
CCCAGCGGTCGCCGTCGCGACCGGCCAGACGCAGCTCCAGCGCGGCGCCCTCGGCGGTCCAGCCGATCAGGCTCGCCGGCAGCGTGCGGGAGTCGTTGGCGACCAGCAGGTCGCCCGGGCGCAGCACCAGCGGCAGCGCGGAGAAGCGCAGGTGGCGCACGGCGCCGCTGCCGCGGTCGACCACCAGCAGGCGCACGCCGTCGCGGCGCAGCCCGCGCGCCTCCGGGGGCGCGGCCGCCTCCAGCGTGGGCGGCAGTTCGAAGCGGACGTCACTGCGCATGGGCCGGCTCCGCGCCGGGCAGCGCGAACGCCGCCGCCTCGAACCGCTGGCCGGTGACGCCGGCCGACTCGTCGGCGGCCAGGTAGACGAACACCGCGGTGCGGTCCTCCGGCCTGGCCAGCTCGGCGGGGTCGTCGTCGGGCAGGGCGGCCGCGTGCATCGCGGTCGCCATGTCGCCGGGGTCCACCGAGTTGACCCGCACGCCGGTGTCCTCCAGCTCGCTGGCCCAGATGCGGGTCATCTGGTCGAGCCCCGCCTTGGACACGCCGTAGGCGCCCCAGCCGGGATAGCCGACCACGCCGGCGTCGCTGGAGACGTTGATCACGCTCCCCGACCCGGCCGCCAGCATCGGGCCGAGCAGCGCCCTGGTGAGCAGGAACGGCCCCAGCAGATTGACCTCCAGCACGCGGCGGAGCGCGTCGGGGTCGGTGTCGATCAGGTAGGGCATCGGCGTCGGGCCAAGCTCGGAGGCGTTGTTGACCAGCACGTCGACCCGGTCGAAGGCGTCCAGCGCCGCGGCGGCGACGCGGTCGGCGTCGGCCGGGTCGCCCACGTCGGCGGTCACCGCGACCGCCCGGGCGCCGAGCGACGCCGCCTCCGCCCTCGCCTCCTCCAGCGGCCCGGCGCGCCGCGCCACCAGCAGAAGATCGGCGCCCTCGCGGGCGCAGGCCAACGCGACGGCGCGGCCCAGGCCCTGTGAGGCTCCAGTGATCAGGACGGTTCGGCCGGACAACCGGCCAGTCGCTCGCGCCATGCTGACCTCCGTCGCTCCCATGCTCCTAGGCGAACGCGGTCATCGTGCCGCCGGCCGGCATAATTTGTCAACGTCGATGTTGACTTATTCCGGCGGCGAAACCCGGTCGACGCGAGGCCACGCCTGCGGCAGGCTGGAGGAGCCGCCCGGCTCGGATCCCGACTCGATTCTGGAGTGCCCGCCTTGCGCCGCCTGCTGCTGCTCGCCTTCATCTGGGGCTGGTCGTTCCTGTTCATCAAGGTCGTCGTCGAGGGCGTCCCACCGACGTTCCTGGCGTGGGGCCGCATCCTGCTGGGGCTGGCGGTGATGCTCGCCTTCCTGCGCTCCACCGGCGAGCGCTTCCCGGACCGGGGCACCTGGGGGCACCTGCTGGTCCTCGGGCTGGCGATGAGCGTCATGCCGTTCACCCTCATGGCCTGGGGCGAGGAGCACATCACCTCGGCGCTGACCTCGGTGCTGAACGCCTGCACACCGCTGTTCACCGCGGCCTTCGCGGCCGGGCTGCTGCACGACCGCCTGCGGCCGCCGCAGATCGTCGGCCTGGCGGTCGCGCTCAGCGGGGTCGCGATCCTCGCGGGGGTGGGCGGGCACGACCTTGCCGGCAGCTCGCTGGCCGGCGTGCTCGCCACGGTGATCGGCACCGCCGGCTACGGCTTCGGCTTCGCCTACGCGCGGCGCTTCGTCCAGCGGCTCAGCCCGATCCAGCTCTCCGCCGGCCAGCTCACCGCGGGGTCCCTCGCGCTGCTGCCGTTCGCCGGCTACGACCTGGCGACCGGGACGGTCCACCTGAGCTGGTTGCGGCTGCTCTGCCTGGTGCTGCTCGGCGCGGTCGGCACCGGCTACGCCTACCTGCTGAACTACCGGACGCTCCAGGCCGAGGGCGCCACCGCCGCCTCGCTCGTGACCTACCTGATCCCGGTGGTCGGCGTCGCCGCCGGCGTGCTGGTGCTGGGCGAGCCGTTCTCCTGGCGCCTGGTGCTCGGCGCCGTGGTGGTCGGCTTCGGCATCGCCATGATCCAGGGCCGCGTCTTCGGCCCGCGCCGGCCGCTGCCCGAGGAGGAGGCGGAGGCGATCCCGCCGGCGCCCGTCCCCGCCCGCGGCGACTGACGGAATCGACTGGCAATCCCCCAGCCCCGGTCTGGTACCATCCCACCGCTCGCCATGGGGGTGTAGCTCAGTCCGGCAGAGCGCCTCCCTCGCACGGAGGAAGTCAGGGGTTCAAATCCCCTCACCTCCACCCCAACGAAAGCGCAGGTCACCGGCCTGGTGGGGTCGCTCCGCCGGGCCGGTGCCGTTCCAGATCCCCCGCGGGCAGCAAACGGGCAGCAACCGCCAACGAGACGGCGGACCGACCCCCACCAAAGTAAGCGCCCGGTTCAACGAACCTCCGGAGGAGGATCTGACTGCCCCCTGGTACCGTGCCGCCCGCTCGACCTGGCACGCAGGCAGCCTGCTGTGAGGACACCTGAGGAGGACCCATCGGTATGGGAGGGTGGTCACTACAAGACCTTGCGCAAGCAGAATCGGGTCCAGGTCGAGTTGCCCGGGAATGGGTTGAGGCTATAAAAGCCCAGAGGCCGGACCAAGCATGGCGGCTAATGGATCCTGTTTTCCGCCTCGTTATGGCTCAAAGATGGATCACTCACAATCCACAGGTACTTCAAGATCCAACTGTATTGGGTGATCTCCATGTACGCGTTGTCGCCCGGATCGTTGTCCCAGTAGCTGATGGTTTCCTCCGTACATCGGATGCGCAAGGGTCGAGTCAGTAGCGCGCAGCGGTGACCTCGGCGACCCCCCGGAAGTCCGCACGGGCGCAGGCAAGATCGACGGGCGCGCCGGCCAGCTCGTCCAGCAGCTGGGCGAGTGGCCAGGTGACCAGGTAGGCGTACCGCGCAGCGTAGACGCCAAGCGCGTCGATCTGGAAGGCGTCGTCGTAGTCGAGCAGGAGATAGCCAAGGAGCTGGTGGATCGTGTCGAGGCTCAGCGCGCAGCGGCGCCGGCCGTCGCGGCGCCGATCGCCGAGATTCACCTTCCATTCGACCAGCAGGCCACCAACGATCATGTCAGCATCGGCGCCGCCAACGTGCCCGCTACCAGCAAAGACCCGCCCGATGTGTAGGGCCGGGCCTCGGGCCGACAGCACGGGCAGGAGCGCATGGCGGGCCGCCTCGGTCAAGGCCAGCAGGTCGTCGACCTCGGCGGCGGTTGCCAAGTCGAGCAGATCGCCCAGGTCGGCTTCGCGGGGCAAGCTGGCCAGGCGGGAGCCCGGCTGCGGGCCGGCGCGGTACGCCTCGGTGTAGAGCGCCAGCGCGTAGCAGGCGCGAGCTAGTTGCCGGTCGTCGAGCCCGCTCGGCCCATTGGCACCGCCGAGGACGCGGAACAGCTCGGCCCCGAGGCCTTGGAGGTGCCCGCCGAGGATGAGGCCGCCCAGGGCGGCCAGACTCAGGCTTGGCGCGGGGGTAAGTAGGTAGCGCAGCCGCCAGTCGAACGCGGCCCCAAGGGTCGCGTAGGCGACCGTGCCATCGGCCGCTGGCTGCAGCGGTGCCGCGTCGGCCACCGGCTCACGGTAGCGACGCTGGAGCTCGCGAACGTGTGGGAACCGCTCGCGCAAGTAGCGGGAGATCGGACTATGGGGATCGTCGAGCTCACTTGTGAGCGACACCGGAACTTCCCTCAAGAGTGGCTGGGGGGGAGCCTTGGCGTGGACCCGGGGCCACGCATGGGCGGCATTATGCGCTCGTGGTGGGACACTCGGGCTGCAGGATAACGGGCATTATCCTGTAGCCCTCGGAGGGCTCAGAAGAGCTCCACGCCGGCCAGCAGCCGGCGTGCGGCCGGCTGGGTGATGACCTCCTCGTAGTCGCCGTCGCCGGCGACGGTCAGCCACGGCAGCGGCGTGTGGCAGGCCGCGCAGCGCGGGACGCCGTTCGCCGCCGACGGCACCCGGTTTCGCTTCCCGCAGTTGGAGCAGGAGATGATCTTGTCCATTGGTGTCCACCCGGCTCGTCCCGCCACTCCCTGGTGGCCTTCCACCGCCAAGCTAGTCCCAACGGTCGGGACGATTCCACCATCGCCGACGGCAGCCGGCATCAGCGGATGCGGTCGCCCGGGGACGACCCGTGCCGGATCGGTGGACTACGGACGCCCCGGCTGGGTAGCCGGGAAGCCGGATGACCGCCTCGACAAGGGGGAGCACGTGGCACTCCAGGCGACCGACGTCCAGAAGGCGCTCAAGGGGCGGCTGACCGGGTCCCGCTGAACCAGCGGGCACGCCGTCGGCCCATGACGCGAACGGTCCTGATCAACGCCGGTCCCTGGCTGCCGGTTCCGCCACGGGGCTATGGCGGCATCGAGCACGTCGTCGCGTCGCTGATCCCCGAGCTCCGCCAGCGGGGCTGGCGCGTCGTGCTGGCGACGGTCGAGGAGAGCGCCATCGAGGTGGACGAGAAGCTCTGGGTCCACCGCCAAGGCCAGTTCGGCCGGCTGGGCGAGCCCTACGGGCAGGTGGTGGGGCTGGTGCACGCGCACATGCACCAGGTCCTGGAGCGGATCGTGGGCCAGGGCGACATCGACCTGGTGCACGACCATCTCGAGGTGGTCGGGCCGAGCATGCTGGCCCTGCTCGGCAAAGCCTGCCCGCCGACGCT
>DASVXQ010000293.1:0-4037 GCA_036392615.1 Actinomycetes bacterium | reverse complement strand
GCTCGCCCGCAGGGTGGCGATCAAGATCCTGCTCGCCCAGTACGCCCACGACCCGGCGTTCCTGGCCCGCTTCCGCCGCGAGGCCCAGGCCGCGGCCAGCCTGTCGCACCCCAACATCGTCGGCGTCTACGACACCGGCTCCGAGGCGGACACCTGGTTCATCGTCATGGAGTACGTCGACGGCCGGACGCTGAAGGACATCATCCGCGCCGAGGGCGCCCTCTACTGGGCGCGCGCCGCCGAGGTGGCCGCCGACGTCGCCGGGGCGCTGGCGGTGGCGCACGCGCGCGGCATCGTCCACCGGGACGTCAAGCCCGGGAACGTGATGCTGACCACCGAGGGCAAGGTCAAGGTGATGGACTTCGGCATCGCCCGGGCGAGCGCGGTCCCCTCGATCACCCAGACCTCGGCGGTGGTCGGCACGGCCCAGTACATCGCGCCGGAGCAGGCGCAGGGCCTGGAGGTGGACGCCCGCAGCGACGTCTACGCGCTGGGCTGCTGCCTGTACGAGATGCTCACCGGGCAGGTGCCCTTCACCGGGCCGACGCCGGTGGCGATCGCCTACCGGCACGTGCGCGAGGACCCGACCCCGCCCCGGGCGCTGAACCCCGACGTGCCGGTGCCGCTCGAGCAGGTCTGCCTCAAGGCCATGGCCAAGCGCCCGGAGGACCGCTACCAGACCGCCGTCGAGCTCCAGCGGGACCTGGAGCGGGTGCGGGTCGGCGAGCCGGTGACGGTCGCCGGTCCGCTGCCGTCCCAGCAGACCACCCAGGCGATCGGCGGCGCGGCCGGCTACGGCAACCAGCAGGCCACCACGGTGCTCGGCGCGGGTGGCGGCGGCGCCGCGGCCGGCGGCCGGGCGGCCCGGTACGCGGAGGAGATGCCGGAGGAGCGGCGCGGCTCGGTCGGCTGGGTGCTGGCCGCGGTCCTGGCGCTGCTGGTGGTCGGCTTCGCCGCCTTCCTGATCACCAGGGCGGTGACCTCACCGAACACCAACGGCACGCCGACCACGCTGACCAGCCCGTCGACCACGCCGACCACGGCCCCGCCGACCAGCGAGGAGCAGACCACCAGCAGCGCCGAGAAGACCACCAGCAGCCGCTCGACCACCACCCGGCGGGAGACGACCACCACCGAGCGGCAGACCACCACGACGGAGCAGACCACGTCGACCACGCAGCAGCAGACCAACACCACCGCCAGCACGCAGGGCGGCGCGACCACCACCAGCTCCAGCAACCTGATCGGCGGGGTGCTCACACTCCCGCGGCGGTGACCGCTGGCAGCCGGTCGAGCCAGTTGCGCAGCAGGTCGTGGCCGCGCTCGGTGAGGATCGACTCCGGATGGAACTGCACGCCCTCGACCGGGTGCTCACGGTGGCGCAGGGCCATCACCAGGCCGTTGGCGGTCCAGCCGGTGACCTCGAGCCCGGCGGGCAGGCCGTCGCGCTCGACCACCAGCGAGTGGTAGCGGGTGGCCGCGAACGGCTCCGGCAGGCCGGCGAGCACGCCGTCGCCGTGGTGGTACACCTGCGACGTCTTGCCGTGCACCAGCTCCGGGGCCCTGATCACCCGGCCGCCGTAGACGTGCCCGATCACCTGGTGGCCGAGGCAGACGCCCAGAACCGGCAGGGTCGCGCCGAGCTCGCGGACCACCTCGACCGACAGCCTGGCCTCGCGCGGGTGGCCTGGGCCGGGCGAGACGAGCACCCCGTCCGGCCGCAGCTCGCGCACCTGGTCGACGCCGGCGGCGTCGTTGCGCCACACGACCGTGGCGGCGCCGAGCTCGCCGAGGTACTGGACCAGGTTGAAGACGAACGAGTCGTAGTTGTCGATCACCAGGACCGTTGGCGCGCGCCCGTCGGCGTGGCTCACGAGGTCGCTGCCTCCCGCTCGGACCTGGCCCGCTCCTCCTCGATGAGGGCGCGGCGCAGCACCTTGCCGACCATCGTCTTGGGCAGCTCGTCGCGGAACTCGACCGTCCTGGGCACCTTGTAGGCAGCCAGCCGGCTCTTGGCGAACTCGCGGATCTCCTCGACGGTGGCCTCCTGCCCGTCGCGCAGCACCACGAAGGCCTTGACCGTCTCGCCGCGGTAGTCGTCCGGCACGCCCGCGACGCTGACCTCCTGGATCTTGGGGTGCTGGAAGAGCACCTCCTCGACCTCGCGTGGGTAGATGTTGTAGCCGCCCGCGATGATCAGGTCCTTCTTGCGGTCGACGATGGTGAAGTAGCCTTCCTCGTCCATCACCGCCATGTCGCCGGTCATCAGCCAGCCGTCGCGCAGCACCTCGGCGGTCTCCTCCGGGCGGTTCCAGTAGCCGACCATGACCTGCGGGCCGCGCAGCGCCAGCTCGCCCGGCTCCCCGGGCGGCATGGTGCGGGCCGGGTCGTCGGGATCGGCGATCCTGGCGAGCGTGTCCGGCAGCGGCATGCCGATGGTGCCGGCCTTGCGCTTGCCGTAGATCGGGTTGGCGAGCGCCACCGGCGAGGCCTCCGACAGCCCGTAGCCCTCGACCAGGCGGCCACCGGAGAAGCGCTCGAAGCGCTCGGCCACCTCCATCGGCAGCGGCGCGGCGCCGGAGAGGCACGCCTTGATGCTGGAGAGGTCGTGGCCGCCGCCGGCGACCGCCTTGTTGATCGCCACGTACATGGTCGGCACGCCGGGGAACAGCGTCGGCCGGTGGCGGTCGACGCTGGCCACCACCGCACCGAGGTCGAAGCGCGGCAGCAGCACCAGCGCGGCGCGCAGGCGGATGCCCAGCAGCAGGCAGACCGTCAGCCCGTAGACGTGGAAGAACGGCAGCACGGCCATCATGACCTCGTGCCCGGGGTCGGCGTCCGGGAACCAGGCCCGCACCTGCTCCACGTTGGCGTTCAGGTTGGCGTGGCTCAGCATGACGCCCTTGGCGCGGCCGGTGGTGCCGCCGGTGTACTGCAGCAGCGCGAGGTCGCTCGCCGGGTCGACCTCCGCCTCGGCCGGCTTGTGGTCCACCCGCCGCAGCAGCTCCCGCCAGCGCAGCACCGGCTCGTCCCTGGACACCGGGGCGCTCGCCTCGCGGCCACGCCTGGTGTAGGGCGCCACCACCCGCTTGACGGTCGGCAGCTCGTCGAGCATCGAGGTCACGATGATCTCGCGGATGCCGAGCCGCTCGCGCAGCGGCGCGACCTTCTCGTACATCAGGTCGAGGCAGATGAGCACCTCGACGCCGGCGTCACCGAGCTGGTGCTCCAGCTCGGACTCGGTGTAGATGGGGTTGTTGAGCACCACCGTCGCGCCGAGCCGCAGGGTCGCGAAGATTCCCGCCACCACCTGCGGGCAGTTCGGCAGCAGGAGCCCGACCCGCGTGCCCTTGGTCACCCCCAGGCCGGCCAGCACGCCGGCGAGCCGCCAGGCCCGCTCCGCCAGCTCGGCGTAGGAGGTGATCCGCCCCTCGAAGTGCAGCGCCGGCGCGTGCGGGAACTGGAGGGCGGCGTCGGCCAGCAGGCGCGCCAGGTTGACCTGTGGAATCTCGACGTGCTCCGGGACGCCGGGCGGGTAGCTGTCGAGCCATGGCGTGGCGACCTCGACCATCTTGGGCCCCACCTCCAGGTTCGCCGGGGGACTCCCGCTGGACCGGCTCGCAGCGGGCGCTGCAACGATCCTCCAGTATCGGCGCTCCGGCGCCAGCGGACAATCGGGCCGGGCCAGGCTCAGAAGTTCTCCGGAAGGATCTTCTCGAGCCAGGGAAAGACATAGAACCAGCACAGCACCATCAGCAGGATGATCCAGGAGATCAGCGCGACCACCTTGGGCCATCGCGCCCGCTGGCTGACGTGCTCGCCGTCGTCGTCGAACGTCCTCGCGTCGGCCGGGCGGCCGCGGCCCATCGCGACCCGGCCGCCCCGGTCGTCGATCGTGCGGCCCAGCCGGACGACCTGCTCCTCGTCGTCCAGCACCCGCGGGAACTCGCCGGAGGCCGCGGTCTGCCGCGGCGGCGACTGGTCGAGCTGCCACGCCGCGGAGGTCTGCGGCGGCCAGGTCTCCGGCCGGGGCGGCG
>DASVXQ010000292.1:0-7764 GCA_036392615.1 Actinomycetes bacterium | reverse complement strand
CGGGTCGTGCGAGATCGCCCGGAGCCCGGACACCGGGCCGTCGACGGTGAGGTCGGTCGAGATGAACCGCTCCTCGATCATCGCGAGCACCAGCGCGGTGGTGCCGACCTTGAGGTACGTCGCCACCTCGGACAGGTTGGCGTCGCCGATGATCACGTGGAGGCGCCGGTAGCGCTCCGGGTCCGCGTGCGGCTCGTCGCGGGTGTTGATGATCGGCCGCTTGAGGGTGGTCTCCAGGCCGACCTCGACCTCGAAGAACTGGGAGCGCTGGGCGATCTGGTAGGCGACGCCCTCGGCGCCGGGGTCGCGCACCAGGCTGCCGGCGCCGGCGAACACCTGGCGGCTCACCAGGAACGGAGTCAGGTCCCGGACGATGCGCGCGAACGGCGTGGCGCGGTCCACCAGGAAGTTCTCGTGGGTGCCGTAGGAGGTGCCCTTGCCGTCGGTGTTGTTCTTGTAGACCTGGATGCGGCGGCCGCCGGGCGCCAGCTCGACCGCGCGCCGCGCCGACTCGGCCAGGATCCGCTCGCCGGCCTTGTCGAACACCACCAGCGTGCGCGGGTCGAGGCACTCCGGCGAGGAGTACTCGGGGTGCGCGTGGTCGACGTAGTAGCGGGCGCCGTTGGTGAGGATCACGTTCGCCAGGCCAAGGTCGTCCTCGCTGGGCACCTCCGGCTCGCGCGGCGCCTCGAAGCCTCGGGCGTCGCGCAGCGGCGACTCCTCCTCGTAGTCCCAGCGGACCTTGCGCCCCCTGCCGGAGAACGCGTTGACGAGCAGGCTCGAGGCCAGCACGGGGTTCGAGTCCGGTGAGCCCGGCACGGTGATGCCGTACTCGGTCTCGATCCCCATGACCTTGGTGATGGCCATCCGTCCCCCTTCAGTTGCCGCAGGGGCCGCCACCAGAACGCCACGGGCGCTGCGGCTTCGCAGCACCCGCGAACGTCCTTCCTGGTCAGCCTACAGGTACTGGCCCGTGTTGACCTGCTCGATGGCCCGCCCGAAGTCCTTGGAGCTGCCCCCCACCAAGGTACGAACGTAGACGATACGCTCGCCCTTCTTGCCAGAGATGCGGGCCCAGTCGTCCGGGTTGGTGGTGTTGGGCAGGTCCTCGTTCTCCTTGAACTCGTCCGCGACCGCGGTGAAGAGGTCCTCCGGACGGATTCCCTTCTCGCTCGACTCCAGAAACCGCTTGATCGCCATCTTCTTGGCCCGGGAGACGATGTTCTCGATCATCGCGCCCGAGTTGAAGTCCTTGAAGTAGAGGACCTCCTTGTCCCCGTTGGCGTAGGTGACCTCGAGGAAGCGGTTCTCCTCGGCGTCGGAGTACATCCGCTCGACCGTCTCGCGGATCATCGCCTCGAGCGCCTGGTCGCGGTCGCCACCGTAGCGCTCCAGCTGGGACTGCGCGATCGGCAGGCTGACCAGCAGGTACTTGGAGAAGATGTCGGCCGCGGCGTCCTTGTCCGGCCGCTCGATCTTGATCTTCACGTCGAGCCGGCCCGGACGCAGGATCGCCGGGTCGATCATGTCCTCGCGGTTGGAGGCGCCGATCACGATCACGTTCTTGAGCTGCTCCACGCCGTCGATCTCGGAGAGCAGCTGCGGGACGATGGTGTTCTCCACGTCGGAGGAGACGCCCGAGCCGCGGGTGCGGAAGATCGAGTCCATCTCGTCGAAGAACACGATCACCGGCATGCCCTCGCTGGACTTCTCCTTGGCGCGCTGGAAGATCAGCCGGATCTGCCGCTCGGTCTCGCCGACGTACTTGTTGAGCAGCTCCGGGCCCTTGATGTTCAGGAAGTAGCTGCGCCCGCCGGTCTCCTGCCCGGTCATGGTGGCCACCTGCTTGGCCAGCGAGTTGGCCACCGCCTTGGCGATCAGCGTCTTGCCGCAGCCGGGCGGGCCGTACAGCAGGATCCCCTTGGGAGGCTTGAGCTGGTGCTCCAGGAACAGGTCGGCGTGCAGGAAGGGCAGCTCCACCGCGTCGCGGATCGCGTCGATCTGGCGCGACAGCCCGCCGATGTCCTGGTAGGAGACGTCCGGGACCTCCTCCAGCACGAGCTCCTCGACCTCCGGCTTGGGCAGGTGCTCGAGCACGAAGCCGGAGCGGGTGTCGAGCAGCAGGGCGTCGCCGGCGCGCAGCGTGTGGTTGCGCAGCGGCTCGCCGATCTGCACGACGCGCTCCTCGTCGGCGTTGCCGATCACCAGCGCGCGGTCAGGGCCGAGCATCTCCTTGAGGCTGACGACCTCGCCCTGGACCTCGAACGAGCACGCCTCGACGATGTTCAGCGCCTCGTTGAGCATGACCTCCTGGCCGAGCTGGAGCGACTTGGGGTCGATCTGCGGGTGGACGTTGACCCGCAGCTTGCGGCCCCCGGACGAGATGTTGACGGTGCCGTCGTCGTTGACGCTCAGGAACACCCCGTACCCGGAAGGCGGCGCGGTGAGCTTCTCGACCTCTTCCTTGAGCGCGAGGATCTGCTCGCGCGCCTCGCGCAGGGTGGCGGCCAGTCGCTCGTTCTGCGAAAGAGCCTGCGCCAGCTGCCCCTTGGTCTCGAGCAGCCGCTCTTCCAGCACGCGGACCTGGCGTGGCGAATCCTGCAGCCGGCGACGCAAGAGTGCGGTCTCCTCCTCGAGGAACTGGATCTGGCGCCGGAGCTCGCCGGCCTCGAGCGCCTCGTCAACGTTCGGGTTCTGCTCAGGGTCACGACGTGACCGAGGCTGCCTCGGGCGATCGGCGTCCTTCACGTGCGTCCCCCCTTTTTCGGTCGAGAGGTCACCAGGCGCATTGACTAGTCCTGGTGTTCCACTAAGCGTAGGTAGAGGTGCCTACACCCTATCGGCCCTTGCATCGGCCTTTCCAGTGTCGTTCTTGTGATGGACTTCGTTGGATCCCCCCGCCGCCTGGGGTCGCGCCGGGCCGAATCATCACGTACGCCTGCCATCCTTTCGGGGGACACGCGCGTGGTCCCCCATGCTACCCGTCCCACCTACCTAACCGTCCAGGGTCAACCTGAGCAGGCAGGTTGCCCTGATCCGACGCGCCGTCCAGGTCGGCGCGCCCCCCAACCCCACCCTTGAGCGGTCCAGGGTATCCCCACATCCCGACGCCGACGAGAAAGCCGGGCCGCCCATCTCGGCGGCCCGGCTTCCCGGTGGTGCTGGTCCGGCGGCTACTTGCGGAAGGCGTCCTTGACCTTCTCGCCGGCCTGCTTCAGATCGGACTTCGACTGGTCGACCCTGCCCTCGGCCTCCAGCTCCTCGTCGTCGGTGGCGCTGCCCCAGGCCTCCTTGGCCTTGCCCTTGACGTCCTGTTCCTTGTTCCGCAGCTTGTCGTCGTTGCCCATCGAGTCTCACCTCCGGCCACCGGGGTGCCCTGCGTGCGGAACGACCAAACGGCCGTGAACGCCGGTCATGTCTCCCACCGCTTCGCGAGATCGGCGCCGCATGCAGCGTTTGGCCATCCGTACAGCCCCAAGGGTTGCGCGCCGCCCTGGTTGCCAAGCAGTCACTTTGGAACGAGATACCTGACCGGCGTTCTAGCGGACCGGCGCGGGCGGCCCCCACGGCTCGGAGGTGCGCCGGGCCGAGACCAGGAAGCCGGTGTGACCGACCATGCGGTGCTCGGGCCGGACCGCCAGGCCCTCCACGTGCCAGGGCCGCATGATCGCCTCGGCGGTCTCGATGAGGCCGAAGGAGCGGCTGCCCTCGAGCGCCTCGACGGTGCGCATCACCTGCGGCACGGTGGCCACGAAGGCGACCAGCACCCCACCGGGGCACAGCGCGTGGACCGCCGGTGGCACCACCAGCCAGGGCTCCAGCATGTCGAGCAGCACGCGGTCGACCTGGCCGACCTCGGCGATGCCGTCCAGCACGTCGCCCTCGCGCAGCTCCCAGGCCTCTGGCGCCTTGCCGAACCAGGCCTCGACGTTGCGCCGCGCCTGGGCGGCGAACTCCGGGCGGAGCTCGAAGGAGATCAGCCGGCCGCCGCCCCCGAGCGCCTGGAGCAGCGCGATGCTGAGCGCTCCAGAGCCGGCGCCCGCCTCCAGCACGGTCATGCCGGGCTGCACGTCCGCCGCCATCAGCATCAGCGAGATGGTCTTGGGATAGATCACCTGCGCGCCGCGGGGCATCTTGAGCACCCAGTCGGCCAGCGTCGGCCGCAGCATCAGCAGGCGCTGGCCGAGGTCGGTGGTGACCACCTCGCCCTCGGGCCGGCCGATCAGCTGGTCGTGGGACAGCCGGCCGCGGTGGGTGTGGAAGCTCCCGCCCGCCTGGAGGGTCAGCAGGTAGCGCCGGCCCTTGGCGTCCTGGAGCAGCACCCGCTCGCCGGGCTCGAGCGGCCTCACCGGGTCGCCGCCTCGACCACCGGGAGGTCGGCGTGGCGGCCCCTGGCGCCGAGCAGCCGCTCGCGCGAGCGGCAGAAGGCGCACACCGGCACGGCGTCGGGGTCCTCGGGCGCCTGGGTGACCATGCCGCAGCGGGCGCACTCGGTCAGCTCGGCGTGCTCGGCCGAGCGCAGCAGCTCGGCCGCCCGGTCGATGAAGCCGAACAGGAAGTTGTGCTTGGCGCCAGGGGAGGCCTCCTCCATCTGGTTCAGCGTCTCCTTGTGGCGCAGCTGGGTGTTGCCGGCGACCAGAGGGCACTCCTCGACCACGTAGTCGATGCCCTTGAGCACGCAGTAGGCGGCCGTCTCGCGCTCGGCCACCCGGTACAGCGGCTTGACCTTCTTGACCAGGCCGGGGCGGGTCGCCTCCAGCACCGGGAACTGGCGTGCCATGGTCTCGATGTCCCAGCGCAGCGTGTTGGCGAACAGCACGGCGGCCTCGTCGTCGAGGTTGTGGCCGGTGGCGACCACGTCGTAGCCGCCCTCGAGCGCGACCCGGTTGAACACGTAGCGCTTGGAGAGCCCGCAGACCCCGCAGGAGGAGCGCCTTGCGCCGGCCCTTCGCGGCCTGCCGGCCGCCTCGGGGATCGAGTAGCCCTGCTCCTCGGCGAGGTCGTAGACCACCAGCTTGGCCCCGCGCGCGGCGGCGAACGCCTGGCAGAGGTCCTTGGAGCGCTCGGAGTAGGCGCCGATGCCGAGGCCCATGTAGAGCCCCTCCGCACGGTGGCCGAGCTCCAGCAGCAGGTCCCACAGGGCCAGCGAGTCCTTGCCGCCGGAGACCGCCACCAGCACCCGGTCGCCGGGCCGCAGCATGTGGTGCTTGTCGATCGCCCGGGTCACCTGCTGCCGGACGTAGTGGAAGAAGCAGTCACGGCAGAAGGCGGCGTTGTGCCGGCGGATCTCGATGGCCGCGCGGTCGCGGCACCGCTTGCAGCGCATGGCCATGGCTAGGCACCTCCCGCACCGGAGCCGGCGCGCCCGCCGGGCGGCGGGCCCCCGCCGCCGCTGATGGCGAAGCGGACCTCGACGCTGTCGCCGTCGCGCAGCTCGTCCTCGCTGGTCAGCAGCGCGCCATCGCGGATCACCAGGACCGTGGTGGGCAGCACCTCGAGCCGCGCCAGCAGGTCCTTGACGCGGCGCACGTCAACCACCTCGACCGTCCGGTCGGGCGGGCGGAGGCGGGCGGTCACCAGCACGGTCGCTCCTCATCGGTGATGGGCATCCGTCGAGTCGGCTCCAACGATAGCGCTCCGGGCACGGTCATCGGAGCGGTTGTCCACAAGGCTCCGGTGGCTAGACCTCGGGGTGGGTGAGGGCGTAGCGGTCGAGCTGGCGGGCGGCCCGCTCGCCCTGGTTGGCGGCGTTCAGCAGGAACAAGCCGAGCGCGACGTGCAGCAGGTAGCGGGGGGTGCGCAGCAGCACCACGGCCGCCAGGCCGCCGACGATCAGCAGCAGCGCCAGTCCGCGGCCGAACCAGGCGGTCACCTGGGTGGCCAGCAGGCGGCGCCCGGTGAGCCGCCAGACCACCGCGCGGGCCACCCGGCCGCCGTCCAGCGGGAAGCCGGGCAGCAGGTTGAACACCGCCAGCACCAGGTTCGCCAGCCCCAGCAGGGCGAGCAGGTCGCCCGGCCAGCCGGCCACCAGCTGGCTGGCCAGCCACAGCAGCCCGGCGAGGGTCACCGAGGTCAGCGGCCCGGCCATGGCCATCAGCGCCTCGCCGGCCGCGTCGACCGGCTCGCTGACGATCCGGGCGACGCCGCCGAACAGCAGCAGGCTGATCTCCATGGTGCCGATGCCGAGCACCCGCGCGGCCAGCGCGTGCGACAGCTCGTGGGCCAGCACCGAGCCGAAGAACGCGCAGGTGAACGCAATCGACAGGGCGACGGCGCCGAGCCCGGTCACCCGTGGCGACCAGACGTCGTGGCTCAGCGTGGTGAAGACCGCCAGCCCGACGAACCAGGTGAGGTCCAGGCGGACCGGCACGCCCAGGATGCGACCCAGCCAGAGCCCCCGACCAAGCACCCGATTCCCCCGTTCGTCCGTTCCCGGCGGGATGCACGGCCCGCCACCGGCCACCATACCGGTTCGCAAGGTCAGGCATCGGCCGCGCCCGGGACGAACCGGTCCAGAAGACCCGACGCCGCCCGTACCGGTCTCGCGGTGGCTCAGGCGCTGGCGGGCGCGGCCGGGTCCTCGCCGGCTTCCGCCGCGCCGCGGGGGCTGCGGTGCTCGGCGACCGCGGCGGCGAGCGGGGTGCCGAGCGCCGGCGCCATGCCCTCGCCGAGCACCACGTCGCCCGCGCCGAGGTAGGCGGCCAGCCGCCAGGCCGCCGCGGCGGCCGCGTCCACCGCCTCGCCGGCGCGCACGTCCGGCTCGACGCCCAGCCCGCGCAGCAGCAGCACGCCTGCCTTGCGGTCGTGCTTGGGGTCGACCCGGCCGACCAGCCGGCCGCCGGCCAGCAGCGGCATGGTGTAGTAGCCGTGCCGCCGCTTGGCTTTCGGCGTGTACACCTCGATGCGGTAGTGGAAGTCGAACAGCCGCTCGGCGCGCTCACGCCGCCAGACGAGTGAGTCGAACGGGCTCAGCAGCAGCGGGGGGTGCTCGGCGCGGCGCGGGACGGGGGTGCCCGGCTCCACGTAGGCGGGCCGGTCCCAGCCCTCCACGGTGACCTCGCGCAGCAGCCCGGAGGCCACCAGCTCCTTCAACGCCGGCCGGGCGTACTCGCCGCGCAGGCGGAAGTAGTCGGCCAGGTCGGCCTCGGTGGCGACCCCGAGCGCCCGGGCGGACAGCAGGGTCAGCTCCATCGCCGCCTCGTGCCAGCTCGGCTCGGTCAGGTCGAGACCCGGCGGCAGCACCCGCTCGGTCAGGTCGTAACGGCGCTCGAAGCGGACCCGGTCGTGGACCATCAGCACGCCGCGGTCGAACAGGTCCTCGAGCACGTGCTTGGCGGGCGCCCAGTCCCACCAGGTGCCGCGGCGGGGGCCGGTCTGCTCGCGGAAGTCGGAGGCGGCCAAGGGCCCCTCGACGCGGATGCGGTCGAGGATCGGCTGGTAGAGCTCGGCGTGCTTGGCGCGGATGTCCGCCCACCAGCCGCGGGTCTGCGTCGCCAGGCGGGCCATCCGCGGCAGGAACAGCCGGTAGGTCTCGATCGGCAGGAAGGAGGCCGCGTGGCCCCAGTACTCGAAGCCGGCGCGGCGGCGGTAGATCAGCCGCTCGAAGGCGGCCGGGTCGTGCGGGCCGGCGCGGGAGGCGAGCACCGGCTCGTGGCTGCGGGCGACCACGTTGATCGAGTCAATCTGCAGCGCGCCGAGCCGCCGGAGCACGCCGCGCAGCGCGGCGGCCCCCGCCGGCCGGCCGCGGTCGCGCAGCTGCGCCGA